>CALGGR010000185.1 GCA_937915755.1 uncultured Fretibacterium sp. | reverse complement strand
TTCAGACGTGTGCTCTTCCGATCTCTACTCGCGTCGGAAAATCGTTCCTCGAGAACGGCAAGAAAGTCCGCGTCTGTAAAAAGTGTGGAGAAATTATTGACAGGGGAGGACTTTAAGCTATGACACCGAGAATGCTTGAGAAGTACAAGAACGAAGTTGCCCCAGCCCTTCACCGCGATTTCGGGTACAAGAACGTCATGCAGATGCCCAAAATTGAGAAGGTCGTCGTGAACATTGGCGTCGGCGATGCAAAGCTTGACATCAAATTCATGGACGCTGCTATCGCGGAACTCAGAGCGATTACAGGGCAGGCACCTCTACTCAAGAGAGCAAAGAAGTCAATCGCAGGCTTCAAAGTAAGGCAGAATATGCCCGTAGCCTGCTGTGTAACTTTAAGGGGCGCGAAGATGTGGGAATTTCTCGACAGGCTAATCTCGTTGGCACTGCCGAGCATCAAGGACTTTCAGGGAATTTCACGAAAAGGTTTCGACGGTCGCGGAAACTTCAACTTAGGGTTACGCGAGCAGTTAATCTTCCCTGAGATAAGCTATGACAAGGTAATAAGGTCGCGCGGCATGAATGTCTCAATAGTAACAACAGCAAAGACCGATGAGGAAGCGTTTGCACTGTTGAAGGGACTTGGAATGCCGTTCAGGACAGGAAATCAGGGGGCATAAGTAGTAAGATGGCAAGGAAAGCATTAAAGTTGAAAGCAAAGCTCCCCCCGAAGTTCAGCACAAGACAGCACAATCGCTGCCCGCTCTGCGGAAGGATTCACGGTTATATCAGAATGTTCGATATGTGCCGATGCTGCTTCAGAAAGATGGCTCGCGAGGGAATGTTCCCCGGAGTCGTCAAATCGAGCTGGTAAAGGGGGCGGGTTAAAATTGTACGTAAATGACCCGGTTGCAGACATGCTCACGAGGATTCGTAACGCTAACCTCACATATGCTGAGAGCGTTGATGTCCCGTCGAGCAAAATGAAGCTGGCATTAGCGAGAATACTGAAGGACGAGGGGTATATTCGCAATTTCAGGATGATTACTGATCCCGCGAAACCCTATGCCGAAATCAGAATCTATCTCTCTTACGGCAACAGCAAGGAGCGCGTCATTCAGGGGCTCCGAAGAATCAGCAAGCCTGGACGCCGCATCTATGTCGGACGCGATAAGCTCCCCGTCGTAATGGGCGGTCTTGGTCTCGCTATTCTCTCAACGTCAAAAGGACTCAAAACTTCCGCAGAAGCCGGTAAATTAGGTCTCGGCGGAGAAGTCCTCTGCTACGTCTGGTAAAGGAGGAGCAGGAATCATGTCTCGTATCGGACGAAAAGCAGTAGAAATCGCTAAGGGTGCAAGTGTTGAAGTCAAAGGCACTGACATAGTTGTCAAAGGCCCCAAGGGTGAACTTCACGCACAGTTAATGCCTGGAATCAGCGTTGACATTGACGGCGGACTTGTGAAAGTCTCAAGAGCCAATGAGGAGAAACAGACAAGAGCATGGCACGGAATGACCAGAGCGTTAATCGCTAATATGGTTACAGGTGTTACGGCAGGTTTCTCAAAGACAATGGAGATCGTCGGAGTAGGCTGGAGAGCCGCGCTTCAGGGGAAAAAGTTAGTGATGAATCTGGGATATTCACACCCCATAGAGTTCACGCCCCCTGAAGGGATAGAAATCGTTGTGGAGAACCCCATAAAGTTCCATGTCAGGGGCATAGATAAAGAGTTAGTAGGTCAGACATGCGCCCTGATAAAGAAGTTCAGACCGCCGGAGCCTTATCACGGAAAAGGTATTAAGTTCGAGAATGAATACATAATCCGCAAGGCCGGCAAGACTGGGGCGAAGTAAATCATCATGAAAAAAAGAAGCAGAAATGATATGCGCGTAATAAGGCATGAGAGACTTCGCAGGACGCTTTCAGGTACAGCCGAGAAGCCGCGTCTCTGCGTTTTCAGAAGCCTCAAGAATATTTACGTTCAGGTAATTGACGACGAGTGTGGGCATACATTAGTCTCAGCGTCAACACTCGACAAGTCATTACAGCCTGAGCTAAAAGGACACTGCAATGTCGAAGCCGCAAAGGTAATCGGGAAAGCAATCGCCGAGCGTGCCAAAGCAAAGGGAATAAGCAGCGTAGTGTTCGACAGGGGCGGTCATGCCTATATCGGAAAAGTTATGGCAGTAGCTGATGCTGCCAGAGAAGGAGGGCTTGTATTCTAATGCCCAGAAGAAATGAAACAGAAACAGCGGAACTTCAGGAGCGCATCGTAGCCATAAACCGCGTAAGCAAGGTCGTTAAGGGCGGAAAGCGTTTCAGGTTCGCGGTTCTCGTAGTTGTTGGAGACGGTGCTTCACAGGTCGGCACAGGAATCGGAAAGGCTAAGGAAATCGCTGAGGCCGTGAGGAAGGGTATGGAGAAGGCCAAGAAGAATATGGTCTCCGTTAAGCACAACGGCAACACAATCCCTCACCCCGTAGTCGGCGAGTATGGTGCAGCAAGAGTTCTCCTCAAGCCCTGCCCCGAAGGTACTGGAGTTATCGCAGGCGGAGTTGTCCGTGCAATTATGGAGCTTGGCGGCGTTAAGGATGTTGTTACTAAGGTTACGGGAAGAACATCGAACGCAATCAACGTAGCTCACGCTACACTCGAGGCCATTAGGATTACGAGGACTGAGGACGAGATCATGAAACTCAGGGGTCTCGTAACCGCCGAAAACGAAAGCGCGGAAGAAACAGAAGGTGATTCACATGGCGAAAATTAAAGCGAAGTGGGTCAAGAGCGCAATCGGATTTCCTGAGAGGCAGAAGCGCACAATCAAGGCACTCGGCTTCCGCAAGCTCAATTCGGAGGTCGAGCATGATGACACGCCTCAGGTTCGCGGAATGATTGAGCATGTCAGGCACCTTGTTACATGGGAGGTTGTCGAATGATAACGTTACAGGAATTGCACCCCGTCAAAGGCTCAACCCATAAGGCCAAGCGTCTTGGTCAGGGTATAGGCTCAGGAACGGGAAAAACCGCCGGTAAAGGACACAAGGGCGATAAAGCAAGAACAGGCGGCGGAGTAAGACCGGGCTTCGAGGGCGGACAGATGCCCATTACGAGGCGTACACCCAAGCGCGGTTTCAACAACGCAAGATTCGCGAAGGTCTGGCAGGTCGTAAACCTTGAGGCTCTCGACAAGAAGTTTGACGCAGGCGCAGAGGTTGATGCTGAGGCAATGTACGCGGCAAGGATAATCCGCAAGAAGGGTATCCCTGTTAAAGTTCTTGCTGACGGTGAACTCACGAAAGCCCTGAAGATAAAGGCCGGAGCATTCAGCGCGGGCGCGGCAAAGAAAATTGAGGCCGCCGGCGGAACTCACGAGGTAGCGTAATGTTCGGGTCTCTGGGTGATATTTTCAGGCTGCCGGATCTGAAGCGGAGGATATTCTTCACACTCTTTATCCTGTTCATCTTCAGGCTCGGCGCATATATCCCAAGTCCTGGAGTTGACCGTGCGGCTCTTGCTAATCTCTTCAGCACTGGCGGAGGAATGATGGATTTCCTGAATCTTTTCTCCGGCGGTGCTTTGAGCCGTTTCGGAATATTCTCGCTGGGCGTCGCTCCTTACATTAACTCAAGCATCGTTATGCAGCTATTGGTCGTAATATTCCCGTATCTTGAGAAGTTACAGAAAGATTCAACAGACGGGCACAAGAAAATCACTCAATGGACGCGCTACGGTGCTGTTGTTTTCGCAGTGGTTCAGGCAATCGGAATGACCGCCTGGCTCGGAAGTCTCGGAATAATGCAGGGCGGTTTCTTCGACTGGATACTTGTCATAACCACTCTCGTTGCAGGTTCGGTCGCTGTAATGTGGCTAGGCGAAGAACTCACGGATCATGGCATCGGTAACGGTATCTCACTCCTGATCTTTGCGGGTATCGTAGCAAGAATCCCAGAGGCAATCCTTCAGACTTGGAGCATGGTTCGCCTGGGGTCGATGAGCGTTATCGGGCTTCTTGTAGGGATCGTACTCATGGTCGTGGTCGTAGCGGGCTGTATATTGCTTCAAGAGGGTCAGAGAAGGCTTCCCGTTCAGTACGCGAAAAGGGTTGTTGGAAACAAGATTTACGGCGGACAAAGCACGTTCATTCCGTTGAAGGTCAACCAGTCAGGAGTTATTCCGATAATTTTCGCCAGTTCTCTGCTGATTTTCCCGTATACAATCGCAAATTACTTTACCGAGAGTTCAGTTGGAAGATTCTTCAGCGCATTGTTCACGCCAAACAGCGTCTTCTACATTATTTGTTACGTAGCTCTGATTATATTCTTCTCGTACTTCTATACGGCTGTTGTCTTCAACCCGAACGACATTGCCAACAATATGAAGAAATACGGCGGCTTCATTCTCGGAATAAGGCCGGGGCAGCCTACATCAGACTACATTACGCGGGTAATGGAGAGAATTACGCTCGGCGGAGCTGTCTTCCTTGCGATAATAGCGTTAATCCCCAATCTTATGTCATCGGTGCTGAATATCCGGAGCTTCTACTTCGGAGGTACAGCAGTTCTCATCGTCGTGGGAGTTGCAATGGACACGGTGAATCAGATTGAGGCGCAGTTACTCATGCGGCACTATGACGGGATTCTCAAGAAGTCCGGCGGTGGCCGCAAGGGATTGTTGAGGGGCTAGCATGAGACTGGTATTATTGGGTGCGCCTGGTGCCGGAAAGGGTACTCAGGCCGTTTTCCTCAAAGAACGACACAATCTCGCTCACATCTCAACGGGCGACATATTCCGCCACAATCTCAAGAACAATACCCCGCTCGGACTTGAGGCAAAGAAGTTCATGGACGCAGGGCAACTCGTTCCTGACGAGATCGTCATGAAGATGGTCGGCGAAACTCTGTCAAAGTTCAAACCTGAGGAGGGCTTCATGCTTGACGGTTTTCCAAGAACTGTTAAGCAGGCCGAATTTCTCGAAGGTCTCACGAAGATTGACGGCGTAATAATGTTCAAAGTCCCCGATGAAGCAATCGTGAAACGTCTCACGAGCCGCGCAACGTGCAAGTCCTGTGGGAACGTTACGAACATTCACGAACACAGCGTATGCCCGTCCTGCGGAGGAGAACTTTACCGCCGCGATGATGACAAAGAGGAGACCATACGAAGCCGCCTCAAGGTCTTTCACGAACAGACGGAAGCACTCGTTGACTTCTACAGGACGAGGGGCTTGCTGATTGAGATTGATGCAACTGGAATGCCTGAGGAAGTATTTTCGCGGGTTGTCGAGACGCTGGAACATGATTAAGCTCAAGACACCCGAAGAATTAAAGCTGATGAGGATTGCCGGAAGAGTTACAGCGGAAGTTCTTGACATTATGCGCGATGCTGTGAGACCGGGAATTTCGACGGGGGAATTAGACCGTCTCGCTGAGGAGCATATTCGACGGAACAACGGTATCCCAGCGTTCAAGAATTACCGCCCGATGTCGAGCATGACACCATTTCCCGGCACTATATGTGCTTCGGTGAATGAGGAGGTAGTTCACGGCATTCCCAGCTTCGGAAGGATACTTCAGGAGGGCGACATCATAAGCGTTGACGTCGGGGCTTACGTTAATGGTTACTGCGGAGACGCGGCCTGCACGTACCCCGTCGGCGAAATCAGCAGTGAACGCAAGAAACTCCTCGAAGTTACGGAGACATCACTGAATCTTGCAATCTCATCAGCACTCGCAGGTAACACTCTCGGCGATATCGGGAACGCGGTAGAAAGTTACGTCAAGCCGCTAGGTTTCGGGATAGTCAGGGATTACACGGGGCACGGCATTGGAAAGAAGATGCACGAAGCCCCGCAGATTCCCAACTATGGAAAGGCCGGGCAGGGAATGACGTTGAAAGCTGGCATGACTATAGCGATTGAGCCTATGATTATGTCCGGGCGCGAGAAAGTGAAAACCGCCTCAAATGGCTGGACAGTTTTGACGCTTGACGGTTCTGATGCGGCGCACTTTGAACGCTCGATAGCAATTCTTGACGGAGAACCGGAGATTTTGACGAAATGGCAGAGTTCGATGTAGGCCAAATTGTAATCTCAAGGAAAGGCAAGGACACTGGGGCTGAATATGTAGTTGCAGGAGTTGACGGAGGGCGTATACTTTTAATTCGTCCGGAACGCTTCAACGTAAGCAACCCTAAACACAAGAACCCAAAGCACTTGCAGGGAACGTCAAGACACGCAGAAGAATTAACAGAAAGAATAAAGGCAGGTACAAACATTGACGCGGGATATTTTCACAGGAGTTTAGGGAATGGCAAATAATTCCGGCAAAGAGGACGTAATCGAGGTAAAGGGCGTAATAACTGAGCCTTTGCCCAACGCAATGTTCAGGGTAGAGCTTGAGAACGGGCATAAGGTTCTTGCTCATGTCAGCGGAAAAATGAGAATGCACTTCATCAGGATATTACCGGGTGACAAAGTGCTGGTTGAAATAACCCCTTATGATTTAACGAGGGGACGAATAATCTACAGATATAAATAGGTGGTATTAAAGATGAAAGTAGGGCCTTCAGTAAAGCCTATTTGCGAATTTTGCAGAGTAATCCGCCGTCATGGGGTGGTTCGCGTAATCTGTTCGCGTAACCCCAGACACAAGCAGCGTCAGGGAGTAAGGAGGTAATTTCATGGCAAGAATAGCAGGAGTTGACCTTCCGAGAGACAAGAGGATAGAAATCGGGCTGACGTACATATACGGAATCGGCCTCAAGACATCGCAGAACATTCTTGCGGCAACGGGCGTTAATCCCGACATTCGTGTCAAAGATCTCAGCGAGGAAGACACTCAGAAGCTTCGCCGCGAGATAGAGGACAACTACAGAGTCGAAGGAGATCTCAGGCGTGAAGTCTCGATGAACATCAAGAGGCTCATCGACATCGGCTGCTACAGGGGACAGAGGCACAGGCTTGGGCTTCCTGTCAGGGGGCAGCGCACTAAGACCAACGCGAGAACCCGCAAAGGGCCGCGAAGGACAGTCGCTAACAAGAAGCAGGCCACGAAGTAAGGGGGTATAGAAGTGGCAAAGAGAACAGCTCAGGCCAGAAAAGGCAAGAGGCGCGAGAAGAAGAACATAGCTTACGGCGTAGCGCATATCTACTCGACGTTTAACAACACGATAATATGTGCAAGCGACAAGGCCGGAAACGTAATCTCATGGGCAAGCGGCGGTAATGTCGGCTTCAAGGGCGCGAGGAAATCAACACCGTTTGCGGCGCAGATGGCAGCAGGCCAGGTTGCAAAGGGCGCACAGGATCAGGGAGTTACGCAGATTGACGTTGTAGTTAAAGGGCCGGGACCGGGACGTGAAAGCGCGATTCGTGCATTGCAGGCAGCGGGGCTTCAGGTTAATGTCATTAAGGACGAGACCCCGATTCCTCACAACGGTTGCCGCCCCCCAAAGAGGAGACGTGTCTAAAGGAGCGTTAAATTTGGAGAACACCAGATTCAAAGTTTATATTGATGAGAAAAAAGAGGATTACGGAAGGATTTTCATTGAGCCTCTCGAGCGCGGATACGGTGATACTCTCGGAAATGCTTTGAGGAGGCTTCTCCTTTCGTCCATAAGGGGAGCGGCAGTAACGGCCGTTAGGATTGACGGGATACTCCACGAGTTCAGCACGATAAAGGGAGTTCGTGAGGACGTTCTCGAAATTCTTCTGAACCTCAAGCATATACCCGTGAAGTCTAAGACCGAGAAAGCTGACGTGAACTTGGAGGGCTTCAAGATCATCACGCTGGATTCTGACGATTTGCCGGAAGATTTCTTCACGCGCGAGGAAAACCCGGGAGTAATCACGGCGAAGGACATGCCATGGGACGCAGATTTCGAGTTCTTTGGCGACGGTAAACTCTGCACCCTTGAACCTAAGTCGCACATTCTCATGGAGATATACGTCTCGCAGGGAGTGGGCTATCTTTCAGCGGAACGTGAGAGGCCGGCACAACCAGCGCTTCCAGTTGATGCTATGCTGACGGACGCAATATTCTCGCCGGTTAAGCGCGTGAATTACACGATTCAGCCCGCAAGAGTCGGACAGAGTATCGACTATGAGCGATTGGTGCTGGAAGTTTGGACGAACGGAGCGTTATCACCTGAGGATGCAGTGAGTGAGGCCGCGAGGATAGCTGAGGATTACTTCGGGATTATCGCAAATACAGTCCCAACAGCCCCACCTGTTGAAATCCCGCCCGAACCAGTGGAGATGATCCAGCCTGAACTTGAAGAGGAAGAGAGTGAAGAAGCCCCCAGACTTGCGGAGCATTTCTCACACCCAATCCATGAGCTTGAACTCTCGATAAGGAGCGAGAACTGCCTTTTACGCGGAGGGATTAAGACGATCGGCGACCTTCTCAACAGTTCGCGTGATGACCTTCTCAAAATCCGGAACCTGGGTAAAATATCGCTCAAGGAGATTGAGGACAGGCTGGATATGTTGGGCTACGAGCTGAAACTTCACTCAGATAAGCCAGAAAGTCAGCCCGAAACATCAGAGGATGATGATGAAATCGTCGAAGAACCAGAACCAGCAGTAGAAGCAGAAACAGAAGAACCAGAAACGGAGGTGCAGGAATAAGTTGAGACATCATGTTGATCACAGGACGCTCGGACGCTACGGAAGCCACAGGGGATTGATGCTTGGGAACATGGCCGCGAGCCTTTTCCTTAACGGCAGCATAACGACGACAGTAACCCGCGCAAAGGAACTACGCCGTGTTGCCGAAAAGCTCATAACCCGTGCAAGAGGCGGCTCAGTCCACGACATTCGCGTAGTGTTTTCGAAGATGCCCCACAAAGCAGCGGCAACGAAGTTGTTTCAGGAGATAGCCCCTAAGTTCAAGGATTTCGACAAGGGCGGCTACACGAGGATTGTGAAGCTTGGCTCAAGGAAGGGCGACGGCTCACCGATGGCAGTGATAGAGCTTGTTGAGCGACAGAAATAATCCCCCGATAATCGAGGTAAGCTCTGTATCGTTCGCATACGACACGCAGAACACGGGACGTGCATTAAACCGCGTCTCGTTTTTTATAAACACTGGTGAACGTGTAGCGATACTTGGCCACAACGGAAGCGGAAAGTCCACCCTCTCGAAAATCATGGGCGGAATAATTGACCCTACCGAAGGAAGCGTAATCATCAACGGAAGGGACATCAAGGAGATTGATTTCCGTGAATTGAGACGGACGATCGGGCTGGTGTTCCAAGACCCGGAGAACCAGATCGTAGCGGCAATGGTTGAGGACGATGTTGCGTTTGCGCCGGAGAATCAGGGGCTTCCCTCCGATGAGATACAGCTTCGTGTTGAGATGGCACTCTCTGCTTCGGACATGATGCACAAGAAGGACGCGGCTGTCGAGGCTTTGTCCGGCGGCGAGAAACAGAGGCTTGCGCTTGCCGGGATTCTTGCGGCTGACGTTAAGTGCTTGATACTCGATGAACCTACGGCAATGCTTGACCCCCGCGGTAGAGTGAAAGTCGAGAAAGTTCTGCGTTACCTTCACTCTGAGGGAATGACGATAATTCAGGTTACTCATCAGCTCGAAGCCGAAAGTTTCAGCGACATTCAGCGAGTGATCGTGCTGTCAAAAGGTGAGATAATCTGGGAGGGCGGCACTGAGAATTTCTGGGACAACGCGGAAGATTTGGGCTTCACAGTTCCTGACAGTCTCAAGGTCAAACGTTACTGCGACGCTAAGGGAATCGAGTTTCCTGACGGTCTTGCAAAATTCAGACCCATAGTAAAAGCCCAAGTGTCTCACGGTTCAACGAGCCATGAGAAATTTCTGATTGACGGGCTTGGCTTCAAGTACGAGGACAAGGCATATGCGCTCAAGGACGTTCACGCGAACATTTACGCGGGCGAATGGCTCTCCATAATAGGAAGGACAGGCTCAGGGAAGTCAACGTTAGTCCAGCATCTCAACGCTCTCTACAAGATCCAGGAAGGGAAGATATATTTTGATGGCCGAGAACTTCCGCAGAAGGGCAATGAAGTTCATGAGCTTCGCCAGAAAGTCGGGCTGGTCTTCCAGAATCCTGAGGATCAACTTTTCTCAGTGACGGTCAGGGAGGAGTTAGCTTTTGCGCCGAAGAACGCGGGCTTTAAGGGATACGATCTTGAGGCTGCGATAATCTACGGCCTTGAATGCGCGAGTTTGAGCCGGGATTTTCTCGAACGCAGGCCGATCGCACTCTCAGGCGGTGAACGAAGACTAGTAGCGATCGCGTCAGTTCTGTCAGCAAAACCTGAAGTCATTGTGCTTGATGAACCCTTGGCGGGGCTTGACGCTTCATATCAGCGCAAAATACTCGGAATGCTGTCGAGGCTCAGGGACACAGGGCGGACTGTAATCACTGTAACACATGACCTCAACATGGCCTTGACGTACAGCGACAGGATACTTATTCTCAGGGATTCCAAGATGGTTGAAGAGGGAAGACCCCGCGAAGTTATCGACGAGATAATGAGGCTTGAACCAGAAGCATGGCCGGAAGTCCTCCGAATATCAGCCGAAATCCGAAAGTTGAACCCAAATTTTCCGCTCATATATGACTATGGAGAGTTTCAAGAATGTATCTCACGAATATAAATCTCGGGCAATATATCCCGACAGGCTCATTCATTCACAGGCTTGACCCGCGCGCAAAACTCTTCTCATTCCTCATAATAGTATCAGCTGTATTCCCGTCAAAAACATGGCTCGGAGTGTTCGTATGGCTCGCCGTCTTGGCGGGACTTGTTGAAGTGTCAAAAATCTCGTGGCGGGTATTACTGCGTTCGTCGAGACCCGTGATGTTTCTGGCAGTGTTCACGTTCATATTCAACCTTGCTGCGGGATACTTCAGAAACGGTGATATACCGGGGGCATTATTGAGCGCGCTGTTCATGTCATCGAGGCTGGTCATATTGATGATGTTCGCGGTGATGCTTCCGTTGACGACTGCACCGCTGGAGCTTGCTGACGGACTTGACGCACTTCTCCGGCCTCTTGAGAGATTCAAATTTCCCGCCAACGAATGTGCAATCATGATAGCTATGGCACTGCGATTTATCCCTCTTCTTATGAAGGAGACGGACAAGATAATGAGGGCGCAGCTGTCACGGGGTGCAAGGCTGGATCAGGGAAATATTTTCCAGAGGGCGAAGGCATTCCTGCCCGTGCTCATTCCCCTACTGATAATAATATTCCGGCGGGCTGATGATATTGCGGTTGCTATGGAGGCAAGAGGCTATGACGGCGGTAAAGGACGAACGAGACGCAAGCCTCTCGTATGGAAGATGAAGGACACGCTTGCGGTTGCGATTTGCGCTGCCGGAGTTGGGTTGTTCCTTATGGCAGGGCTGTGATGAATTACGCGCTGAAAGTCTCATACGTAGGCAAAAATTACTCGGGCTGGCAGGTTCAGCCGGATGCAGTAAGTGTTCAGGAAGTCATAGAGTCCGCACTTGAGAGAATCGCAGGGTCTCCAACAAGGATCACAGGAGCAGGGAGAACCGACAAGGGCGTGAACGCATGGGGGCAGGTTGCGTCATTCGGAATGGAGAAAGAAATTTCGCCCGAAAAGTTACGGCTTGCGGTGAATTTCTACCTTCCCGAAGACATACGGATAATGAAGGCGCGGCTTGTCCCCGATGATTTCAACGCGAGATACAGCGCAAAATCACGCGAGTACAGGTACTTCATCTGGAATGACTGGGTATGCCCGCCAATGCTGAATAATTATGTGTGGTGGCGGAAGGGCAAGGCTTGGGACATGGCTCTGGCCCGTGAAGCCTGCAATCTCATTCAAGGCCGTCATAACTTCAAGGCTTTCTGCCGTTCAACTGAATGCCCCGATGACCCGTTCAGAACTATTGACAGTCTAAGAATACGTAAACATGGAAATCTCTCAATCATAAGCGTAAGAGCACAATCATTTTTGACGAACATGGTGCGTATTATAGTCGGCAACATTGACCGTGTAGCTTCTGGGAAAATGAGCCTCGAATGGCTTGAAGGATTGCTTTCCGGGAGTGAGAGGGCTGAATCGGCCATGACAGTTCCGGCTTGCGGGCTGTGGTTCTGGAAAGTAAATTACCCCCCTGCATAGAACAGAGGGGCATAGTCATATTTACTTCTTCTTTGACACTGCAATTCCCATCAATACTGCGAGAACTGCAAACGACGCGAACCCAGCATCACATCCGCCCGATGAGCTTCCAACACCTGTAGTCTCATCTGACGAACTTCCAGTTATCGTAACGTCCATGTAAGGCTCGTCGCTATCGAAGCCTGTATCGTAGTCGTACGTGATTCTTGACGGCGCAGTAGCGAACGTAACCTCGCCCGTCTCAGCGTTGTACTCTGAGGCTATCTCGTTTCCTGAAGCATCGAAGCCCTTGACGTTCTTCACGTTGTTGTCTGCGTCCGAAGCTGAAACTCCCGAAACCTGCGCGGCACTGAGGAAGTCCAAAATGTTGAAGACCCTCGTGATTACCAGAACTATAACTTGCTGCCCCGAACATTCCAGCGTCTGAAGCCTGTTGAAGCCCCTCGCGTTGAAGCCCCTTATGCTGTTGCCGCTGAAGTTGAGCGTCGTTAGGCTGACACAGCCAAGAAGGTTGAGACTGCTTATCTTTGAGGACGAGCATTCAAGGACTTCAAGGTTCTCACAGCCGTTAGCGTTGAGTGAGGAGACGTTCGTGCTGCTCACGTTGAGTTCCCTTATTGTCTTGTTGCCCTCAATGTTGACTTCTTCGAGAGAATCACAGCCCTCAGCGTTCACTGTCTCGACATTTGACCCGTCAAGAGCGAGCGTTTTCACCGAGTTGTTGCCGGAAACGTCAACGTCCTTGACTGAGGTGTTGCCGTTAAGGTTTACATCAGTGAGTGAGGTCGCTTCCGTGAGATCCAAAGTCTCAAGGTTGGTGAGCTTCTCAAGCCCTGAGAGGTCAGTGATGTTATCGCCGACAGCGAGGTTGACGACTTCCTGAGCCTGTTCAGTTGAGAGACGTTCGACGACGTTTGAGAGGCTTGATTTCTCCGGAGTGTTGACGACTTCCGAGACCGTAATGCTCACTGACGCGGAACTTTCGCCGGCACTGTTTCTCGCCGTAACTGTGTACGTGTAATTGCCCGCTGTACCAGCCAATGGAGTGCCCGAGATTGTGAAGCTCAATCCATCGGAAGCTGCTGAACCCGTGAGGCCGCTGGGAAGTGTTCCAGATGATGACCACGTGAGATTTTCGCCCGCTGTAGCTGCTATAGTGAGCGCGGAAATTGCCTCACCCTCCTTAGCGTGGATACTGTATGAGCGTTTTGAGAACACTGGTGCAACATCAGCAGGGGCAACATTGACAGTAATGACAGCGTTTGCGCTTCCCGCTGAGTTCGTGGCTGTTACGGTGCAGGTATATCTTCCCGCTGTTCCTGCTGACGGCGTGCCTGAAATGCTGAAGCCCTTTCCGTCCGACGCTGCATTGCCTGACATTCCGCTGGGCAGATTTCCATATGTTGACCACCTGAGATTATCGCCCGCTGTGGCCGCTATAGTCCTCGCAGTAACCGCCTGACCTTCTTTCGCCTCAATCGTGAAACTTGAGCCTTCAAGCACTGGCCTGACATCAAGAGGAGCAACGTTCACCGTAACAACAGCATCATCACTTCCCGCTGAGTTCGTGGCAATGACAGTGTAGGTGTAACTTCCTGCTGTTCCCGCCAAAGGAGTCCCCGAAATGCTGAAGCCCTTTCCGTCCGACGCTGCATTGCCCGTGAGACCGTTCGGGAGAGTCCCTGATGTCGTCCACACAAGATTGTCGCCCGATAATGCCGAGATTGTCCGTGCAACAACCGGCTGACCTTCCTTTGCCTCAATGGTAAAGCTATCGCCCTCGAGAACGGGTTTCGTGTCAGGTTCAGGGTCGCCCGAAATCGTAACGTCCATGCTCTCGCCGTCAAGAACCATGTAGCTGTACGTTATCTTGTGAGGAATCGCAGAGAACTTCACAACGCCAGCCTCAGCGTCATAGTCCCCGCTGATCTCATCGCCCGAAGCGTCATAGCCCGTAATCGCCTTCACGTTCAGGTCTTCAGGAGAGTCAACGCCCGATGACCTGAGTGTCTGTACTCCCTCGACAACCGAGACTTTCGCAGCGTTCATGAAATCACGGAAGGCAAAGTTCTTTCTGAGAACGTCAACCTCAACCGTCTGTGCCGCGCATTCAATGCTCTCAAGTTCAGGGAAGCCCCTCGCGTTGAACTTCCTGACTGCGTTACCAGCGAAGTCAAGCGTCTTCAGGCTCGAACAGCCCGCAAGGTAGAACTCGCTGATTCTGCATGACGAGCAAATAAGCACCTCAAGATTCACGCAGTCCTCGACGTTCAGGACCTCAATCGCAGTACCGCTCACGTTAAGTTCACGAATGCTAGTGTTTCCAGCAATCTCAACGCTTCCGAGACCTTTGCAGCCCTCAGCATTGACGCTCTCGACAACGCTGTCCGTGAGTATCAGCCTGTTCACCGACTCGTTCCCCGAAACCTCAAGAACCTTCACCGACTTGTTGCCGCTGAGGTTGACTTCCTTCAATGCTATTGCCTCGCTCACGTCAAGCTCCCTGAGATTCGTCAAAGTCCCAAGCCCCGACAAATCCGTGAAGTACTCGTTGAGCTTCAGGGACTCGATTTCGGCTGCCTGACCCTCCGGGAGAGTCGCAAGGAAATCTTCGAGTGTCGTTGACGATGAGACATCTCCGCTAGTTACGACAAACTTCTTCGCGTGAACGTTCACCGTGATTTTCGCAGTCGCTGAACCCGCGTAGTTCTCCGCCGTAACATTGAGAGTGTAAACTCCCCTCGTTCCCTCAGCAGGAGTGCCGCTGACACCAAACGAGTTATCACCGCTCGTCAGCCTCATTCCAGAAGGAAGACTGCCAGACGATGAGAGCCGGAGATTGTTCCCTGATACCGTTATCGTCCTTGAGTTGATGGGCGTGTTCTCCATAGCCTCAATCGTAACCTCAGCGTCCGACATTACAGGCTCAGAGTAAACGAAGATGCTCACCCTCAGCGTCGCACTTCCGGCAATGTTCGCGGCCGTGAATGTGCAGTCATAACTCCCCGCTGAACCTTCCGGCATCGTCCCGCTTATCCCGAACCATTCATCTCCGCTCGTTACCGTCATTCCGCCCGGCAATGTCCCCGAACTTGACCACCTCAGATGATTTCCGGCGTTCACCTTGACTTCTCCCGCCGTGAATCTCCGCCCTTCAACAGCGTCAAACGTCAGCGAGCTTTCCGAGAGCTGAGGAGCTTCGTAGACAGTAACATTAACCGCCGCTTCAGCTTCAGCAAAAAAATTCGCCGCCTTGACCACGAACGTGTAATCCCCCGCAGTCGTCGGAGTTCCCATGACCGTAACAACATTGTCCGCGCTGTGTACTAACATTCCGGCCGGGACTGTTCCGCTCACTGACCACGTGATTTTATTCCCAGATGTCGCCGTTATGCTCTGCTCGGTTATGGAGGTGTCCTTGACCGCATCAATCGTCAATCCGCCGGAAAGTACTGGAGGCTCGTAGACCGTGATTTTCACCGTTACCCTTGCACTTCCCGCGAGGTTTGAAGCCGTGAATACAGCCTCATAGTCCCCCGCAGAACCCGCGTTCGGTGTCCCGCTTATGCTCAAAGACGAGTCAGTCCCTGAGAATGTCAGACCGTCCGGAAGCGTCCCTGTCCTCGTCCACGTGAGATGATTCCCCGCAGTAACAGCGATTTCCCTCGCGTTCAACGCACGACCTTCAACCGCCTGAATCTCTGCCGAACTCCCGGAAATTTCTGGGGCTTCGTAGACTATTGCGCTTACCTCGATGCTTGAGCTTCCCGCGTAGTTGCCCGCGACAATGGAGAAGTCATAATCCCCTGCCGCTGTGGGAGTACCCATTATTGTGGCGGTCATTGCGTTATCCTCGCTGTACACGGTGATGCCCGCCGGAAGAGTCCCGTCAACAGACCACGTGAGATAATTCCCCGCCGTAGCCGTAACATTCTGCTCTGTCAGCGCAAAATCCTTCACAGCTTCAACCGTTATTATGCTGTCGGGCAGTAAAGGCATCTCGTAGACGGTAATATTCACCGCAATATCATCGCTTCCGGCCATGTTCGCTGCTTTCAGGTTGAATGAGTAATCGCCCGCTGTTGACGGAGTTCCGCTGACCGTGAACGAGTTATCATCGCTCGAAACCGAAAGCCCCGACGGTAAATCACCGCTCAAAGTCCAGACGAGATGATTTCCCGAGATTGCTGGGAAAGTCTGACTCATGGCCGAGCCTTTCACCGCTTTGATTTCGGCATCGTCAGAGAGGACAGGCGCGGTGTAAACGATAACGCTGACTTTCACGTCATCGCTGCCCTTCGCGTTCGAGGCAATGACTGAGAAGCTGTAATCTCCCCATTTCGCCGGCGCACCGCTGAGGGTGTATGTCATTCCGTTTGCGTCCTCAGAAGCCGTAACCCCCGCCGGAACATCACCGCTGACCGTCCATGTGAGTGCTTTGTTCGGCTCGGTGTCGGCTATCGTGAGCGGGTCAATCTCATTGCTCACGACAACATGAATGCTCGCGTCCGCAGAGAGAACAGGAACGGTAACAGCTTTCTCCATTGCTCCGATGTCTGGGGAATTTACCCGCGTTGTTCCAATCTGGTCGAACGATGGCGATGTGTAGTTGACATCAGGCGTGTAGTAGCTGTTAGAGTAGACGACTCTGTTAGCTCCAGCACCGACGATCGGCTTCAAGGCTGGGTTGTCCTCAATCCTATAGACCGTGTGAGTTATCCCGTTGATTTTCTCGGTTGACGAAACGGGATTCCATGAGGCAATCTTCACGATGTCGAAGCTCGGTGAAGTGCTGGGAAGCGCAAGGCTCTCAGGAATCGCGCAGTTGAAGAACATTGAGCGTTCACTGTCCTTGTTGATGAATGACCTGTCCGGCGAAGTCGGGTTGTATATCAGCGAGTTGATGAACGGGATTCGGCTAGCCCTGATGTAACCGTCCCTCTGAATCTCAATGCCGCCGTTCCTCGCCGAGTTGTCAACGATTGTGCAGTTCGAGAACATGTTTTCCTTCCACGATGTTCCGATGTAGTATATTCCGCCGCCGCCTGCACCGTAGTACGTGCTGTTCTTCGTAACGGTCGAGTTGGTCATCGTCAGAGCAGCATCGCCGACGTAAACACCGCCGCCGCCGCCATGTTCCTGACCAGCAGTACCGCCTGAAGCAACGACGTAGCCGGGATTCTTGTTGCCGATGATTGTGCAGTTGTCGACCACAAGATACAGGCCGCTGACATAAATACCGCCGCCGTTCGTTGTCGCGGTATTGTCCGAGATGAGGCAGTTCTTGATGACAGGGGTGTAGTTATCGCTTCCCCAGCTTCCCGTTACATAGACACCGCCGCCGCTGTTATTGGCGAAGTTGCCGGTGATGAGGCAGTCTGTGATTGTTACCGGGCCTTTGGGATAGTAGATGTGAATCCCGCCGCCGAAGGTATTGGCCCAGTTTTCGCCTGAGACAACGTTGCCTGAGATTGTGCAGTTCGTGATTTCTGCCGCCGCTGAATCAATGTCAATCCCGCCGCCCCTGTGGTTGTAGTCGCAGAAGTTGTCCGAGATATTGCAGTCCTTGATTGTTACGCTGCTGATTCCGTCTCCTGCGCTTCTGCCGCCGGCATTGTACGTTTGGACGTGAACACCTCCGCCGTAACTCGCGGTGTTTCGGGATATATCACAGCTCACGATGTCCGCGCTGCTTATGCCCATGACAGCAATACCGCCGCCGTCGCCGTAGTGATCCAAGCCGTAACTGGTGAAGCCATAAGTATCGTTGCTCGTTATCGTGCAGTTCGAGATGTAGGCATACGAGCCTTCATCAAGGGCGATACCGCAGCCATAGGTAGCAGCGTTCTTGTTGTTGCTGATGTCGCAGCTTTGAATGTTGAGCCTGCTTGCGCTGACGTAAATTCCCGTGCCGCTTCTTCCCTCATTCTCCGTTATCGTGCAGTTCGAGACAGAAGCCGTTGTGCCGTTCACGAGACTGATTCCGCAGCCGCCATCGTTGTGGTTCACATTCCCCGTGAAAGTACAGTTTCTGATGACGACATCGCTGCTGTCAGCGTAAACGCCTGAGCATCTTTCTTTGTGAACGTTGTCGGCGATGAGACAGTTTTCAATCAGCGCGGTCGAGGCGATGATGGTGATTCCACGCCCGCCATCAGCAGCATTGTCTATGCCGTTTGATACAACATCACAGCTTCTGACGACGATATTACAGCCTCCCTCGACGTAAACGCCGCCGTTGTCGGTGTAAGCGCTGCCGCCGGTGATTTTTAGGCTGTCGAGCGTAACCTTTGCGCCGCCCGTGATGCGGAAGACTCTGCGCTTGTTCTGAGCGTCAAAGGTTGTCGGGCGAGTCTTGATGTTCCTCTCCTCGAACTTGCCGTTATTGCCGCTGGTGTAGGGGAAGCTGCCGTAGATGTTCAAGTCCTTGCTGATCTCGATTGTCGACGAGACATCGAAGGATACGTCCCCCAAGAAGTAGACGTTGTCGCCTGAGATCATGAGCGCGAAAAGATCATTGAGGCTGTCGGCGTGTTTGGGGTATGGTTCGTCCCAGTGAGAGCTGGAATACTGGCCTCCGTCAGTCTGGTGGTCGTCTTCATCTCCGTCAACGTCATATGCAACTTCATCGGACTCAACGCGAAGGACGTAGTATTGGCGGTTTCCCTTGCTGTAGTCGAAGGCATACGAGACGGAAGATGCTGACAGGAACAGGGCGCATAGCATGAAGATTAGTGTGAATCTTCGTCTGCCTGACATGATAATACTTCCTTTCTACTTGAAATTTTCGGTTGTACGAATGAACGTACGGGGACATTGCGCGATTTATGGGTACGATCAATCACCCCCCTTGAGAGTGGAAAAGGGAGTTGCGAAGAGATGTCTATGCGATGTGGAGTATTTATGTGATTTTAGGCAATAACTAGGCCGATAGCCGATAGCCGATAGCCGATAGCCGATAGCCGATTATACTCATGATTTTTTGCACATGTCAAGAGGGACTTTAATGATATTTCGGAGGTGTACGAGGTGAAATTATCTGTTATGAGACCTTGATAAACTTCTATTGTGAATCGCTCCTTGCCTTTGAGATTTTTGAGGTTACGAGGCTGACTAAATATTGCGGGAAAGTATACTATGTGAGTTTGTGAAACGCAATGAATACTTTGTGATAAGATGACGGAGGATAGTATGAGTATTTTGGCGGAGAGTTATCGCTATCACTCCTCGCCATTCAATCGCTGAACCTCAATGTTGCCGACAGCCCATCATAACCGCACACAGTATTCGGGAAAATCGCCCTCGCGTTATGTAGGAACATGGCCGGATTCGTAACGCTTTGAGAATAGTGCGTAAGCCACAAAGCCCTGACCCCTGAAAGCCTCGCACATTCCGCAGCCTGAGAGAAGCACATATGCCCCCGTTCAGTCGCAGTATCAGCGCGGGTATCGTCGCCGTAGGTCGCGTCGCATATGAGAATATCCGCCTCCATCGACGCATCAATAAGACTCTCGCACATGGCCGTATCTCCAGTGAACACAACCTTAATCCCCCGCCGTCTTTCACCAAGAACCTCATCGGGGAAAATCTCTCTTCCGTCAACGAAAACGCTGCTTCCCTTCTGCAACTCACGCCATAATTTTACAGGCACTCCCAACTCCTGAGCCTTTTCTGGGTTGAACTTCCCTGCCCGTCCAAGCATGAACGAGTATCCTTGAGCGACGCACCTATGCTTCGTAGGGAACGCCGACAGCACCGCTTCACTCGGCCAACCGGGAGTAAGTTCGCAAAGCCTGAGACCTTCAGCGGGAATCTCAACAAGTCCGACATCAAACGGCAACGCTCCAGTCAGCCCCATAATCAGCGACATTACTTCCGCGAGACCTTCAGGCCCCGCAATGTAGATTGGCTCAGTACGTCCTGAGCTGTACATCGTCTGCAAAAGTCCGGGAATCCCGAAAATGTGATCCCCGTGATAGTGAGTTACGGCGATCATGTCAGTTTTCATGAGGCTTACTCCTGCTTTTCTTGCTGCTGACTGAGTACCTTCACCGCAGTCGAAAAGTATCGAATGACCCGCGCAAGTTAGAAGTGCCGACGAGAGCGCGCGTTCTGGAATTGGAGCGAGAGCAGCTGTGCCGATTAGTGTTACGTCAACCATTATTTTCACCTCTGATGTACTTTATGGCCTCGCGTAATTGTACATCTTTCGCAGCCCCCGAAAGCCTCAAATCATGAATGTGTCTCAATGCCCCGCCGACTTCAGGGCCTGAACTAACGCCCTCTCTCAGAATGTCAGCACCCGTAACGTAAGGCATTGCCATTCTCTCACGGTACAATTCCAGCATGTCAGCACGTGAAAATCCCGATATTAAATCTGACATTACCGACAAATCTTCGGGGGATTCGGCCGCGTCAAAAACTCGCAAGAATGAAATTTCGGGTAAATCTTCCGGCATTCCCGCGAGAATGTTAGCTAGTTTTGACATGTTGAGGACGTATTTTGTGAGGCGTATATCATTCGTGAGACGTGAGAGAAAACTTGCAGCATCATTTTTTGACATGAAACGACAGAGGAGTGTGAGCATGAATCCGATTTTGTATGACGCACTTTCACGGAATTTCACAGCACGGTCAATAATATCAGTATCAAATCTGTGAACAGTGAGAAGAGAAGGAAAGAAACTCCTGCCTTGCTCCATACTCTCAAGTTCCCAGAAGAATCGGGAAGGCTCTGGCGATTTCAGCAAGACATTCTCAAGTTCTGCGAAAACGCGCTCATGTGCGAGTGATGAGGTGTCTGCTGACGAACACCATTGCTTCGTATAATCGTCAATCGTAAACCCTAATACAGCCGCAAACCTTGCCGCCCTTATAACTCTAAGAGGGTCGAGAAGGAAAGTATTATCGTCAACATGCCGTATGACCTTTTCCCTTATATCCCTAACGCCTACGAAGTGGTCAATAACCTCGCCCGTCAAAATATCCTTCATTAGTGCGTTCATTGTGAAGTCCCGCCGTCTTGCAGCCTCACGTGTCCCGATAAAAGGGTCAACCTCACCAGTGATGAGCGATCGGGGAAGGATTATGTCAATCGTGTAGTGCCTCAATCCGAGAATGCCGAAACTTGCGCCCATAGTGAGGACTTCGCCCAAAGTTCCGAGAATTTCTGTGAGACGTTCTTCCGTTATGCCGTGAATCTCGATGTCGATGTCCTTGCCCCGGCGTCCTAGAATTTCGTCTCTTACGTAGCCTCCGACATAGAAAGCCCGGCCTCCTGAAGCGTTGACAGCCTGAGCAATTTTCAAGGACATCACGAGGTCTCTTGCCGACTGGGTCATTGCGATATCTCCCGGATGAAGAAGGCGTTAAGCGCGTCCCAAGTCCTGCGGTGTTCGGGAAGGGATTCGATATGCGATTGTATCTTGTCGACGGATGACACAGCGAAGCTGTCTATGTCTGGGATTCGTGGAATCTCTGCTTTCTCGGAGGACTTCACTTTTTCGGCAAGGATATGTTCCAGCGTCGGTTTCAGACTCTCAGGAAGCATACTCTCCGCAAGGTCAGCGAACTTCACGGGAGGTGCTGACTCGTTCTCCATCACCCATAAGCACGCCAGCAGCGGACGCAGAATATACAGGTACAGCTTCAGCCTAACGGTATCACCCTCAAGGGAAGTGCGCATGTTTTTCCGGGCCATGCTGAGGTAGTGATGCAACATTTTTGACGGCGAGAAATATTCGGCAAGAAGCGGCCTGATTCTCTTAGTGAAGCCCGAATCCCTATAGCATATCGGCGACGAAAGCCATTCATACAGCGTCGGGTTTGACCTCATGAGGAGTCGAAGTGCTTTGTCCAAGTCCCAGCCGGAAACGTCCCATGTCTCGTTAATCGGCAGCTCTATAACGTCCCGCCTTTCATTGAGCTTGAGATATTCTGACTGAGGGTGCTTGTAGATGAATCTTACATCAAAATCGCTGTCGGGCGAATCAAATCCCCATGCCCTGCTTCCTGACTCGGCAGCATAAAGTATCGTTACATTATGTTCGCGCTCAATTTCAGCCAGCTTTTCGGGAACAAGAATATTCATTTCGTTCTGTGTCATGATGTTTCTCCATATGAAAAATGAGAGCCTCGCGCTGATGCAAAGCTCTCACTGTTGGTATTCTCTGCTGCGTTTGGAAGTTACGAGGAATTTTTTGCAGGAGACCTTCTTGCTACTGCTTTACGACGTTGGCAGCCTGGGGACCTTTCTCGCCGTTTACGATGTCGAACGTTACCTTCTGACCCTCATTGAGTGTCTTGAAGCCCTCGCCCTGAATTGCGCTGAAGTGAACGAATACGTCCTTTCCGTCGTCTACGGTGATGAAGCCGTACCCTTTGCTCTCGTTGAACCACTTAACAGTTCCCTGTGCCATGAAAAAAAAGCCTCCTGATAAATATTGTTTCAATTCGCGCTCTCCGTAAAGAGCAACGATAAATTGCAGAGGTTAGATTACATGTTTGCTGAAATTATGTCAAGTGGCAAAAAATTCTAACTCCTTACAAAAAGTGCGCGATAAAATATATTCAACACCTGCTATAATAGCGTCAACCACATAAGAAATGGGAGCTTGTGTTACAGGCTGAGAGGGAATATTTCCATGTTCCGACCATCATAACCTGATCCGGGTAATTCCGGCGTAGGGAACTTCACGAAGCATTGTCAGCGCAATCCCCCATTCAAGAAAAGGAGAAATTGAAATGTTAGGCAAATGTCTCGACAACGTTCGTGAGAAGTCGCCGTTAGTCCACAACATCACCAACTATGTAACCGTCAACGATGTAGCAAACGCAATCCTCGCCGCCGGTGGAAGCCCAATAATGGCCGATGAGCCTTCTGACGCTGAGGAAATCACACAAATCTGCAACGCCCTCAACATCAACATAGGAACGCTGAACTCACGGACGATTGAGTCAATGTTCGCAGCCGGACGTAAAGCCTCAGAGCTTGGCCACGCGCTTCTTCTTGACCCTGTGGGGGCTGGTGCAAGCTCACTCAGGACTGACACGGCATTGAAGCTGATGCATGAGATAAAGTTCGACGTGATTCGCGGGAATGCCTCGGAGATTAAGACGCTCGCGCTGGGTTCAGGGACGACGCACGGGGTTGATGCTGACAAAGCCGATGCCGTGAGCGATGAAAATCTCGCGTTCATGGCCGGATTCGTTAGGGACTTTGCGAGGTCAACGGGGGCAGTAATTGCTTTGACTGGAGCGATCGATCTTGTTGCTGACGCTGAGAAGTGCTACGCGATTCGCAACGGCCGCCCTGAAATGGGACGCATAACTGGAACGGGCTGTATGCTCTCAGGCATCATGGCCGGATTCGTCGCGGCAAATCCGGGAAACGTCCTTGAGGCTTGCGCGTCTTCAGTCTGCATGATGGGGCTTGCGGGCGAAATTGGATACTCACACTTGCAGGCTCATGAAGGAAACTCATCGTACCGAAACCGAATCATCGACGCAATCTACAACATGACAGGCGAAATCTTGGACGGAGGCGCGAAATATGAGATTATCCGCTGAGGACTTGAGGCTCTACGCTGTAACTGACAGAACGTGGCTTAACGGTAGAACTCTCCGTGAATGTGTAAGCGAGGCAATCTTGGGCGGTGCGACGACAATTCAGCTCCGTGAAAAGAATCTCGGATATGAGGCGTTCAAGTATCAGGCACTCGAAATCCAAGCGTTGTGCCGTGAAAATCATGTACCCTTCATCGTCAACGACAACGTAAATCTCGCGTGTGATATTGATGCTGATGGTGTACACGTCGGACAGTCTGACATGGAGGCCGGGAACGTTCGGACTTTAATCGGTGCTGGGAAAATTCTCGGCGTATCAGTGAGGACAGCTGAGGAGGCAATCGAGGCTGAACGGAAGGGCGCGGATTATCTCGGAGCTGGGGCGGTATTTCACACAGGCTCGAAAGATGACGCTGTCGACATTACTCATGAGGCATTGCGTGAAATTTGCAGGGCCGTTAAGATCCCCGTCGTCGCAATCGGAGGCATCAACGCGGGCAACATTCACGAACTCGGAGGCTCAGGGATTGCGGGAGTTGCCGTGATAAGCGCGATATTTGCGGCCAACGATATACGTTCGGCGGCTCATGAACTCCGTGAACTTTCGGAGAGATATTCATCACATGACGCTTAGAGGAGCGATATTCGACGCGGACGGTGTACTCCTCGACTCTATGCACATATGGCGTGAACTTGGAGCGCGATACCTTGAGGGGCTTGGCATTCAGCCGGAGGAAGGATTATCACAGAGGCTCTACCCAATGAGCTTGGAGCAGTCATGCCGATACCTTAAGACGCGATATAAACTGAGTTTTTCTGAGGACGAAATACAGTCAGGAATACTCGGAATAATCGAGGGCTTCTACAGGAACGAAGTCAAGCTGAAGCCTGGCATTCCTGAATTTCTTTCGGCAATGAAGTCGCGGGGAGTCAAGATTGTAATTGCTACAGCAGGCGACAGGGATTTGCTTGTGTCAGCACTCGAACGAAACGGTATAGCCGGATACTTTGACGCTATATTCACATGTACTGAACTCAACACAACGAAGCATGAGCCGGATATTTTCATGTCATGCGCTGAATTTATGGGGCTTGAGCCTGAGAATGTGGAAGTATTCGAGGACGCTCTTTTTGCGATTGAGACAGCAAAGCGGGCTGGGTTCATAACGTTTGGGGTTTCTGACGAGTCGAATATCAATGACCGAACAAGGATAAAGGAACTTGCGGATTATTACATTGAAGATTTCAGGGGAGGAATTTGAGGAATGAGGACAGCACTAACTATAGCGGGAAGCGATTCATCAGGAGGCGCGGGCATTCAGGCTGACATTAAGACGATGACGATGAACGGCGTGTTTGCGATGAGCGCGGTTACGGCACTGACAGCTCAGAACACGACGGGAGTATCGGGCATAATGGAGGCGACACCCGAATTTCTACGTCAGCAGCTCGACATGATATTCACCGACATTTTCCCTGACGCTGTGAAAATCGGAATGGTATCAAGCTCAGGGCTTATACGTGCGATTTCTGAGGCTTTGAAGTTCTACGGAGCGAGGAATATTGTTGTTGACCCTGTAATGGTCTCGACTAGCGGGGCAAAGTTAATCACCGATGACGCTGTGAAGACTCTTGCTGACGAACTTCTGCCGCTTGCCACAATAGCGACCCCGAACATTCCAGAGGCAGAAATTTTGTCGGGCATGAAGATTTCCGGGCGTAATGACATGGAGAGAGCCGGTGCGAAAATCAGCACGGATTACGGCTGTTCAGTTCTCGTTAAGGGCGGCCATGCTGTGAACGATGCTGATGATGTCTTGTGTGAGGGTGAAAAATTCACGTGGTTTCACGGTGAGCGCATCGATACTCACAACACGCACGGAACAGGCTGCACACTCTCAAGCGCAATAGCTGCGAATCTCGCTAAGGGCTATACGCTTTCCGACGCTGTGAGGCTTGCGAAGGAATATATTTCGGGTGCTCTCGGTGCAATGCTTGACTTGGGAAAGGGTAGCGGGCCAATGAATCACGCCTTCAACCTGACAGGGAAATTCGCGGAGAAACATGATGTTCGGAAAATTCTCATGGCCTCAGTGTCGGACATATGGCCGGAGTACAACAATCACCCGTTTGTTAAGGGGCTTGAGATGGGAACGCTTGATCCTCAGAAGTTCAGACGCTACATAATTCAGGACTATCTTTATCTTGAGGAATACAGCAAGGTGTTCGCGCTCGGAATTGCGAAGACGAAATCAGCCGACACAATGCGGTTGTTCTCGTCAGTGATTCAGGCAATCTCAACGGTTGAGATGAACATTCATAAGGGCTACATGGGCCGTCTCGGTGTAACGCAGGAGGAATTAGACTCGGCCTCACGAAAACTCGCTAATCTCTCCTACACGTCATACATGCTACGAATTGCTTACGAGGAGGGCGAGCCCGAAATACTTGCGGCTATACTCTCTTGCGCTTTGAGCTATGAGGACATCGCGAAGGAAATCGTGAGGAGGAATCCCGAATCCGCCAGCCACGATTTATATGGCACATGGATACGGACATACTCAGGCGAGGAATATTGCGGGCTTAATGATGTTCTTGTGTCGTACACCGAGAAAGCTACGGAGAATTACACGGCTTCACAGATGAATCATCTTGCTGAAATCTTCCGTGCGTGTTCGGAGTATGAGATGGGATTCTGGGATATGGGCTGGGAAAATGAGTAGGTGTGTAATAATCGGAGGCTCTGAGATTCGCAGCTACCCGTTAATGAGGTCATACTTCCGGCCTGATGATTACGTCATATACTGCGACTGCGGGCTGAAACACGCTGAGTCTCTGGGAATATCACCATCACTGATAATCGGTGATTTTGACTCGCACCCAAAGCCTGAGAACATGGAGAACGTCATCGAGCTTCCCGTTGTGAAGGACGACACCGACACGATATTTGCGGTCAAAGAGGCAATTCGCCGGGGATTTCACGAAGTTCTCATGATAGGGGTAACGGGCGGACGTGAGGATATGACGCTGGGTAACATTTACGCTCTCTTGATGATGAGGAACGCCGGAATGTCGGCCATGATCGCTGACGACTATTCGGAGATTTCAATCATAACTGCGGGCGAGAATGTGCGCGTGAAATGGGGCTGGCGGTTCTTCTCCCTCCTCAACATTACGGGCAAAGCGTCAGGAATCACGATAACGGGAGCGAAATACAACCTCGACAACGCCGAGATTACCCCAGAATTTCAGTACGGCATAAGCAACGAGGTACTAAGCCCTGAGGCCGACGCTCTAATCTCCCTGAAGGAAGGTCATCTGTTATTGGTGTGCGTTAGGGAAATATGTGGTAAAATTCCCATGAAATCAAATTAGGAGGAACTGCAGTAATGAGAAAGACAGCAATAAGCGTTTTGGTACTAGCGTTCGTGATGGGCATCATGGCATTCGGAGCAATGGCAGAGGAAGTCGCGGCATCAGCGGACACAGCGGAAGTAGTCGCAACGGAGACAGCAAAGGTCGAGGTATCATCGGACTTTGATTTCCTTAGGTTCGCTAAGGAGAGAGTGCTTCCCGATTTCCACCCGACAGTGAAAGTTGAGGACGCGCAGGCAGATTTTGATGAGAAGCCTTTTGACAAGGGCGACGGCGTAACGAGAGCGAAAGTCGGCATCTACTACAAGGGTTGGCTCCGTCAGCACTCAATGCTCGTCGAGATGGACTACCGCGAAGAGGACAGGAAAGTCCGCGTGAACGTCCTCAAGGATACCAACGGCCTTAACCTTCAGGGAGCGCGTTTCTTCAAGGACGGCGAATGGGTCAGCGTTGCGGCAATGGGCTGGAAGTAATCAGCACAAAGAGCCTAAAAGCGTGAAAAATTCGGGCATCAGCGTGGAATTTTGCTGGTGTCCGTTTTTTTGTTGACATGACAAAGCAGGATTTTATTGACTTACTCAAGCGCAAATTCTCGTCCCTCATAATGATACTGATCCCGGCGTTCGTGATAATGCTCGTGATCGGTGCGCTGATATGGGGGCTTGGCTACATGATCCCCGAAGAATGGACGGCAAAGATCTCGTTCTACATCAACAATCCCTCAGAGCTTCGTAAACTCGGCGAAGGCTCGGAATGGCTTTTCATTGCGATCCAGGTGTTGCAGGTCGTGATCGCTCCTATACCTGGGCAGGCGGCGGCATTCGCTGGAGGCTTCATATTCGGTTTCTGGAAGGGCTGGGCACTCACCACACTCGGCCTCGTAATAGGAAGCCTAATCGCTATGGTTCTTGTTCGTTTGCTGGGAATATCGCTAGTACGGAAAATCGTCCCAGAATCAATTATTCAGCGTTTCGACTCTGTAATTTCCGACGGGGGATACATGACGTTCTTCATGATATTCTTGCTGCCAGCGTTGCCCGACGATGCTGTGTGCTTTCTTGCGGGACTGACGAAACTCAAGCTGTTACCGCTGTCGTTGGTGTGCCTTCTTGGACGCGCTCCCGGAATGGCTGTGCTGTCGCTGACGGGCGCAGGTTTTGCTGACGGATTGACGCTGTGGGTTGAGGTGCTGTTCGCAGTTATGATGGTGGCATCTGTGGTGCTTTGGCTTTTCTGGGAGGTAATCGAAGCGTGGGTTTACGACTTCCTCAAGATTAAGCGTTCATAGTATTGGCGACAACAATCGTCCGGCTAACTCCTTGAGCCTCGCAATGGCCGGGCGTTTTCTTCTTTCCGAGATATTCTCCTCCGTGCAGTTTCTGAGGTCGTCAGCAAAAACTTTCTCCAGTTCCTCAACAAGCCTCGTCGAATAAACGAACGCCTGAACCTCGTAATTTATCCCGAAACTAAGCGCGTCAAGATTTGCCGTTCCTACAGAAGCGACATGATCGTCAGCAATCATAGTTTTAGCGTGAATGAATCTCTCCCTGTAAACGAACATTCTCACCCCGCCCGCAATAAGCCCGTCAATATACGACTGCGATGCCCAAGATACAAGCGGGTGATTTGATGACGACGGGATAATTATTCTGACATCAACGCCTCTTTCAGCTGCCGAGAAAATAGCCTTCCGGAAATTTCTGTCGGGCGCAAAATAAGGCGTCGTAATCCACACACGTTTTCTCGATGCTGAGATTATTCGTATGTACTCGTCAGCTATGGTTCTGTAATCCTTCCCTGTCCCGCTTGCGATGATTCTCACGGGCACGCCGTCATCATGCAATTCACGTGCTGTCTTGTTGACGACGTAATGACCGCCGGCTTTCTCCCACATTTCCGCGAAGATCCCGTCAAGTTCACAGACAACCTCGCCCTGAATCATGAGGTGAGTGTCGCGCCACTGTCTGAGGTAAACGTCGCCGATGTTGAAGCCTCCGAGAAAGCCCGTGATTCCGTCAACCGTGATGATTTTCCTGTGGTCTCTGTGGAATGTGAAAGGGCTGAAAGTTTGGAACTCGATGCCTGAGTCCTTGAGACTGCGAATGAATTTCCCTCCAAGCCTCCAGCTTCCCGCAGCGTCGGTAATCATTCTGACTTTTACGCCTTCCCTTGCACGCTGAGAGAGAATGCCGGCAATTGTGCGGCCAGTCTCGTCATCGTGGAAGGAGAAATATTCGAGGTTGATGAAGTATTTGGCGCAGGTTAGAGCGTCTTTCATGGCCGAGAGTGTTTCGCTGCCATTGAGGAGGAGTCTTGTGTGTTTGCTGAGAGTAATTTTACGCATGGGGACTATTATATGACATGTTCAGCCTCAAGTTTTCCACAGCCATTGAAGAAGCCATGAGAAATTGTGCTGTACTTCGCGCTAATCTTTCATGTGAAGGAGAAAGCAGAACTTAGAGACAGACTCAGCGGGGCAATAAGAGGACTGGAAGCGGAAGGCATTATTGGCATTCTTGGGCGAGACTTCATCACAGGCCCTAGTAAACATCAAGCTCCTCAACATTGAGACGGAAGCGCGGGCATCAGCGTTAGTTTCCGGGAGGGCTGATGTCGTCTTCTGGTTCATGGTTTACGGCCATTATATGGATGCGCCTGAGGGGTTAATATTCTCCAAGCCGTATTTCGGATTTTACGAGGCATTGCTTGTCGGCAAAAAGTAACAGGCTGAAGCCTCTTTGTTCACATTGCGGTGGAGTTATCTGAAGCATTTTTCTCGTTTCTACGTTAAAATTAGCAAAGAGGTGATTTTCATGGCCGTTAATCTAAATGACGCCGAATATTTTGTTGACACTATAATGAGCCGCGTTGAACAACTCATAAACGAACGCGATATTTTACGCCGCGAACTTGCCCGTAAGTCAGACGGAAATCTTGAACACGACAAAGCATTCGTCAGTGCGTATCAGAATAATGTCGTCGATAACGCAGCCGCCTCTGAGAAAATTGCAAGGCTTGAACACATGCTGATGATAGGGTGATGAGATATGAGGACTTCGCGCGATGTATCCCTCACAATAGGGAAGGGAATCTACACTATACACACTCCGCTTGAGAATGAGAAGATTGACAGGCTCAAGGCTCTCATTGACGAGGCTTGCGGGGAAATCGTAAAGGGCGCAAAGCAGGAGGATATGTTAATGCTGACTTGCCTGAAGCTGGCCTATTCGCTTGATTCTGTGAATGAGAAGCTGAGGAAGATCCTTGAGAAGATTGACGGGGAGCGGCTGTGAAGCATTACGCTTATATAGAAGTAAACCCCCTGCCAGTGTAGGGGGTCTGATTTGCTTAGAACTATGCTAAGTCATTCTCATCAATACTTTCCTCTTTCGGAGTCTCGGCCATGTGAATGACTCTCTGCGGGTATGGTATGTCGATTCCTTCGCGCCTGAATACCGCCGTGATATGGTGCCTCATGTCGCTGGAAATCTTTGCCCCCGAACCCTTGCGAAGCTCGAACCAGTAATATATCTCGAACTCCAGCCCGTCATTCCCGAAGTCCTTGAAGATTACAAACGGCGCAGGATTCTTCAGGACTTGCGAATGTCCGCTCACAACATCAAGAAGTATTTTCTCAACTTCCCTTGTGTCTGCCTCATATGACACGCTGACCTTGAGAATCTCACGCTTCTTTAGGTCCGTACCTGTCCAGTTCGTTACGGAATTTTCGAGGAAGTAGCGGTTCGGGAGAACAACATCGAGGCCGTCCCACGTCTTTATCGTCGTTGAACGTGAACCTATATCCTCAACGACACCCTGCGTCCCCGCAACTTCAACGATGTCATTCACCTTGAAAGGACGCGAGAATATCACGATGAAGCCGCTTATGAGGTTGTTGAAGATGTTCTGCATTCCGAAACCTATACCGACCGCCATAGCACCGCCCATGAACGCGAACGCCGTCAAAGGTATGTCAACGATATTCAGGGCAATCAACGCGAATGTTATCCACAATATATAGAATGTTATCCGCTGGATTGCATTTGCGGCTGTGATGCTGGCTTTGGCTCGCTTCATGATCCTTCGCTTTATCCACTTGCTTCCCATAGAACTAAGGAAGAAACTCGAGAGTAATACCGCGACTGCTATGGTGAGCTTGCTCACGGTTACGGAATATCCTTCGCCCTGCCATAGTTCCGTGTTGAGGAAAGACATAACCGTCTCCTTGCTGAACGAGCTTACTTTTTCAGCAAGACGTATCGCGCCTAAGTTATCGTTGGCCTCATCGTAGAGCCTCTGCTGGTAGAAGACCGCGCGGGGGATCAGCGATTCGTAGTGGCTGAATATTTCCGAGATTATACGACGCTTATTCTCCAAAGTCATTGCAAGATTCTGCTTTATGATTTCCGTGATTCCCTCAGTGTTCGCCATAGACTGAATCGAATCTATCTCGCGGATTACGGTGTCTTCCATCGCCCTTATGCTGTCGAGCTGACGCTGAAGTTCGAGAAGCCTTTTCCCTGCCTCCTCGCGGTAACTCCATATATCATCACCCGATGCCTCGTCATGGAAGAGCTTGTACCTTTTCCGCCAAATTTCCTGAATCTCGCGCGTTAAAGCAATCTCATCGTTCAGCATTGAGGTTTTGTACTCCCAATAGTTCACCCTCGTACTTCTTGACATGTATGAGGATGAAGCGTTGGTCAGAGCTTTTGAGTCTGCTGAAGTAAGGGAGGCTCTTGCACGTTTCAGAGCGGAATTTGCGGAGTTAAGGGCTTTCCTTGCGTCTGACATTTCCTCCGTCAGCGTGGCAATTTTAGCCCGCAGTCCCTCGATGTTTGCGTCTAACAGCTCTTTAGGGAACGAGATTTTTCCCTCCATATCCGCAAGCCGTCTCCTCAGCCTGATTATTGCCGTAACGTTCGAGTCGAATGCGGCTTTCTGAGCGCGAACCTGAAGACGTGTCAATGCCGCGTTGATTCTAGCGTTCTCAAGGCTTAGGACGTGAGTGTGGGGAAGTTCAAGGGCTTCACCGCCTTCCTGAGCTGCTTTGAGCTGCTTCCTCAATGATGAGGCTTCTGCAAGATCTAGGCGTAGCTTGCTGATTTTCGACTGCAAGTAGAATACCTGAACGTCAAGTCCGCGTGAGACTTTCGCAATTTCCTGCCTCAAAGTGTCGCTCTCGTTTATGTCGGGCGAGACGATATTTCCGAGTGATGAGACATCATCTGATGTTGACGACTGAGGTGTTGAAGCCTGCAACAGTGCCAAATATGCCGAGTAAGCTATTCCGAGTTCGGAGAGTATGTGAGTGTGAAGCTGCTTCTGCTCGGGAGTGTATTCCCACGCGGCCATGTCATCGGAGGCTCTTGCGGAAAGTATTTCGAGTTCCTGAATCCTTTGGGCTATGTCTGAACTTCCCAGCTTCATTCCCTCAAGCTCGGTCTCAAGTGAGGCGCGTAGTTTCGAGATGTCCGCGCTGATTTCGCCCTGTATCCGCGTAACGTAATCCACAGCCAAGCCCTGAGTCTCTTCACCGTAGAAGACCGTTGGCATTAGTATGATAATCATCAATGCGAGAAGTAATTTCTTCGTCAAGACAAATCCCCCTTTTAGTGAGCGAAAATTTTTCAGAAATTATAGCGTAAGATGTTATACTTAACATAATCCATAAAATTTTTTCAGAAGGAGTAGTAATGCCATGAAGAAAAAAGTATTTGCGCTAGTATCAGCCATAGTGATAATCGTCATTATGGTAATCACACAGCAGAATCGCGGCTCGTCCGTTATGGGCACGGGAACTGCTGACGGCTTCGGGGGAAAGGACGCAATTTCCGTAACCATAACCCTCAAAGACGGGAAGATTGCCGACGTTAAAGCCTCAGGCCCGAAAGAGACTGAAGGAATCGGCTCGGTCGCTGTCGAGAAAATGCCCGCTGAAATGGTCGCAGGTAACACCATCAACGTCGACGGTGTATCAGGCGCAACGGTTTCATCAACTGGAATCCTCAAAGCCGCTGAAGAAGCCCTCAAAGCCGCCGGAGTAAATCCCGCTGACTTCAAAGGCGCGTCCGTCGCAAAGGTTGAGGACAAAACCTATGACACTGACATCGTCATAGTCGGTGCAGGCGGAGCGGGAATGATTGCCGCAATAACAGCCGCCGACGCAGGGAAGAAAGTCGTTCTCATCGAGAAACAGGCCATGACGGGCGGAAACTCGGTACGCGCTTCGGGCGGAATGAACGCCGCTAACACTCCCGAACAGCAGAGCAACAAGTTCACGGAGGAGGCAGGTGTCGAGAAGACGCTCAAGACTGCCGCCGAAAAGTGGTCAAACCACCCCGTAATCACTGAGCTTGCCGGGAAAGTCAAAACAGAATGGGACGCTTACAAAGCCAATCCCAACGGTTACTTTGACCGCTCGGAACTAATGCAGCTCGACACGATGATAGGCGGACACGGAATCAATGACCCCACTCTCGTCAAAACTCTTGCTGACAACACCGCTGACGCAATCGCTTGGCTCAAGACCGTCAACATCGACCTCATCTCCGTAGGCGCGGCGGGTGCAGCTTCGGTGAAGCGCATTCACAGACCGCTGAACGAGCAGAAGAAAGTCGTTAGCGTCGGAGGCTACATGATTCCGAGACTTGAGGCTGCCTGCAAGTCCCGCAAGAACATCACCATGCTCATGGAGACAACGGCGAAATCCATCATGACTGACAAGGACGGCAAGGTCTCAGGCATTGAGGCAGAGAGCAAGGGCGCGAAAATCACAATCAACGCTAAGGCTGTGATTCTTGCGACGGGAGGCTTCGGCGCGAACTTGAAGATGGTTGCGATGCTAAAGCCGGAACTTGAGGGCTTCATGACGACCAATGCTCCCGGAATTGACGGCGACGGCATCGTAATGGCTCAGGAACTCGGCGCGGCTGTTGTCGACATGCAGCAGATTCAGATTCACCCGACTGTTCAGTACGACTCGTCCAACCTCATCACTGAGGGGCTTCGCGGTGACGGCGCAATCCTCGTCAACACAAACGGAAAGAGATTCATCGACGAAGTCCTTGCGCGTGATGTAGTCTCGAAGGCTGAAATCGAGCAGCCCAACTCGTTCGCATACCTCATCATCGACCAGAAAATGGTTGACGAATCGCTCCTCATTCAGGGCTACATCGCTAAGGGATACAGCTTCAAGGGCGACACCTACGAGGCACTTGCGAAGGAGATAAACATTCCTGCTGACGAGTTCGTAAAGACGATGAATGCTTGGAACAGCTACGTCCAGAACCGCAATGACCCTGACTTTGGACGCACAAGCTTCATCAATCCGCTCGATAAAGCTCCGTTCTACGCAATCAAGGTAACGCCCGGAATACATCATACGATGGGCGGCCTGAGGATTGACGGAAGAACGAGAGTCCTAAAGGGCAACGGCGAAGTTATACCGGGACTTTTCGCGGCTGGGGAAGTTACGGGAGGAGTTCACGGAGGAAACAGGCTCGGCGGTACGGCTGTGTCTGACTTCGTGGTTTACGGAAGGATTGCGGGGCAGGAAGCCTCAAAATTCTAGTGTGTGAAGAAAGACCGGGCCTTCTTAATTGGAGACCCGGTTTTTTTGTTGACTTTAGCGTGATTTCTTGATTAGCGCGAGAACTGAGAGAAGCATTAACGCACCAAGTCCGGCATTACAGCCGCTTGATGAACCGCTGCTTCCTCTAGACTCATGAGCCTCAAGATCCTTCGTAGCATCTTCGACCGAACTTGACGACAATACCACGACATTGACCTTCACCGTGTGCCCCTCTGCTGTAGCCGTGAGAGTCGTTGAGCCTTCTTTGAGAGCCTTGATGCTGCCATCGTCGGTGATTTCAGCAACGCTTGGGTCGGAGTTCGTCCACGTTGCAACACCAAGAACAGGCGCGGAGATGTCATAGTTCCCGTCCTCAGTGTGAGCTACAAGCCCTATCGTAGTCTCGTCGTCAACATGGCAGTATATCGTCCCTTTTGAGACAGTGAGGCCTGTTACTATGCCTTCAACGAGCGGGGGAACTGCGACTGTCTTCGCCTGGGAGAGCTTGACTTTCCCGTCCTGCAAAGTCGCGTAGGCTACCTCAAGGATTCCTTTGTCCTCTCTGCCTGCCCATACTTCAACGTCAAAAGACTTGTCCCCGCTGGCATCAATCATGAAGAACTTTGCCGCTCCGTCATCGCCCACAATCCTGACGAGAATCTTGTCGCTGAACGCTGTCTCTGATGTTCCAGAAACATTCATGCTCTGAACCACTGGCCTGTCATCGTCCGCACCCATGTATTCAGGCTCAGGGTCTGAAACGTTAAGCGCGAGAGACTGGTCGATGTACTGGCTCAAATCCGTGTCATCAGCTCCTCTTACTCTCGAAGCGTCATAATCCGACACGAGAGCGTCAAACGCACGGTCATATTCTGCTGACGAAGCCGTGTTCACCATGAAGCTTTCCGTACCGCCTTTGAGCAGAGCGACTACCCTGTCGCCAACATCGTCCTGCTGTGCGATGAGAATGTGATTGTGAGTGCCCATTCCGTTGAAGGCTGTTACGGCGTTTGAGGGGAATATGTCCTTCGCGCTGGTCTCCGAGACGATTAAATCATGGTCATCACTTCCGAACAATGCGCCAAGAAGCTCGCGGAATTTCAGCATTGGCTCGGCTATCTTGAGGACTGACGAGATTGTGTCAAGGTCTGCCGCAAGAAGAAGGTTCACCAGGTACTCAGGGAGCCATGTCGTTTTGCTGAGTGCGGCTACGTTGTTGTTCATAACGTCCTCAAAGAGCTGGTTGAACTTCTCCGTGTCCGCGCTGACTTTCCCGTAGATCGAATGGAACGGGACTTCAGGATAGCCCAAGTTCGCAATGTACGCACTCTTGAGCGAAGTATCCTCCATGACTTCGGTTGCGTTCTTCCTCTCGAAAACTAATGCCCTCAACGCCATGTAAACGAGGCTCTCCCAAGTTTCTTTTGCTGACCAGTTCTGCCATGATGACGGAAGAGTGTCGAATTTCCCGGCGCAATATGATGAAACGTTGCTGCCAAGATTCGGGGAGGCTATGGTTACAACTCTTCGGATAGTACCGAGACCGTAGGAGTTGGGGGTATTGTTGCCGGTGTCGATGTCGTTCCTCAAATACTGACGGGCCATGAGTCCGCCTGAGCTGTGAGTAACGAGGTCAGCGCGTGTTGCGGCGATTCCCTGAGAGTTGAGGCTGTCGAAAGTGTCGGAGAGAATCTTTGCGAGGCCGTTGCTGTTGTTTGCGATGACTTCCTTCGGGGATTTCTCGTTGGGATAGTTCCAGCTTGCGACGGTGAGTCCTGCGTCTTCGAGCTTCTGCCAAACTCCCTGCTTTGTTCCCTGAGTGTAGCCGAATGCTCTCTCGTTTGTCCCGAATGCTCCGTGAATCAGAACAACGGGAGGGGCTTGCAATGTGAGCGTGAGAGTTTCGGTCTTTGACGTTCCGCCGTTTGAGGGCGTGAATGTCGCTGTAACCGTGAAATTTCCTTTGGGGTAGGTGAGTGCTGACGGCCATGATTCTGGGGCAATGAAGACCGCTGAGGCCTGATTCACGTTCCCTGTGCTTGTGGTTGGGACTGGTGCGGTGATTTCGCTTCGGTCAGTTAGACGTTCGAGACGCGAGCCGGGAATTGACGGTGAAACGCTGAACGCTACAGTTCCCGCTGTGTCGGACTGGTAACGGAGGATCAGCCTCGTGTTTCCGTCAGCAACGAGTCCAGTCTTGCCGTAATCTGAAGAAAGAGCCGAGATTGATGCCTCAGTGATGGGAGTGTCATTCCCTGTGAGGTAGGAATTTTCGGAGACTGAGCGGATAATTCTGCCAGCCGTGAGACCGCGCTCAAGTGCAACGAACTCGTCCGAGTATGCCGGAGCTGTCAGCATTCCGAGAGCGCAAAGTAACAACAAGATTTTACGCAAAATCTATACTTCCTTTCGTGCTAAATAATTGCGAATTATACACCAAGTGCAAAGCATCCTCATTCGGAATGTATAATATCGATAAAAATCCAGGAGGTAAAAACGATGCGAAAAATTCTTATGCTAGCCCTCGTTCTCGTGATGTCATGTGAGGCAATGGCAAGCGATGTTGAAGTGTGGCAAGATCCGTCCGTGAATTTCTCCGCGCTCAAGAAAATTTTTGTCATGCCCCCGAAATTCACACTCAATGCAGGAACTCAGCTAATGCCTCAGAAGCAGCTAAGGGCAGATTTCTTCACTTGGACTGTTGACGGGATTCACTCGGCTTTCGGAAAGAAGAAAAGCTCCATCATGGTCAAGAATGTCGATTCTGTCGTCAGCGATATGAAGTTCATTCACGGCGATAACATCTCGACTTCAAACTCCGAGTTCTTCAAGTGGGCGGACGAAATGGGTTACACGGCGTTCATCACAACGGAAGTCAAACAGGAATTTGTTACCGAGCATGTCCCTGAGACAACGAGGACTTACACGGAGTACAGGGAAATCGAGAAGCGCGACGCTAAAGGGCGGCTCATCGAGACAATAAGAATCCCCGAAGAGAAGACAGAGGTCATTCCAGCTCATGATGTTACGTACCTTCACACTGTGTGCGAGCCGAGAATATATAGCACTAAGGACGCTGACGGTGATTACATCGGGGCTGTGAAGTACACGATACACCGCAAGTATCAGGGAGGGCCGGTCATGAAAGTCGTCGAGAACATAACGAAGGCTTCAATGAAAACCCTCTTCACGGGGAAGAAGTAACGGAGTATAATTTTTCATTAAAGTAAATAGGAGGTGTAATTCGTGGTACGCAAAAGTATAGCATTTGTTCTCGCTCTATTTTGTGTTTCTTGGATGGTGGAAGATGCGTGTGCAGGCACTACTGTAAAGACGTGGAAGAATCCTTCGCTGAAAATCGACAATCTTACCAAGATACTTGTTCTCCCTGTCAGGTACGATTTACGAACGGGTCTTTCACTTCAACCACGAAATGAGCTGGAAAGAAGTTTTGAGCAATGGGCCGTAGAAGGCGTGAAAAAAGCTCTCAATGATCCCAAGAAGCAAAAAAGAGTAATGGTCAAAACACTCTCAGAATTTTGCAACGAGATGACACTGAAATATGGTGATGTTCCTGAGTCTCTGGATATTTTTGCACAGAGGGGTTGCGAGATGGGCTACCAGGCGTTCACGGTTATTGATGTGTTGCAAGCCACTTACACCGAAAAAATGCCTGACTTCGTACTGCCCTACACTTCATACAAGGACGCGTATGTATATAACAACAAGGGTTGGTCAACCGGGACTGTCAGCATTCCCGAGACTAACACAATAACAATACCAGGGCGGAATTTAACGTACTTGTACACAGGATGCCAGCCGAAACTATTTCTTGCGGCAGACTATAAAGGGGACTACAGGGCTATAGCGAACTACGAAATTAACAGGCAGTACAGGGGTGGCGATGTGATAAAGGTTATCGAGTTAGCCATAAAGGACTCCATCAAGAGCATGTTCGCTGATAAAAAGTAAGAGATACAGAAAATCCCCGTTCTTTTCGGAGCGGGGATTGTTCTTTACGCGAATACCATCTGGATCATCGCCATGTATGCCACTGTCCCGGCTGTAATGCTGAGGAGTGTATTCCGTTTCCAAACATGGAGAACCGCAACGAGAATGCACGCCAATGCTTCAGGGATTCCGTGATTCCCCGCGAGAATTTCAACACCCTTTAGGCAGTAAACCACAAGCATCGCCATAACCGCAGGAGGAAGGACGCGCCCGAGATATAGCACGAACTCAGGCCGTCTCCTCCCGAACGCAATGAACGGCAGGAATCTCAGCATCACCGTAACCGCACCCGCGATCAAAACGATATACCCCGCGTGAACATCAAACATCAATTTTCCCCCTAAGTGCAAAAAGCATCACAGTGATCGTGATCATGGCCGGAATGAGAAAGTTACCAGCACCGAATATCATCAGGCACAGCACGCTCGATGTCAGCCCTATTATTGCAGGGTAATGATTCTCAGCGTTCAGCCACTGTTCAACGCATATGCTCACGAATAATGCCGTAAGCGCAAAATCAATCCCCCTCGTGTCGAACGGCAGAACCTCACCAAGCAATGCCCCGATTACCCCGCCCGTTACCCAGTATGACTGGTCGAGCAATGACACCCAGAAGCAATAATCCTCGTCGTCGCTCTCGCATACCAGCGAATATGTCTCGTCGGTCAGGGCGTAAATCATGTATGCTTTCTTGAGGCCGTGAATATTCCTCCATCGTTCTGACATTGAGATACCGTAGAATACATGTCTTGCGCTCACCATCAACGCAGTACCGGCAGCGGAGAGAAGCCCCGTTCCGCCCGTGAACATGTCGATGCAAACGAACTGCATCGTCCCCGAGTAAATCATTATCCCCGTCGCAAAAGCCCACAACGTACCGTAGCCCTTAGTGCTGAGGAGGATCCCGAATCCTATCCCCAGCACTACATAGCCCGTCATCACAGGTATCGTGTCATGAATTGCGCGGCGTATATTTAACGAGCCAGCTCGCATGTAAGCTCCTCGCCCTTGAGATTCACGCTTATAGTCGAGTTGCCCTCAGGAAGTTTCCCCGAAAGCATGAAGTCCGAAAGTTTGTCCTCAAGCATCGATTGTATAGCCCTTCGTAATGGTCTTGCGCCGTACTTTGGCTTGTATCCCTTCTCCAAAATCCGCGCCTTAACGTCATCGGCAACATTGATTTTCACACCCTGAGTGTCGAGCCTAAGCGACAAGTCATCAAGCATAGTGTCAACAATCTTTAGGAGGTTATCGCGCGACAACGGTTTGAATACTGCCATCTCATCAATACGATTCAGGAACTCAGGCCGGAACGTTCGATTTGCTTCCTCAAGAATGATTGACTTTGTGCGTTCCCAGTCTCTTTCGGATTGAGACTCCGCACTCTGCCCAAAGCCCAACGAGTTGCCCTTCTGAGCTTCCTTTGCGCCGACGTTGCTCGTCATTATTATGACAGTGTTGCGGAAATCTACCTTCCTTCCCTGACCGTCAGTGAGTTTCCCGTCGTCAAGTACCTGCAGCAATATGTTGAAGATTTCGGGGTGAGCCTTCTCGATCTCGTCAAAGAGAATCACGCTGTAAGGTTTTCGCCTGACCATCTCGGTCAACTTTCCGCCTGACTCATGGCCGACGTAGCCGGGAGGTGCTCCGACGAGCTTCGAGACTTCATGACGTTCCATGAACTCGCTCATGTCGATACGAATCATCGCATCGTCCCGCCCGAACATGAACCTCGCCAAGCATCTCGCAAGTTCCGTCTTCCCGACACCTGTAGGCCCCATGAAAAGGAATGAGCCGATCGGCCGTCGTGGGTCCCGCATTCCTGTACGCGCCCTGCGAATTGCACGTGATACCGCGCTTACAGCCTCGTCCTGTCCGACAAGTCGCCTCGAAATTTCCTCCTCCATCTTGAGAAGCCGAGTAGTCTCCGCTTCTGTGAGCTGCTTTACGGGGATACCTGTCTGTTCCGCAACAACTGCCGCGATGTCCTCTGCCGTTATTCTGTGCTTCTCAGTCTTTCGGTTGTTGAGCCAGTCTCGCCGGGCATCATCGAGTTCGTTTGAGATTTGACGTTCACGGTCCCGAAGTTCCGTAGCAAGCTCGTACTGTTCGGACAACACAGCCTCCTCCTTCTGGTGCTGAACCTCCTCAAGCCTCCGTTCAATCTCGCGGACATATTCGGGTGGCTCAAGCCCCAAAAGCCTCGTTCTCGCTCCAGCCTCGTCAATAAGGTCAATCCCCTTGTCCGGAAGATGCCTGTCCTGAATGTATCGTGATGAAAGTTTCGCAGCAGCGTTTATCGCGTCATCAGTGTAGATTACCTCGTGATGCTTCTCGTACCTGTCCTTCAATCCCTGCAATATTTGAACAGCGTCATCAACTGGAGGTTCGTCAACCTGAACGGGCTGGAAACGTCTCTCCAATGCCGCGTCCTTCTCGACATACTTCCTGTACTCGTCCTGAGTTGTCGCGCCGATTAGCTGGAACGCACCCCGCGAAAGTTCAGGCTTCAGGATATTTGCGGCATCGGTTGAACCCTCAGCGTTGCCCGCGCCGATGATGGTGTGTACTTCGTCGACAAAGAGAATAACATCACCCTTGCTGTCCGTGAGTTCCTTGACGATTCGGCGGAGTCTCTCCTCAAACTCACCGCGATATTTCGTACCTGCAACCAGCGTCCCCATATTGAGCTGAACGATTCGCTTCTCCCTAAGAGGGTCAGGGATCGTTCCGGCGGCTATCTGTCTTGCTAATCCCTCAACGATTGCGGTCTTTCCGACGCCCGGGTCTCCGATGAGGACGGGGTTGCTCTTCGTTCGACGGCATAATACCTGCATAAGCCTCTTGATTTCCTTTTCGCGCCCTATTACGGGGTCAAGCTCGCCGTTTTTTGCACGCTCGGTTAAGTCCGTGCCTAAGTGGTCAAGAGTCGGAGTCTTTGGTTTGACTTTGCGCTTCGATTTCGAGTCAATGTTCGATGCTGCTATCTGTCTTCCCGCGCTTCCTGCTAATATCTCATTCACCTGCTTGAATACCGTCGACGGCGTGAGTCCCATTACCCTGAACTGCTGAACTGCAAGCCCCGAATCATCGCCGAGTATCCCTAGAAGGATATGCTCGGTGTCAACGTAATTCACTCCCATTTTCCGGGCCTCTATCATTGCGAGGTCTAATGCGTTCTTCATTCTCTGGCTCATTGGAAGGTCAACAGGTTTAGCGAGAATATCCTGAGATTTCCCGACTAATTCCCTTATATGGTCAGCAAGATTCTCAGGGTTCACACCTAGTTCCTCCAATGCCTGACACGCAACACCTCCTCCCTCTGTAAGAAGCCCTATGAGAAGATGCTCAGGTTCAACCATAGCATGACCCATATTTGTGGCCTCTTGGTGTGCAAGCTGTATTACCCTTTTCGCTCTCTCTGTGTAAAATTGCCACATGTATATTATTTCCTCCTTATTCTCCCATTAACCCGCATAACATGTTCTTGAGCAAGTCCGCAATTTCCCCGCCGTCAGCATCACGCTTAGAGTCTGTGATGTGCCTCAGTGCGACCTCAATGATGAGCCTCTCGCGCCCCGTGATCATTCTCCTCCCCTGAAGTGCCGAGAGGATTCGTTTTGCCTCTTTGAGAGAAATCTCGTCGCCGATAATGTCGTTGATGTGGCTGACTTTCTCGCTTGACTTCTCACATGTTACCTTGAGTATCTTGATGTAGCCATGCTCGCCCCTCCTGCTCTCAATCAAGTACCCCTGCTCCGGCGTGAACCTGCTCCGTAAGACGTAGTTAATCTGGCTTGGAACGCACTCGAACATTTCAGCGAGTTCCTTCCGTCTCAGGCTTATGAAATCCTCCTCACCGTTGAGAAGTCCGAGTATGTATTCCTCAATATTATGTGATAAATTCATTATTAGTCATCTCCTTTTACTGACTATGATTATATATTGATACGTCAAGATTAATCAACTGCATAAATTGACTATTACCGCTAATCACTTAAAATTATCGGCATAAAATCTAAGGGAGAGTGAAAAAATTTTGAGCAGCGAATCAACAGACGGCATTCTCGAAGTGAGAAAGTACCCTGACCCTGTACTCAAGAAAGTCTCAGAGCCTGTAACAGTTTTCGACCAAGAACTCGCGGATTTTGTCAACGTATTATTCTCATCAATGCGCGTTCATGACGGCGTTGGACTCGCAGCCCCGCAGGTCGGCGTACTCAAGAAGATTGCCGTCGTCGAATACGAGGGAAAGAGCTACGTCCTCATTAACCCCCGCGTAATCGATCAGAAAGGTTTGCAGGAAGGCGAGGAGGGCTGTCTAAGTTTTCCGGGAATATACGCACATGTTACCCGCCCCAACTGGGTCAAAATTGAGTCGCGCGATGTCAACGGTGGGACTGTTACGTTCGAGGGAGAGGGCTACACCGCAAGGGCATTCCTTCACGAGATGGATCACCTCAGCGGAAAGCTCTTCATCGACTACCTCTCTAACCTCAAGCGTAACGCGATCAAGAAGAAAGCCGCAAAGCATACGGGAGGCCGCTTCTGAGGTCAATAACCTCACGGCTAAAGCCGGAGGCTTGAAAAAGCCTTTATTGACTAGCCTAAGTCTTAACTGACTACGTTACCTGCGAATGTATAGGTACCGGCGGACGTAAATCCTAATCTGCCGCTCTACGGTTTGTGGTTAAACAGTCCTGAGGGGTAGGGACAGTGCTGCAAATATGTAAACCGCAGGATAACATTGGCGAAGGATTATAACCCTTGAAAAAAAGGAGTATGCACTTTATGTTAGTGTATGTATTGAACAAAGACGGCAAGCCGTTAATGCCGTGCAAATCAGTGAAAGCTAGAATTTTGCTGAAACATAAGAAAGCTGGTGTTATACGCAAAGAGCCGTTCACGATACAGCTTTTGTATGGCTCAAGCGGATATAAGCAGTCTGTAACACTGGGAGTTGACGCGGGGGCAAAACATATAGGACTGTCTGCCAGTACTAAGAGTAAAGAGCTATATTCAGCAGACGTTGAATTAAGAACAGATATAGTTGACTTACTTTCAGCAAGGAGAGAATTACGGCGTGGCAGGCGCAATAGAAAAACCCGTTACCGTAAAGCTAGATTTGATAATCGCAAAAAGGCAGAAGGCTGGTTAGCCCCGTCAGTTGAGAACAGAATTAACGCGCATATGTCTGTGATTGAGAAAGTTAATCGGATATTGCCGGTCAGCACAATTATTGTGGAGACAGCTTCTTTTGACATCCAGAAGATAAAGAACCCTGAAATACATGGGGCAGAATATCAGCAAGGCGAGCAGTTAGACTTCTGGAATGTCCGAGAGTATGTGCTGTTTCGAGATAATCACACATGCCAGCACTGCAAAGGCAAGAGCGGAGACAAGGTGCTGAACGTTCATCACATAGAGAGCCGCAAGACAGGCGGAAATGCTCCGAATAATCTAATAACGCTGTGTGAGACGTGCCACAAGTCATATCATGCTGGAAAAATCAAACTGGAACACAAACGCGGGCAGAGTTTCAAGGAAGCCAGTTTTATGGGAATAATGCGCTGGGCATTGCTGGACAAGCTGAGAGTAATCTGCAAAGGCAAGACAGGATTTATATTTGGCAGAAGGTTAAGCGGAAGTTTCTATGTCAAGAAATTAGACGGTGAGAAACTATCAGCAGGTATAAGCTGCAAGAAGTTGAAACTAATAGGTAAGAGACAAACATATTTAATGGAAAGGAGAGAAGTTGCGCATCCTCCCCATAGCTAAAGCAAGGGGTATCCGGCGCAATGTTTTTGATGAAAGGCAGTACAGCAATGAAGCATGAACCGGTAATGCTAGGTGAAGTCATCGGCATAATAGATACTCACAGCACACACAAACATATACTTGACGGCACGTTAGGACTTGGCGGCTACTCTGAGGCAATGCTCGCAGAATTTCCCGGCAGCAATGTAGTAGGGATAGACAGAGACGCACAGGCAATAACATTTTCACTTGAACGCCTGAAGACATACGGGGGACGATTTGAGGCAGTTCACGCAAATTTCAGCACACTGAAAGACATTATCACATCACACGGAGATTTTGACGCGTTCGTTTTCGATTTAGGCGTGTCTAATATGCAGATCACTGTTCCGGAGCGGGGATTTTCTTTCGGGTCTGACGGTGTACTAGATATGCGCATGAACCCTTCAGGAGATGACATCACAGCAGCAGAAATATTACGGTGCTCAAGCGTTGAGGAACTCACGAAAATTTTTCGGGATTACGGCGAAGAAAGATTTGCACACCAGATAGCAAAGGCCGTAAAGAACAGCAGAACACCTATAGAGACTACAGGGGATTTAGTGAACCTGATACGCTCAGCACTGCCTCAGCCTGTACAGAGAAAAATGGGAACTCATCCGGCACGCAGAGTATTTCAGGCACTCAGGATATGCGTTAATCATGAACTGCAGGAACTTGAAGGATTGTTGAAGACACTGCATGACATAAAAAGCAAGTCGGTTATAATATTCGTCTCGTATCATTCATTAGAGGACAGGCTCATAAAAATTGCGTTCCGTGAATGGCATAATGAAGGGAAAGGAAACATCTTGACAAAACACCCTATGACACCTTCAGGAGAAGAGACGGAAAGAAACTACAAGGCGAGGAGCGCAAAATTAAGGGCATTTTGTATTAGTTAAAATTAGGTATTTTACGCATAATGTGATATTATTCTAGCACACATCAAAAAAATTTCAGTTTATCGGGGGCGAAGGGAGTGCGTAAAGGTAATCAGAACGGCAGCCTCAAAATAGGCATAAAGTTTATATTAGCGTTCTGTGTATGTGTTGGGCTTATTATAGGTTTAGGTATTCTCAGGTTTCATGCAGCACGTTTAGCATATTATCTTGAGTCAGTCAATCAATCCATACAAAAATATTCAGATGAAGAAGTAATATTACGTCAGGAGCTTTCTGCGCTTGTTGCACCTATAAGGATATATTCATACTGCAAAGAGAGCTTAGGAATGCAGAAGGCTTTGAAGGCTGAAACATTGCCTGTAAGAATGCGGGGAGAACGTGTGCTTACGGCATCACAGAATGATAACAGCAAGGGCTGGCGTTCCGGTCTTGCGTGGCTTTTCGGCAGGTAATGTTACGTTATGGCATCACGCAAAGCACAGTTGAACCGCGCCGGTAATCCGTGGATCATATTCATCGGGATATTCATTACTATCGGAATAACGCTTATAGCACGGCACTGTTACCCTAATCCCAGAGTATTACAGCAATCACAGCACCAATACTGGAGACGAGTCCGCCTGAACTCTACGCGCGGAATAATTCAGGACACTAAAGGGAATGCCCTAGTAATTTCCGACACAAAACCAACATTCGCAGTAGACCCAAGCCTATTGACATCTGAAGACGTACAGAAAATTTCTGCCGTGATTTCCCCCGAAATTACCAGAAAAATTTATGCCGCAATGGATACACCTTCACGTTACCTGCTGATTGACCGCAAGCCCCCAGAGCAGGAAGCAAAGCAGCTAACAGCCCTCCGCAAATCTATTAGAGGACTGATACAGGAAAATGAACCATACAGAAAATACACAAATCAGCGTTTAATGTCTCACGTTCTAGGCTTCTGTGATGTCGACAACAGAGGACAGGCAGGAATTGAGCAGGAATGGGACACTACACTATACAACCCGCCCGGGCAGAAAGTAGTTGTTCGCCGTGCAGGAAGTCAGCCAGCCTCACTATTTGAACGCAGCCCGGAACGCAGGACAGTAACACCAGTAGTAACACTCACATTAGACAGCAGGATTCAGTATGTTGTGGAGAAGCACCTATTCAAGGCCGCAGAAGATGACGGAGCAAAATGGGCCGCCGCAGTCTGCATGAACCCTAGCACCGGAGAAATATACGCAATGGCCAGCTACCCGACATACGATCCTCAGAACAGAAAGAGCCTTACGCTTGACTCACTCTCTAACGCCGTAATCAGCAGAGGATATGAACCCGGCTCAACCTTCAAGCCGATATATCTTGGTGTTGCACTCGACAGGGGATGGGTTACGACTGATGAAACGTTCTTTTGTCCTGCAAGATACAAAGTTGCTGACGGATATATCACTGAGGCATCAGCAGGAGTAGCATTCGGAGACATAGACACTGCGCACCTTCTCATCAAGTCATCAAATGTAGGAATGGCACAGATAGGAGTGCGTGCAAACAGGGTAAAGACATATGAGAGCCTTCAGTCATTGGGCTTCGGTCAGGAAAGTGATATAGAGCTGCCGGGAGTTGCGCGGGGTATTCTGCCTTATCCCGAAAACTGGTGGGGAATTACTCCGGCAAATATCGCGATAGGTCAGGGGCTTGCTGTTACACCGCTTCAGCTCATTACTGCAATGGCTGCAATCGTGAACGGCGGGAAGCTCATGAGTCCCTATATCGTCAAACAGGCCGTGAACTCTCTCGGTGAAGTCGTCTACAAGGGAGAACCGAAAGTCCTGCGTGAAGTCTTTTCACCAGATACAGCCAGATGGTTACGCGAGGCTATGCGCAGGGTTGTACTTGAGGGAACGGGCAAACGTGCAGGGACTACGATAACGGACGTTGCAGGGAAGACGGGAACTGCTCAGGTATCAGAAGGCAAGAAGTATTCAAGCAGCAGATACGTAGCTTCATTTATCGGGTTCTGGCCGTATGAAGACCCGAAATACTTAATGCTAATAGTGATAGGTGAACCTTCAAGCGGAAGATACTACGGAGGAGAATTAGCTACACCGCCATTCAAGCAGATAGTTGAAGAGATGGCGGAACTGGAATATTATTCGCAGGGGTGATAATGTGTGCAGGATATGGCAGGAGTAGCTTTAATCGTTGCTATAGTGTCCCCAATCGTATGGGAATGTGCAAAATCTTTTATCTTCAAGGAAGAGAGAGACTACAGGGCAATAATCAGGGAGTGCGAGGAACTCAGCAGGATATGCCGTGAAGTTCTCACTATAGCAAGGGACAGCAACAACAACACATACAACAGCATGAAAGAAGTGCTTGAAATCCTCAAGGAACACAGCGAGAAGATAGAGGAACTTTCAGCAGAAATCAAACACTAAAGAAGGGAAGGTAAAATTTATTGAGCGCAAGTTTTAATGATGTCCTGACCTTTATACGGGCAAAAGATAATAATGTGAAAGTCCGTATGAAGTCTCAGGACAATTTTTTTATTGATGACGTTATTTCAGACAGCAGGGACGTTAAACCCGGAACACTCTTTGCATGTATCACCGGTGAAAAGTCTGACGGTCATAATTTCGTGAAGGCCGCAGAAAGTCAGGGTGCTTGTGCGTTATTGTGTGAGCGTGAAGTTGATTCGGATTTACCGCAGATTATCGTTGAACGTGTACGGGATTTTCTCGGCGAAGCTGCGTCTATGGTGTACGGCAATCCGTCAAGCAAATTGCTCATGGTGGGAGTTACGGGGACTAACGGCAAGACTACAACGACATACATTATACGGAGCATATTACAGGCTTCAGGCATGAGAGTCGGGCTTCTGGGGACAATCATAGAGAGCGACGGAATAACCGACAAGGACGCTGACAGGACGACACCGGAAAGCTGTATTGTTCAGAGGCAGTTAGCTTCAATGGTGAAGAATGGGTGCGGTGCTTGTGTCATGGAGACTTCATCGCATGGGCTGTATCTTGGCCGCCTTAAAGGTGCGTTATATGATGTACCGGTATTCACTAATCTTTATCCTGAACACTTAGATTTTCATATTGACATGAAAAATTATTTTGAGGCAAAAAAATTACTCTTCACTAACTACACAAAACCCGGCTTTATCGGAGCAGCAAATTATGATTCACCCTACGGAAAAAGATTGCTCGCTGAATTTCCGGACAATCTAAGGGGTTTCGGACTTGAGAACGGCGCATCATTCCGTGTAACTCAATCACATACAACCATAAACGGAACTGATTTAGTGATTGAGGCAGAAGGATTTAACGCACTGAAACTTCACACGCCGTTAGTCGGGGACTTCAACATCATGAATACTCTGTGCGCAGTAACGGCAATGCGGGGACGTGTTGACGACAACGCAATAATTCAGGGTGTTGCGAATGTCCCACAAGTACCCGGAAGACTTGAACGCATAGACCTGCCTAACGGTGCATGTGTATTTGTTGACTTTGCGCATACTCCTTCAGCTCTACGGACAGTCCTGAAGACTATCAGGGATTTATCGGGCAGTGAAGGGCGTATTATTTCGGTGTTCGGTCATGGCGGAGGAAGATACCAGCAGAACAGGCCGGAATTAGGGAAGGCGGCATCAGAATTTGCGGACGAGATAATCATTACGTCTGATAATGCACGAGATGAAGACCCGTACATGATTGCAGAGGCTATAGCGGGCGGTGCAACGATACCCTACAGGATAATCACGGACAGACCTGAAGCAGTCAGGACAGGATTAGAGGCACTCAAGAAGGGTGATATTCTCGTGATTACGGGAAAAGGGCCGGAGAAGTTCATCACGATAAAGGATAAAAAGATACCGTTCAATGACACAGAGGCCGTAAAGGACTGGAGAGACAATCAATGAATTTCACGCTTAAAGAATTATTTGACGAGATCCCGGAGAAATGGGCAGATATAGAATTTCCCTCACACCTCGCAACTGACAGCAGAGAAGTATCACAAGGCAGTGCGTTTATTGCTCTTGAAGGCGAGAAGACTGACGGACATAAATATATCCCTCAGGCAATAGAAAACGGTGCAGGCCTTCTTATCGTACGCAGGGGAAAAGCTCCGGACAGCATAAATATTCCTGTGATTGAGCTTGATGATCCTGAAAGAGATTTAGCCGGTATTGCATCACGTAAGCTCAAAGCACATAACCTTCACGACATAATAGGCATAACTGGAAGCGTAGGGAAGACTACGACAAGGGCAGCACTTCAGGCAGTATTATCACCGCGCTTTAATGTCCATGCACCAGAAAGAAGCCTTAATACGTTAATCGGCTGTACTGCTACGATAATGGGAATGCAGAAGGAGACGGAAATATTAATACTTGAGTTCGGAGCAAACAAGCCGGGAGAAATTAAGGAGCTAAAGGAATATTTCCCGCCGTCAATCGCTGTTCTTACTGCTGTAGCTCCCGTTCATCTTGAAGGGTTCAAAAGCGTTAAAGGTGTACTGCGTGAGAAGATAGAAATAACGCATACGTCATTGATACGCAAAATAATATTCAACAATGACAACGAATATTTGAGCAAGGCATTTTCTTATGTCGTAAAGTCTATGGGTGTCGGTGAAAGTAAAGATTCTGATTTTGTGATCTCTCATGACATATCAGGCTATTCACTGCCAGCATTATCGTTTGTACTTGCACACAGACAGACTCAGGAGATAGCGCGAATTACCGTCAACATATGGGGCAAACATAACGCTATGCCTTTGAGCTTGGCCGCAGCTGTAGGGCATGAACTGGGAATAAGCCTTCAGGAGTCTGCTGACGGGCTGAAAGACTTTCAGGCACTGACAGGACGGGGAAGAGTGATCATGCTTGACGGGGGAAAATTCCTCGTTGATGACGCATACAACGCTAACCCCGTATCAATGAGAGCCTCGCTTGAGACTTTCGCCGGGATAAATTCACCGGGCAAAATTGCAGTACTCGGAGAAATGCGGGAACTTGGGGAGAATGCCGCAAAGTATCATGCAGACTTGAAGCCATTGATTGACAGCATAGATTATGTTGTGCTTGTCGGTAATGTATGGCGTGAAGCATTTGGGGACGAGAAATATATTTTTGCGTCAGACTGGCAGGAGGCATTACAGTATACCGAGAAAATCATGAAGGCTGAAGACTGGAGCGGAATACTCGTGAAGGGTTCTAACTCTATAGGCCTGAGTAATATTGTGAGGGCATTATCATGAAATTTCTTACGGGGTTAATGTTCTTTGCCCTGAGCGTGATACTGCAATACATATGGATAAAGATACAGAGACATATACACCTTACGCAGCAGCAAAAATGGTACGGAATAAACATAGACAACGAGATTAAAGCGGCTACTCCTTCAATGGGAGGAGTAGTTTTTTTGTTGTTGGGAGTTCTTGCACTGGCACTAAATCATTCATGGGAAGGGCTGTTATTCTGGTCTCTTCCTGTGTTGAGCGGACTTATAGGCTTTATTGATGACTGGCTGAAGTTCAGGACACACACAAGCGAGGGGTTCAGGAGTCTGGCCAAGCTGAAAGTTCAGCTTTTAGTGTGTGCTGTATGGGTTGCTGCCGTGTTCATGTCGGGACGTTTGGGACTATGGCCGGGAGTGTGGGACGCTGGGGGCTGGCTGGCTGTTCCTCTTGCGTTCCTGATGACTGCCGGGACGATCAACGCAGTGAACATCACAGACGGGCTTGACGGTCTTGCTGGGGGGAGCTTCATTATATCGCTTGGGGCTATGCTGTTCCTTCTGCATGTGAATGACTTTAACTCTATTGTGATTATTGAGCTGTTCTGTATGGTGTCGGGCTTCCTGTTCTTCAATCTTAGACCCGCAAAAACTTTCATGGGTGATACTGGTTCTCACTTTCTCGGCGGAGCTTTGGCGGCATTGTGCGTAATGAACGGCCGTACTATGGCTATAATTCCTGCGGGGTTCATATTCATTGTTGAAATGCTGAGTTCTGCAATACAGATATTCACTATAAGGCGGCTGAATAAGCGTGTGTTCTTGATGGCACCTCTTCACCATCACTACCAGAAGAAGGGACTTGATGAGACGGCTGTAACGTTAAGATTTTGGCTGGTTCATGCTGTAGGGGCTGTGCTTATAGGGTTAATGCTGACTGGATTATGAGAAGCAAACATAGCCGGAACTGTTTAAGGGGCAGATCCGGCTTTAATCTACTGCAAAAGATACGTTACAAGCTCGCTGTTATTATTCGGATCATAAGGGACACGCAAAAGAATTTCAGGCTTAAGGCTAAAAGGGGCTTCATCAAGATACACACCAGAACCAAATACTATACGGTTATGACAGCCTGTATGAATGTCAGCGTTAAACACTCTAGCCCTGCTTTTAGGGGTTACATGCTCGGTGATGAGTGCGTATCTGTATTTTTTCAGTTTAGCTAGAACTCTTTGAATGTCATCATTGCTTAGATGCTGAATGACTTGACGAATAAAACAAGCGTCTCCTTCGGGCAGTTCATCTTCAACAATATCGAGACACATGAAGTGCACATGATCAGAAGCATAATTTTTCTTGTGGGAATCTATCATGCTTTCAACAATATCGACACCTGTATAATCAATATCAAGATCGGAAGAGCGTCGTGTAGGGA
>CALGGR010000184.1 GCA_937915755.1 uncultured Fretibacterium sp. | reverse complement strand
AATATTTATGTTCCATGATTTTCATTCATTTCATTTTACCCCTGAAATAAAAAAAACAGGACGGCACTTTGTGGCTACCGTCCTGTCTGTTTCTTCTTGATAGGACTTTACTCAGCTTTCTTGCGCGGCAAATTCAGCATAAGCACAAGTATACCTAATGCTCCAATTCCGAAACCGAATGTACAGCCTCCGTGAGATGGACCAGGTCCTATGATTGCCTCGATCTCGGATTCTGACGCGGAGATTTCTACGTCCATCATCGTGTTCTCGAAACCTGTATCATAATCATACGCAATTTTCGCAGGTTCTCCGCTAAATTCTACTTTTCCGCTCTCTGAGTCTAACTTCACCGTCAGTTCGTTACCAGCTTCGTCATAAGCCTTCAGGTTCTTCACGTTCTCAAGATACGTGCTGTTCTCTTGAGCCGCAGAAACTGCAAACCTGCCGCGCCCAAGCAAAAGGTCTAGGAAGTTCATCAACCTTGCAAGAGGCTTTACTGCACGCTGATGACTGCACTTCAGACTTCCAAGATTACGCAACTTTGACGCATCGAGGAATAAGAGCTTGTTGTTACTGCAATCCAAATCATTCAGATTGTTGCAACCTTCAAGGTTTATGTCGCTTAGATCGCACGAAGCACAATAAATCGTCCCCAGATTCACGCAATCCTGAACATTCAGCTCCATTACTGCAGTCTCGCTCACGTCAAGATATTCGAGGCTTTCACATCCCTCAAGATTCACTTCTTCAAGGTTTTCACAGCCTTTCGCGTCCACCATTTCAAGTTTCGCGCAGTCCTTCACGTTCAACGTTGTAATGTTGGTCTCTTTCACATTCAGAGACGTTAAATTTTCTGCTCCTTCCAAGTTGATTGAGGTCAATTTTTCGCAGCCTTCTGCGTCTACCGTTTCTACTTTGCTTCCGGCTAAATTCAACGTCGTCAATGTTGTATTGCCTGTTACTGCAACTGTTTTTATTGACTGGTTGCCCGCAAGAGTTATGCTCTCAAGTGTCGTCTGTTCGAGCTTTAATTCCGATACTCCTGTTACTTTAGATAAATCAAGCGTTTTCACGTTCGTTACAGTTTCAAGCCTCGCTATAGTCTCTGAAAGATTTTCCACGTTTCCAGTCAAAGCTATATCTGTCTTGTTGCCTAATGTTGCTACGATTTCCTCATCAGTCATTGCAGATATTTCTCCGGCTGACACTTCTACGCGTTCAGACGTGGCCGTCCCTGTAGCTGTTACTGTTATTGTGAGAGTTATTGCCTCTGATGTTCCCGCTTCATTCCTTGCTCTGACTGTGTACACATAAGCTCTTGCCTCTAAGGTCTGGGAAACTGTCCCGCTTATCACGAATTTATTTCCGTCTGCTGTGTAGCTCAGTCCTTCAGGAAGTTCACCGCTCGGCAGCCATTCTTGAGGCGTTGTATCAGCTCTTACTGTCAGAGGTGCTATTGTCGCTCCCCTCTTCACCGTTGTATTTATGGTCGCGCATGTCAGAACCGGGACTGTCGGCACGTCTGCAACGCTTTGTACCGTTACAGTTACTGCCTTAATGCCTGTTCCTGATACATCACTGCTTACTGCCGTTGCCGTTATCTGTATTTCGTGCGTTCCTGCTGGGGCGTTCGCATTAACTCTCAGCGTTCCTTCCGCAAATGAGAATCCGTAACTCGCAAGCTCAGTATCATTAGCAGACCATGTTAAAGCATAACTTCCAGCGGGTAATATTCTCGTCTGACCATCTGAATATGTCCCTTGAACGTTTGCCGTAAACGTGATCGAAGATGAAGCCCCTGCATTTGTCGTCAGCGTATCATCTCCCAAAACTTTCACGCTCATTGATTGCAATACTGCGGAATTTCTTGCGGACTCTGGCGAGGAAACTGAAATATTCACTTCCTTGCTACCTGATGCTTCAAGCGTAGGTATATCTCCTGAAACTCTCACAATCGCGGTTAATGTCAACGTTTCTGTATCTTTTGAGGTCGGCGGCGTTCCTGTCAATGTGAACTCATGATGATATTGCGTTTCACCTGCTTCAAGTACATCATCGCTTCCTAGCTCACCTTCCGCAATCAACCATTCAGGCAGCCCTGCTAGCGTCATCTCGTACATGTAGCCGTTATAATTCTTGTCTGCTACGTTCAGAGCTACATCAACTTTTATCGTTGTCATGAATGGATTTCCAGCAACCGCTTCAAAGTCCTCTGATTCAGTCGTTATTGAAACATCTGCCGTTAAGATCGTCTGACCTGTTCCATTCTTGAAGGCTGTTTGCGTTGTTGTCATGCTTCCGCCGTTTTCTGTTGTAGTGGTTACTGGCGTTCCGGCTTCTACGTCTACGCTTTTTGCAGGATCATTCGCAACCGTTATCGTAACATTCGCGCTGGCACTTCCTAAGGCATTCGCGGCTGTTACCGTTACTGAATAACTACCTGACGTTCCTGTTTCAGGCGTTCCGCTTATAGTCGCACTGTTAGCGGCACTGCTGAACGTCATTCCGATGGGTAGACTTCCACTCATGTCCCATTTGAGATTTGTTCCTGTCGCATTCAGCGTAAGGCTTGATGACTGCCCTTTATATACTGTCAGAGCGTATGAGGCTGGCGAAATCACTGGTTTTATTTCTCCATGCGTTTCTACCCATGTCGCTGTTAATGTCTTATTACCTGTGCTTCCTTGAGCTATTTCGCTTATTGCCTCGCCGTTAAAAGTCCAGCCACCAAAGTTATAACCGTCCCTTGTCGGAGCTTTTAGCGTTACCGTTGCACTTTCTATTGTATACGATGTTGGGTTCTCGGCATTATTTGTTCCGCCGTTCAGCTCGTAACTTATCGTGTACGTTATCGGCGTGAAATTCGCTGTGTAACTCCTATCACCTGTTGAGCCTTTTGCTACCGTTACAGTCTGAGTTTTTCCGCTCAAGTCTGTACCAGTCCAGCCCGTGAATGTGTAGCCGTTCTTTGTCGGATTGTTTAACGTTATAGCATCAGACTCTATCGTGTAGCTTGCAGGATTTCCGCTTACACTTCCATTATTCAGCGTGTAACTTATTGAATACTCTATCGTCTTCCAAATCGCTGTATACTCACGATTACCTGCCGAGCCGAGCGGGATTCTTACGTCCGTTGATGTCCCTGTTAAATCTGTACCTGTCCAACCCGTAAACGTGTAGCCTTCTTTTGTTGGATTGTTCAGCTTGAATGTAGCTGTCGTTATGTCGTAACTTTTCGGATTCGCTATCGTTACGCTTCCGCCATTAAGGTCATAGCTGATCTCGTACTCATTCGCTTTCCACTGTGCGTAAAGTTTCATACTACCAGTCAGACTCACATTCGCACTATCTTGGTAACTCGTGCCTGTGCCATCTGCTTTTGTATTCCAACCTATGAAACTATAATTATCGCGTTTAAGTTTATTTGCGTTGAGTGTGGTTGGGGTATTTTTTCTGACTCCCTGCGGCGACATTGCACCTGTACCGTTATTTGGGTCAAATGCTATATTAAATACGCGCTCTTTCAACAGACCACGCAAGTCAGGAGTTTTCTCTACGTCAAACTCTTCTCCGAGCGGCAAATATATTGCACCTGGAAGAAATGAAAGACCGCTGTTTAAAGCTGACAAATTCGCCGTTATCACATTACTGTAATAAGTCTGCCCCCCTGAGATTACGTACGCCACAGCATAACATGTTGTGTCATCACTGCCCGGCACAAAGAAAAGCCAATTTGAGTCAGAATTTCCAGCTTTTTCTACTATTACTCCATCAGTACCCTTCAATGCCTCTAACGTATTCTTTGTAGTGCTGTAGCGAATCCCATATTCCGTAATAGTAGTGCCTGAAGGTACAGTAGCTATAACGTTGAACAGAATCTGCGAGGCTGATTTTGTTACTGTCAAAAACTCCGCTACAGGAACAGCCGTTACTGTATTAGTGCTGTATACCGCATTTAAGCCCGTATCTGAGTGTATTATCAACGGCAGCTCTTTGTTGTAGCTTATGATTCTTCCTTCGGCGTTCGTCCAGTAATTGAAAGTTTTACCGGCTACATTAGGTGCTGTAATTTTTGCAGCGTTTCCCGGCACGAATGTATCAGACAGCGCATTTGAAAGCTCTCCGTCAACATTCACTATAAGAGTCGCCTGACCAAATGCTACAAGCGAAGTATTTATCAGATCTTCAGCCAATGAAGGAACGCAGAAAATGGCTAATATCACGCACGCCACGAATAATTTTTGTGATAGTCTCATCGTTATTCATTCCTCATCAGCTTGTTAGAAATCCATTACAAGCACTTCTTCTTCAGTAACCGGACTAGCTGCTACCTGGTTATACGTTACAGCAATGGGGCCTACAACCGCCAGCTTCATAACATCATTTGCATCTGTGTATACAACATAGCCCAGAGCGTAAAAATAACGGTTGCCTTCATACATATCTTTGACGTTTGTGTAACCCGTATAGACATATCCTGCCATATCTCCCAAATTCTTTGAGGGATGATATATCGCATTATTATATCCGGGAAGGGTTATAGAATCGCGTTTCAGCATTGTGAGCATTAACGGTACTTTGAACTTGTCAGAAGATAGGAGGTTATCCTCGCGAGCCCAATACTGGAGTTCGTAATGTCCTTTATTGCCATTCACGATTTCGTAACCTTCTGTATCAACTTTAGTACTTCCTCCTGTTATATCGTGTGCCAATGCCAGAGCGTCCCCGGCAATCTCCAAAGCATCCTCAGCATCACCCGTTGCAATCGACGTTGCCAAGTTTATAGCATCGCCTACAACAGTACCATCCAATCCGACAGCCTCCACTCCCGCTTTGATAAGCATTCCTGCAAGTCCTGCCTCTTGTCCTGTAGCCCCCGCTATGACAAAATCCACCGTGAAATTTATCAGATTTCTTACCGCAGGATCATCAATTCCAACAACGTTCATAGCAGAATTAACGATCTTGTTCGTCATATCATTAATTTCTCCAAGAAGCTTTGCACCGGTAGCTATTATATTTTGGGGTTTTGCGGCCTCTTTAAGTATGCCCCAAACCTCACTCGTTGACGGAGGGTCAAGAACAAATTGCCTCACTACCTTTTTGTAAAATAGCAGGTAGTTATCCCCGAATGCGATTACGGCATTTTTTGCGGTGCAGCCTGCGGGCAGAAGATACGACATTGTAAAGTCTATGTCAGTACTATCCGTTGTAGCTTGCAAAATCATCTTAGGCTTATCTACGCCATCAAATACTGCATTAATACGCACACTGCCGTTAACCGGGACGCTAATGGCAGGAAATTGTGCTATATCTCTCCATGTTGTGCCATCCAGAGGACGATATTCCCACTTCACAAATCTGGACGCTCCCAAAGGCGGCGGCGTAAGGGAAACAGTTGACCCCATTTTGTGCTTAGATACGGATGGTTTTTTAGTATCTCTGTCATTATACGAAATTTCAACCGTTATTTCAGCCGTGTTCCTGTCAAAACCACAAACACATTTTCCGTCCGCATCAAATTCATGTGCCTCACATGTTAAATCATCAAGGTCTGCACAGAGCGCAACATGTAAAGAATTATTGTACTTATTTACCTGTTCCTGTGAAAATACGCCGGGCATGACATCATTGATCTCCGTCAGAGGAATCTTCGAGTAAGCATGAACGTGTTTCCACTGAGCTTTCAGCCTGATAGTCTCAACTAGTCTTGTATTGTCGAAATCAAATTCGCTGCCGTGAACTAGGGCTATTTCCTCATCGCCATTGTTGCGCATTCCCTTGCAGTCAGCCCCTAATACCCAACGGTCAAAAGCATAACCTTCTTTTGTCGGCGTAACAGACTTGGCGAGCTTCTCTCCGTATGCAACAGTTTCATTATTGCTTCTGCTCCAACTGCCTCCTCTGAGATCGTAAACTACTAACGGGTTTGAACGTTGCCAGACAGCATTGAAAATTGTAGTCTTGTTTATATTTCCGTTTATGGCAACAGTAACGTTTTTTCCAGAGCCGGGAGCAATCGTTTTCGATTCGCCGTTCTGATCTTCATACGACCAGCCGACAAAATCATAACGTGCTTTTGTGGGAATGGGAACTGTTATATTAGTCGTGTTGCTGCTGACAAAGTAGTTTTTATTCCCAAGATCGTCCCTTACTATGATTTTTCCGTTTGCGTCAGTATCGTAAGCACCCGCCCGGAAAGAAGCTATAAAGGCTTTGTCATCACCGGGAATCAGAACCGCACTTCCGTCAGCCATACTGTTAATGCTGCTTAGGTCTGTTACTACATTACAATTGGTTAATGCTCCCCAGCCTCCGCCGTTCACGTTAAACGAGATCGGGACTGATGTTTTTCCGATTACTTCGTTCACTTGGCCAGCCCAGCAGGCTATATCACCCATTTTAGCGTCTGACCTCATGATATAACCGTCATCATCGTCATTAGTGAAACGATATAAGATCGACGTTGCAGAATCTGTTGCTTTGTAGAAGATCGTGTAAATCGTTCTTTCTGCAAGCTCTACATTGACCGAAATATCGTTGTTAGGCATAGTCAGCTCGTAAACCTCAATGCCCATATCTGTGTCGCGACTTACCAAATTAAGCGTAACTCCCGGCACATTAATAGTTTTAACTCCATACTCGAAATTAGGAGTTACAACAAGCCTAACCTTATCGTTATAGTGCGCAGTCGGGGAAGTCGGAGTTATTGAACCGCTCGCCAATTCGCAGGATATATTGTAGTCAGCCAGTTTAAACGTTGCATTCACGGTAACTTCTTCATCGGGCATAATAAACGATTGATTTGTTACAGCGATTGAAGCTCCGCCGTCTGTTTTTGTAGGTGTTAGGGTATCTAAGGTATAACCTATTTCCGGCGTTATTGTAATGGGAACAACAACACCAACGGTCGCAACTGCTGGAGCTGTAACTGTGCCGTGAGCTATTCCGCTTTTTACAGTTATAGCATTAACACCGTAAGTAACCGAGAGAGTTTCTGTAGTACTGCTTCCAGTGTTCACTGTTATGCTTGCCCTGAAAAAGCCGTTTGCGCTTGGGACTTCAGTTGTTGGTGTTCCCCAATTACTGCCTGATTTTTGGGAATACGTAACGTCTGATACGGTGAATAAGTCGCTATCTCCGCTCAAGGCTGCCGCACCTCCGCCGGTCGTAGGAGGAGTGAGAGTGATTATAGCCTTGCTGTCCGTCAGTCCACAGGCTTGAGTAGAACATGTCGCCACGATTGTATCATCGCCGCTCTTTACGTAAGTGAAGTTGTGTATATGCTGCTCCAATGTCATGAAATAACTGGACGGATTATTTGGATTTTCCGTTCGTACAATCTTGTAATTACTATTGTCGCTGGTGAAATTGCTAATGCTTGCGTATGAAGCAGTAAATACAAAAGCTAAATTTCCGGGGTCTTGCATTGTAACGCCGATTTTTGCGGTGCTGCTCAGGGCACCTGAAAAGCTGATTATTGCACTATCACTATCACCAGCTGGTAAATAAACGTTATTCTTTGTTTTTACCCCATCACTGTTTTTGAAGTTGCCGGTGATATTAGGAGAACCAGAGATAGAAAAGCCTGAGCTAGGATCAATCACGCAAACACCGCCGCCATTGCCACCTGTAGTATTGCCTGTTATGAAGCCGCCACTCATGGACAAGCTTACGCCTTCACCCTGAAAAATACCGCCGCCGTCGTTGCCTGCAGTATTGCCTGTTATGGAGCTACCACTTATTGTGATACCCATCATATTATTTGCATAAACACCGCCACCTTTGCCGCTTGCAGTATTATTTCTTATAGAGCCGCCGCTCATTTCGAATGTTGTAGATTCACCCATAAAAACACCGCCACCATCGCCTGTTGTAACATTGCCGATGATAGAGCCACCGCTCATATTTAGGGTTGCAAATTCGCCTTTGACTGCAATACCGCCGTCGCCTCCGGTAATATAGCCTCCTTTAACCTCGATTGCATTTCCTGTGTTTGTTGTGCTGACCGCTGTGCCGCGTCCGTCATTATTCAGCGTAATGTAGTGAGTAGAGTTAGGGCCGCTGTCTAATAACCTTAGATTGGCCTCAAACGTTAAATCGTCCCAGTTTGTTTTGCTGGAGTCTGTTGCAATAACGCGTCCGTTTCCCGTCATAAGGATTCCGAAGCCGTTAAGATCGAGGGCTGTAGTTTTGACGATAATCAGGGTTTCAGTGGTAGTAATGTCCGCTGTAAGCTGTATTTCGCCGCCGTTTTGCAGGGCAGTTTTCAGAGCGTCCAGAGTACTAACTTGAGTAACTGCCGCTTGAGCTGTCGGTGTGAACATCTGCAAAAGCAAAACGCTCACTGCCAACATAAGCGTAAAACTTATGATTCTGTTGCGCTTGTGTTTCACGAAAAATTTTCTCCTTTGTACATTCTTGAAGTTCGATATTATATAATTATATCCTAATTACTACCATTGCTAAGGTAGCACCTGTTGAAACTCTTAAGACATTTGACATACTCCCCACAGCTAAAGTTAGGGTGTGTTTACATTAACAGGGCATCAAATAATAATGTACTCTAATCCGCAAAAAAAAAATCAGTATAACCTTTTTATAAAGGAGATTAGAATCTGCTACGGTGGGTTAGTGGAAAAACTATTCTCAATTAAGTATCTCGTTTGATGACTTGAGAAAGGGAGACTCTATGCGAATCTCCCTGCTGTTTTCTTACCACACTTCAAGCTCTTTAATACGTTCGGGCGACAAGTACATTCTATCCCCGCTTTGTGTTCCGTATGTCTCGTGAAACTCCGGGAACAACTGAACGACCGCATTACACCGCAAATACATCTGCGGGTGAACGTCCGTTTGTGCAAGTTCACTAATCTTTTCAGGTGTCGCAATCAGCTTCCAGCCTAAAGCATGAGACGTAAAGAAGTCCTTATAGTTGAAGCCTTCCGTCTTGGCCGCAATCTTCAGAACCACCTTCACGCCCGCAATGTCCGCAATTGTTTCGTCCTGAGTGTAGCTGCCTCTCCACTTTGTGCCGTCCTCAAGAATAGTCATGCTGCTTATGTGATCGATGAGTCTCGCTGTTCTCTGATTGAACGCCGCAAAGTCTTTATCAGTCCACCACTTTACAAAATTCCCGTCCTTGTCAAACTGCGCTCCGGTGGGGTCAAACGCGTGTGAGACCTCATGCCCGACAGTTACGCCTATACCAGCAAGATTGAATTCACGCGAGGCTTCAGGGTTGTAGAAATCTCCGCCAAGTATCCCGGCAGGAATTACTATAGCGTTATAGAGAGGGTGATAGTATGCGTTGACAATGGAAATGTCTTCATCAAACCATAAATCACGGTCTATCTTTGTGTTCAGAAGACTCAAGTAACATTCATAGTCGAATTTGTATAGTTTATCAATCGCAGATAATTGAATATCTCTGACACTCATTCCTCTAGCATATAGAGAAAGAATAGCATCACTAAGGTATCCAACCTGGCAGTACGCTTAGGTAACATCTGAGGTGAGGCTAGAATATACTCTTCCTATCTTTTGGTGCCTGTCTCTTGCATAATTAGTGCGACTTCCCTCAGTGCTACGAACATTCTTCTTGCCATGCCCGTTACGAGAATTACTATTAACTCGTCTGTTTTCAGTGTTAGTGAGGTTAAAATCCATCTCAGTATCGAGAATGCGTTCAAGGAGAGCTTTATTGAGCTGAATAATGATGCCGTTCTGTCATATAAATCATCTTGAGAGCGTACTTCAATTAGCATATTATCAATCAGCCTATTGTCAGTCTCCTATCTTAAATTCACAACCGACCACTTTTGAAAATTCGCACTGCTCGTTGTAGAATTCCATTGTTCGTATTGTCAAAAGTTTTATTCATCACTGGAGGTTGATCAGCGTGGTTTACGGTTACGCACGAGTCAGTACGATGGGACAAGCACGAGAGGGCAATTCGCTTGAGGCTCAGGAGAGCGCACTCCGGCAAACAGGAGCAGAGCGAATATTCAGGGACGTGTACAGCGGAAAGCCAGAACGCCGTCCACAATTAGACAGGCTGATGAAAGTCATCAACTACGGGGACAAACT
>CALGGR010000183.1 GCA_937915755.1 uncultured Fretibacterium sp. | reverse complement strand
GTGGCGACAACAAAGGGAATCGTATTGGAAACGGTATCCTTAACCGGCTCCGCCTCCAGCTCTTTGAGGTTGCGGATTTCCACCACTTCCTCCTCTTCTTCCAATGCCTTAGCCAAAACCGGATGTTCTTCATGAACTTCTTTTACTTCTTCAACTTCGACCTTTTGAGGTTCTTGTTCGGTTTCAATGACATCGATTTCATCCATAATCTTGGCGATCTCCATGGAAACCGTATTGGAATATTCCTCCTCTTCCTGTTTATTATCTTCAACAGGTACAGGCGACTCCTCTTCGAATTCAGCCATCGGTTTACTCTGTACTTCTTCCGCTTCCGGATGACGGACTTCATTGACCATGTTACTGGCAATCTGGGAAATCGTCATATCCCCATTTTCCCGATTATAATTGTGAACTTCATCGATCGTTTCGCTCAGATATGAACTTTCTTGCGCCTCATGATTGATCGCATGGTTATCGACAAAATCATCTACCAGTGACTCTAAAGGCGTTTTTTCTTCTCTTTCTTCGGGAACTCTCTTAATACTTCTAACTCTTCCTGTTCTGAAAGGCTTATTCCTAAATCTTCTATCAATGTTGCTGTCGTTGCTTTGTAGACTTCCTCGCCTCTGGCAAATTTTCCCCTTAATGTCGTTAAGGTTCTTACACTGCATTCACTGCGGAACTGCAAACCATTGTGATCTATTAGCTTTTGCGTCAACGCATCAAATTCGGCTACGTTCGTTACTCGTCCGCTCTGCACCGCAAAATTCATTCCCCAAAATACACTCAATTCTCGGTGCCCCTGCGCTACCTCGCCTCGTTCATCTTTACGGAGATTCCCTAAATGCCATATATCTCCAAAGCGACGTTCTGACATCATGTCAAAGTTTCCGACCCTCTGCCCTTGAGATACTCGCTTACGTTTCAATGGCCGTTCTGCATCTCTCTTCGCTTTCTCTTCTGCTTTCTTCGCTTTATATTCCTTTGACTGCTCTGGCGTAAAAGGAAGTACTATCCTCGCAAATTCGTAATATGTATAGCTGGTATTCGTTCGCGAGATTCCATTCATACCTGTGAAGCCTGCTATTGGCAACAGTCCTGTTACTCCCTGATATTCGAGATCATCCTTTGCTCCCCAGTCTGCAAAAATTTCACATAAATATTCATTCACTCTCTTCCACCACGAAAATACTCGCCTTGATAGCTTATCTGTTAATTCGTATCTCCACAGCACTATCAGACTATCGCTGCTTTCTCGGATTTCATTGGCTTCGGGAATGCCGCCTCCCCAATAGTTATGGCACTGCTCACGGATCGCCGACGCTTTTTCTTCAAACGTACTTCCTGGAACTTTACAAGCCGACAATTTAACATAATTACAATATATGCTTCGTGGATAAGCTGTCTTAAGCTCATTGCCCACAAACTCCGCTATCGAACACCTTAATACATGCGTCTTATCCTGTCGTTCAAGATAATCATGCATTTCAGATTTCTTTACACGCTCTAATGTCCCGGTCGTTTCGTTCTGAACATAAAACGCAGGGTATTTATCTCCTTCTTCTGCTTCTTCCCCTTCTTCCATCGGAAATGACTTTGTTTCCTGCTCTGATGGTATTTCACCGCTTTCACTGGGAATTACGTCATCTATCAGAGCTAAAAATTCCTCAAAGTCATATATCTCGGTGGTTAGGTTCAATACTCGCACATCAGGGTCTACTGTTTCGGGCTTGCAGTTCTTCGTTCCCGGTACTCGAAGCACTCGCGCTAAATCTGTCGCTTTTATGTCCGCTCCGAGTTCCGCAAACAACTTTTGCAGTTTCTTCTCTAACCTCTCAAATTTCCTGAGATTTTCTCCTGTTACTGCCTCCTTATAAAGCCATTTCACATGAACCCCGTTCCCGCTGAACACCATTATTGTGGGAACTGGTATTTTCTTCGCTTCACAATGAGCAATTATTACCCTTACCCAGTCTTCAGGGCTAAGGTATTTATGCTCTTCTGCATATTTGCCGTCTAGGTCGAGATAGCTCGCTCGCACTGAGTACACTTTGTTGACTTCTCGATTTCCTCCGCTTAGGTATTCCGCTTGTGAATCGTATATATCGCTGCTGGCGAAATCAGGCATTAGCCACAACTCCGTCAGCTTTCTCTCTAAATCCTTTACCTGTACCCATAGCTGTTGCCATTTTTCGTCTTTCTTCACGCAAAGGCAAACATACTTATCACTTGTAGGATGAATTAATAGTATGTCCTTCCTGAGCTGATCAATAAACTCATCGTATTCTTTCTGCCTATCTTTCGGGATTGATAAAGACTCTGTCCTATTGGTCAGCATATCAAGATTTTCACGGCCTTCGGCTATTACTTCCTCCGACAGAGCTGTTTTCTTTTTCGTCCTCTTGGGCTTTTTCTCCTTTGAGGCTCTTACTTTTTCTTTCCGCGTTTTCTGCTTCGGCTCGCCTCCTGCTATCGTCTTGTCGAGTTCTTCGCAGAACTTCGCAAATTCCTCATACTCATGCAATAATTTTGATAAATCTGGGGGGTCTATACTTTCGTACCTCTCTAGCCTTTCGCTTACGTATTGGAGACCTTCCTTCAATTCAGACAGAGATATTTTTTCTCCGTCATTAAGTATCCTAACTGGCTCATTATTATGCGTATTCAACGTTCCAGGCACTCTCAACATCGTTAAGATGTGCTTCTTATTCGCTTTCGCTCCTAAATATTTCAAGTCCTCATATAACCAGTTCTGAACCTTGTCCCAAGCAAGACTAAATGTGTATTCATCTTCGCACCACATATCATTCTTACGGTCATAGTAATAATTTTCCTTTACTCTGTAATACGGTTCTTCCAATGCCCACACTACCGTTAATTCTTCTCCGTCTGTCCAGATTATTGGCGTGGGCAGTCCGCGCTGGCGACAATGCTCTAGTACAAGCTCCTTCAACTGCTCACACGTCAGAGTAATACCTAACATGCTACTTGCTTCCTCTAAGGACAGTATCAGAAAATGACACCTTACCGATACTACCCATTTTTCTCGCAACATTGGCGTTTCGCCCTTCGTTATCTGCGTTGCCGTTTCTGCCGCTGAAATCCAATAATCCCTATCCGTCTTTATCGTTTCTGGAATTCCATAATATACATCGTTTGTTTCTATCCATTGATAGATATTTTTCTTCCCTGTCTTTCCCTTTTTCCCTAAGATTTTTTCCTTAAAGTAAACATACACAACGCTCATGTCATGCCATTCATGTATCTTCTGGAGACTCCTATCAAATAAGGCTTCTATTTCTGTTGGGGAGGCATTCTCAGAGTGATTTAACGCAAACGAATCATTACGATGCTGGTCATCGTTCATTCCTTCATACTCGTTTTCGTATTCAAATTCTTTCACTCTTTTCGCCTCCTTTTCAGCAATGTCTTTATTCTTCTCCTAGTCCAGAGGGCGGGGGCAACTTTCTTGAATTACTCTCTTTAGCTGTCTTTGTGTTAAAATATTCCCGTTAAGAGATATTTAACGCAATATGAATATACAAATGCGCTTCCTATCTCTAAGGAAGTGTTCAAGACAAAAGTAGAGCAATTGTCAACGTTTATATTGCGCCCCGCCCTAGTGTATCTGACTAGGGCGTACTCATTTCTAAAGGACATTTTTGCTGTCCTCTTTTTCTTGTGTTTCATCTTTGGGATGCAATAATTCTTGCTCGGTTATGCCAAAAAACTTTGCCAACGCTATAATGCTGTCAACACCGGGCTTGATTTTGCCTTTTTCCCATAAAGATATGGTGGAAGGACTGAGATCCAAAGCCTGCGCAAATTTAGTTTGCGACATCCCTAGGGCCAAGCGACGTTTTATCAGTTCTTCTTTTAGTGCCACAGTACTCTTCCGCCTTTCTGTATAAAAATTTCATAGACATCATTTTATCACAATCAATGAAATAGCTCACACAATTTTCTAATTTAATTTATCACTTTTCTCCGGCGCGTCTATCTTCGACCTTTCCGAAAATGTCTTGTCCAAAAAGTACAATATCTGCTTCCCATATACTGGAGGGAATCCTGCCGCAAACACTAGCATATCGCCGGGTTCGGTTATATTCTGGTCAACATCTTTCACCGGGCCGGGCAATCTCATTATTTCATCGGGCGTTAATACTGCTCGCTGAACTTCCTGCTGAGACTTCGTTACACTCTTTTTCGCAAATATTCCAGTTCCTCCCTGAAATGAGATACTCTCCTGCTCCTTAATCACTGTCGTTACCCCTAATCGGTCAGAGAGATATTTGGCTGTCTCTACCTTGTTCGGCGCGTAGGCTACTGTTACATGACAGTTCGACGTTATCGATTCATCCTTGCCATATGCCGCGTCTAGCTGCGCTTTGTCCTGACAGATTAAATATGCCTTGATGTTCCAGCCTCCGAAATACGCTATTGCCTGTTCAAATATCCCTAACTTCCCTAACGCCGGGAACTCGTCAAGCAACAATAACAGCCTGTGCTTGTATGGAGCTTTCATCTGCCCTCCTCGAAATTCCATCTCCGGCATTAAGATAAATACTAACTGCGATATGAACAGCCTCACTAACGGTTTGAGCCTCTGAATGTTCGTCGGGTTCAGTACAAGATAAAGCGATACGGGCGATTCATTGTCCATTACGTCCTGAATGCGGAAATCACTCACTGACGTATTTCTTGCTACTACGGGATCGGTGTAAAGTCCTAACTTCGCTACCGCTGTTGATAGCACTGATGAGGCTTCTTCCTCTGCTCGGTTCAGCATTTCATTGGCTACTTGCTCTACAACAGGGTGGCATGGACTTTCACGAACGTTCCCTGTTGGGTCATAGAATACATCACCGTCCCGCTTGTGTTCGTACTGCTTCCATGAATTAGCCATATCCTCATAGCCGTCCCCTGTCAGTTCGTGCAGGACTTCTGATAAATTTCCCGTCCGCCCTTCATTTCTGGCTCGATAAACTACATGAGTTATTGCTCCAATTAACAGAGACCGCGCTGTCTGTTCCCAATGCCCGTCTACTCCTTTTCCGTCAGGGTCAACTAACAGCGTTGCTACATTCATCACGTCCCCTGTTTCGTAAACCGTCCCAATTCGGATTTCTGCAAGCGGGTTATATCTTGCGCTCCGGCCTTCGATTGCGTCCGTTGGATCCCAACGCAATACCTTGTGGCCGTTCTCATGTCTCCAGCCCGATGTTAATGCCCAGTTCTCACCCTTGATGTCGAGAACTACTACTGAATGTTCCCATGACAAAAGCGTCGGTATTACCAACCCTACGCCCTTTCCTGAACGGGTCGGGGCTAATGCTATTACGTGTTCCTTTCCGTTATGACGCAGATAATATTGCTGGCCGTCTTTCGGATTTATCCAACCCCCTACGTAAACTCCCTTCCCTTTTTCGCCTTTAGCGGGTAATAGTCCGGCTTCTCGTATCTCGTCAAGTTCTGCATATTGGGCAGAGCCGTAAAGATTTCCAGCGTCATGTTTCTCATTTCTATTCCTCACCGCTATTCCTATCAGCGCAACCCCCATGAATGCACAACCGCCCATCAAGATTAAACTCTCTGTGAAGTCTCCCATGTCTCGATGTTCCGTCTGCCATAATTTCAGCCAGTCCATTATTTCAAGTGGCGAGTAGATTCTTATTCCTGCATAACTGAATAATTCATTGGGGAAGCGATTCTTGCCTACATTCCATGCAAAATACTGCGTTCCCGCTATTAACGAGCAAAATATTAATATCAGCCCTATGAATGCAAGCGCGTTTGTGCCTTTACGTTTGGACGGTTTACGGAATGAGTAATTTCCCTTGATTGTCGTCTTCATTTCATGTCCTCGTTTTGACTGCGGACGCGGCTGTGATGTTGTTCCCTTTCAAGGGCTATTGTCCCTCGCGCTTTTTCTTGTCCTGATGGCCATCGCAGGTCTAATTTTTCTCCGGGTTGCCCTAATGCGGGAGCTTTCAATTCAAGACGTTTCAGCTCATAGATGAACAAACTACGCCCTTTCACTAGCGTCAATGTGTCTTTCGTTCGGGAAATTACTTCCGCTCCCTTCACATTCGGAAATTGACCCGGACTAACGATTTTATTCTTCGTTATGTCCTTGTCTGGCGACAATCCTGCCTGTTTCAACTTCTCTAGCGCAGTCTTGCTTTCCTGTACGTTCTTCTTGATTTGGTCTAGCATGTCCAGCGTATCGTTCTGTTGCGGCGATGATTCATAACCCCTGAATGACGAATTATCTAGTGAGCGCGGATTTTTCAGCAATGATACCGCTGACTCGATTTCATTCTCCTCTACCTTGTTCAGCTCCGCTATTTTTTCTGGCAGCAATCTCCTTATACTCTTCAAGCAACGATCTCGCACTCGTTCGGCCTCGTCGATTTCTTTCGGAGATGCTCCTCGTGCATACATGCTTCGGATTACTTTCTGCCAGTCTTCTTGATACTTGGCTATTTCTTCCGCTGCCCATGCTCGATTGCGACTGGTCTCTAGTGCCTGTGATGATTGTGGCTCATTTCCCCATCTACCATTGGCCTGATGATTTCTGTATATCTCGTTGCCCTTGCGGTCGCGGATTACAATTTCATCGCTTAATCCTTCATCCTCTATTCGCTGGAGCGTTTCAGGCAATTTCATGTATATCTCGTCATGTTCGGCTAGTTTCGGTTTATCTCCGATTCCAAGTGCCACAAGCTGACCTTCGTATTTTTGATAAAGGCTCAAAAGGCTTTCCCTCTCATGCGCTGAGACTATGTAAATACTGGTTGTATAACCTTCCTCTCGAAGGTTTTTCAACAATCCACTATTCGGAAGCGTGGCATTGATTACTAGATTCTTTTTTCCATGCAATGCCTCTTCAAAAAGGCTTTGGGGCTTATCTTGTCTTTGGCTTTCATCTAGCAATACTGCTCCACTCCCTGAAAATTTCTGCATGACTGTCGAGAGTTGTGTACTTCTACCGCTTCCCGGCTGGCCACATAATATTACAGCCTTCGGCTTGGCTGTGGCTTTACACTCCGAAATCTGCTGACGATTCAGCTCCTCTATTATGCGTCTATGGTCTTCGTGCATTTCTGGCATTATTTCGTCCTCCTTATCTGCGGCTTCGCACGTGCGTTTGGCTTGGGTTATCCTGTAGGCTCAATATCGCTTTATGCCCAGCTTCTCTCGGATATGACAGCTTGAGATTTTCTCCCACTTCCGGCGTTCGCTCTAACCTGTCAAGACTGTGGACAAATAAACTATGTTTCCCGCTCAACTGAACGCAATATCCCTGTTCCTTGTCCACATGCAGGATTGTTCCCTTGTACTGCTGCCCGTCCGTGCGCGGATTCATGTAGATTACTGGCTCGCCTTCTATCAGTTTCAAGTTCCGTATCGTTTCCCCTGATATTGACGGCGGGATTCCCCTGAAATTCACTGCCTCATCTACTGGCGGAGCTGGATACGTCTTTTCTGTGGTTTCGGGAGCGGGTATTCCTATATCTTCTACTTCTGCTTCAGTTGGCTCTACGCTCGGTTGCTCTTCTGGCTTTGGCGACGGGCTACTCTCCGACATCGTTAGCTCCGCATTCAATTTCGCTAATCGTGCTGATTTCTCTTTTAGCTCATCCGCATGGGGAAACGGTCGCTGTAATTCTTCCTCCGCCGCTTTTACCTGATTCTGATAATTCGATAATTGCCCGCGCGTCGCTTCTAATCTCTGCGGGATTCCGTTTATCGCATTTTCTATTCGCGCTAGATTTCCCAGTACGCTCGTTCCTAGTTCTACATTGTGCGTCGTCGCTCCTTGAAGGTTAAGGTACACCTTCCCAGAGACTTGTTCCATGTAGAAACTCATCCTGAAGCCTCGATATTCTCCGACAGTTCCATCGTTCCGCCCTAATGTCTGCGCCGCCGCTAAAAGAGCTTCTCCGGCTTCCTGCTTTCGCGGATTTCCTTCTGCGTCAAGCCCGAACGTTTTGCCCATTATCGTCATTTTGAAGTCCGCGCTCTTCGTCCTATCGGCTGTTGCTTGGTCTCTTTCTAATAGTTCGATTTTATGCTCCGTTGCTGAGATTGACGCGGGCAACGTTTTTCTCAATCTATCCTGCAACGTGTAATGCTGATTCTTAAAGCTCGCTTCCAGCATTTTCAGCTTGTTCACGTCTATATCCAGTTCCATCTTTTCCTTGATGCGCGGGTCGCCTATGCAAAGGGCTTTTACCTCTGAATAACTCAGGACGGATTCATCTACGTCTTCACAGCTCCGCAACGGCGTTCGGCTCGTCATTATCTGGCTTATGAATTTTTGCTTGTTCTCCACAGTCTGATAAAGGTATGCGTCAAACGTACTTTCCGTTACATAGCGGTAGATGTTCACTTCGGGATTCTGGTTACCTTGCCGGATTATTCGTCCCGCTCGTTGTTCCAAATCTGCGGGTCGCCACGGGCAATCCAAATCGTGCAGGGCTATCAGTCTGTCCTGTACGTTCGTTCCTGCTCCCATTTTTTGCGTCGATCCCATTAGCACACGCACTTCTCCGCTTCTCACTTTGGCGAACAGCTCATCTTTCTTTTTCTCTGTGTCAGCGTCGTGGATAAACGCTATTTCGCTTTCGGGGACTCCGCTCGCTATCAATTTCTCCTTGATGTCGTCGTAAACGTTAAATCCTTTATCCTTGCCCGGCGTTGAAAAATCGCAGAATATTAACTGCGTCAGCCTGTCCGCTTGCGTGTCCTGCCATATCTGGAATACGTTTCTTACGCACGTATTCACCTTGCTACCCGGATCGTCAGGCAAAAGGGGATTTATCAATCTCTGGTCTAGTCCGATTTTACGACCATCGGAAGTTATCTTCAGCATATTATCTTCTTCCGGCCTCACTTGTCGGCTATGCACTCGGCTTGCTCGTTCCGATAATCCAGCTACTAACTGCCTCTGTTCTTCTGTTGGCTTCACTGACACCACGTGAAAATTTGCTTTCGGGCGTGGCAAATTCAGCATATCCGCTGTCTTGATGTCTGCTACGTCCTTAAACGTTTTCATCAGCTCTGGCAGATTGAAAAACTTGGAAAATCTCGTCTTTGCTCGGAAGCCTGTGCCTTCGGGGGCTAATTCTAAGGCGGTTGTCGTTTCTCCGAACGTTGAGGCCCATGCGTCAAAATTTTGCAGTCCCATTGAGCGCAATTTATCAAACTGGAGATACCTCTGCATTGTATAAAGCTCCGTCATTGAATTGCTCACGGGCGTTCCCGTCGCAAAGATTATCCCCCGGCCTCCTGTCAACTCATCCATGTAACGGCACTTCATGAACATATCAGATGATTTCTGCGCTTCCGTCTGTGAGATTCCTGCTACGTTCTGCATTTTCGTGTACAAGTACAGATTCTTGTACCCGTGCGCCTCATCTACAAATAGGCGGTCGACTCCTAACTCCTCGAACGTTATCACATCATCTTTCTTGTGTGAGGCTTGTAACCTTTCAAGACGCGCTTCTAGGGATTTTTTGCTCGCCTCCATCTGTTTTATGCTCCAACGTTCTCCTCGTTCCTGCTTCAGTTCACGAATGCCCTCCGTGATTTCTTCTATCTGTGAAGTTATGAATCTTTCTTGACGCTCTTCCGATAACGGGATTTTCTCAAATTGACTGTGGCCGATTATTATTATGTCGTAATCTCCTGTCGCTATCTTCGCGCAGAATTTCTTGCGGTTCTTCGCCTCAAAATCTCGCTTCGTCGCCACTAGCACATTCGCTCCGGGATAAAGCCTCAGTGTTTCCGTTGCCATCTGCTCCGTAAGATGATTTGGCACTACGAAAAGACTCTTGTGAGATAGTCCTATGCGTTTAGATTCCATTGCCGCCGCTACCATCTCGTAGGTTTTTCCCGCTCCCACTTCATGCGCTAAAAGCGTATTTCCGCCGTAAAGGATTCTCGCTATTGCGTCCCGCTGGTGCGGGCGTAAATTGATTTCGGGGTTAATTCCTCCAAAATTCAAATGGCTTCCGTCGTATTCCCGCGCTCTTGTCGAATTGAATCTTTCGTTGTAGATACTCACTAAATGTTCTCGGCGGTCGGGGTCTTCAAATATCCATTCCTTGAATTTTCCCTTGATTTCTTCCTGCTTCTGTTGCGCCAATGTCGTCGCTTCAGTATCTATTACTCGACGTTCGTGGCCTTCGTTGTCCTCTACTGTCTTGTAGATTTTTACTGCTTTCAGATTCAGCGTCTCTTCGATTATGCTGTACGCATTTATTGACGACGTTCCGTACGTCGTGTTCGCTAATACATTCCCTGCGTCGAGCTTCTTTCCTGATACATTCCATGCTGACGTATGCTCGGAATAGGCTACTGTTATTCGGCTTCGTGCATAGGTCGGCGTTTCTAACAATTCGTGCATGAACTGTTCTACATATTCTGGCGGCACCCACGTTGAGCCTAATCTCACGTCAATTTCTGTCGCCTGTAACGGTTCGGGCTGGGCCGCTTCTAGGGCTTTCACATTGTCCGCGTATTCGGAATTGTCCTTCGCAAACAATCTCGCCATCACCAATTTTTCGCGCACATTCCCCGACAAATATTCGTCCGCTGTCTGGTATTCTCCTCTTCCTCTCGCGTCGGCGGGCTTCGGGACGCGGTAGATTTCTCCTTTCAGCTCGCTAAATAATTCTGACTCCGTCTTACCCGTTAAATCGCTCATGTACTCCATATCTACACGCGCTTTTTCTGACATCGACAACAATAGGGCTTCCTGTGCTGTTTCCACTTTGGTCGGCACTACGTTCTGCTGGATTGTCCGCCGCGTAAACATATCCGACTTCCCTAGAAATTTATGGTGCGCGTCAAGATTTTCTAGCCCGCAGATTAAGTAATATGAGCTGTCTTCATCAAATGCCCTCGCATTTTGCGCGTCATTTATTCGCCCATACATTCGGCTGAAACTGTCATACGCACTGTTTAACTTCGCCTGAAGCCCTCTTAGCGTCTCATCACTGCAACCGTCCATTTGTGCATTGATTACTGCACGGCAAGCGTCCCGCACTCTCACCATGCCTTTCGCTCGGCTTATTGCTGATTCAGACATATCAGGCTTGTACATCTGCGAGTCTTCCCGGTAATACAATTCTCCATTCACTAGCGTGTAGCTGAAATTTCGCACTCCGGGATCGGCGGGGATTCTCTCCTGCGTGTTTTCCTGAGTTTGGATTTCTCGCTCCTCGATTCGTCCTTCGATTTTCCCTAGTGCTTCGTGAAGTTGCTCCCCTAAATCCGGTCCTTCGATTGGCTCGCACGTCGTCTCGGTTTCATTCCCGTACATTCGGCTATCACGTACCATTTTCCCCAATACCATTTCGGGGTGCTGGATAAAATAATCGTTGACTCGGATTCCATCTTCGTTTTCGTGCGTCTGTGTCCAGCCAGCTTGAATGTCGTCTACTATTTTGTCGCGCTTCTGGAGAAATACTATGTCCGCTGTTACTTCCGTGCCGGCGTTGTCCTTAAACGCATTATTCGGCAGTCTCACTGCTCCTAACAGCTCCGCTCGTTGCGCTAAATACTCTCGGACTGAACTGTTCGCCTTATCAAGCGTTCCTTTGGAGGTTATGAACGCCACTATTCCGCCCGGCCTCACCTTGTCCAGCGTCTTCGCGAAAAAATAATCGTGTATCCTCAGATTTTCGCGCTCACGCTTGTGTTCGCCGTCTATCAATGAATAACTGCCGAACGGTACATTTCCTATCGCCACATCAAAGAAATTATCAGGGTACTTCGCTCGTTCATATCCGTCTATTTTTATGTCGGCCTTCTGGTAAAGCTGACGAGCTATTCTGCCTGTTATGCTGTCTAATTCAACTCCGTATAGCTTGGAGTTACACATGCTTTCAGGCAACACTCCGAAAAAGTTCCCCGTTCCACATGATGGCTCAAGAATATTGCCCGTCGTAAATCCCATTCTCGCAAGCATGTCATACATTGCACGTGCTACTGTCGGTGAGGTGTAATGGGCATTCAGCGTTGAGCCTCGCGCCGCGTTATACTCGCCTTCTGTCAGCAAACCTTTTAACTCCGCGTATTCCTTGCTCCAGTCTTCATTGCTCTCGTCAAATGCCTGTGGAATTCCTCCCCAGCCCACATAACGCGACAATATTTCTTGCTCTTCGGGGGTCGCTAGGCGGTCTTCACTCTCGATTGCCTTCAGCTTTCGGATTGCCTCCACATTATTGCGGTATTTCGTTTTCGCTCCGCCTACTCCTAATTCTTCGTCCGTTATTCGGTAATTCGTTCGTGGCTGGCTTGGGTTTCGGGGGGTTGGTGATTCGGGGCGCAGATTTATTACTGTCTCTGCAAGATCAGGTTCGGGGTTTTCTTTGGCCGCTGATTGTTCCGTTTGCAGGAAAGTCTCTGATGTGTCAAATGCAGGGGCTTGTTCTCCTTTTTCTATGTTAGATACTTTTCCTATATTTTCTATATTTCGACTATCTGATGAGGTATTTACTACATCTTTTACTGCATTTCCTATATCAGAAATTGAAGATACTGAAGTTATATTTTCTACTTCTTCAATATCCTCTGGCTCTTCCGTTATGTCAAATAAATCTAGCTGTATATTACGCTGTTCAGCACTATTTCTTCCGCTGTCATGTCCAGACTGTTCATGTGCTGTACCCAACCCAGCGGGTCGACTCCCCTGTCGGGCGGCGGATTCTGGCTCTCTAGCTGGCTCATCAGCTCGCTTTTCATCGCCTTCGCCCGTTCCTGTACTTCCAGACAATGAATTAGCAGATTCTCTCCCAATTCCAACGCTGTCCGTACTTTCCATTCTTCCAGATATTTCCGCCTCATTCTCCCGTACTTCGTCAACGGCT
>CALGGR010000182.1 GCA_937915755.1 uncultured Fretibacterium sp. | reverse complement strand
CCTAACGTCTGGACACGCATACTACCGCTCCAGAATACCCTTATTCGCCGGGGCTAGTTTACATTAGCCTCTATCCGGTAAAGGCTGTTACACCTTACCCGCTTACATTGCGTTTCTCCTGCTCCTCCACTGCCTGCCTGACAATTTTTATGCGCTCGGCACAAAGGGGACTTGCCAACCTAAAAACGGCTCTAAGACCGTTGGGTATGTTATCCGTTCTTCAACAGAACACCCATATTGCTATGTATTTATATTTTAAAAGTGGAAGTGGAAAAAGTAAAGTAAATTAGCGCACTTCCTCCCCATAGCTAAAGCTAGGGGTATCCGTGCGCGTACTTTGATGACATCAGCATTAAACCGGCGGAAAATTCACATGCTGACGTTAACGGCACTAAGCCGCGAGCTGATAGTTGTTGACTTTTATTTTTGCCCGGAATGTTGACGGATTTTACGGGCGTAATCCGGCCTGCTCGTTCAAACCCTCCGTGAGCCGTCGAAATCCTGTCGCCCCCGTTCGTAATATTTACTGTCTGTTTGGGTGAAAATTGATTCTTTCCTGCTGACTGAGCCATATATTCACGAACAATGACATCAAGGAATCGCCTATCCATTCCTCATTGTCATCCAGGAACTTTACGATGTCCGCGAGTCTGTAATGCGCGATCCATGCCGCGATATACTGCCGTATTTTACTTTCATCTTTTCCGGCAAGCTCGATGATTCTCTCCTTCATGTTTGCAACAGAGTCTTCATGAATCCTGATTCTGTATCCGTCAGAAGTCCTGAAGAAGCCATAGCCCAGAAATTTCACATTGTCAGCGCGGGTTATGGCGGTCTTATCCTCGTTTATCCTCAGCAAAAGATTCCCTTCTATGTACGGGGCAATATGCTTAAGGGCCTGATACGCAGAGGGCTTGTTCCTGCAGAATATGATCATGTCATCAGCATAGCGCACGAAATTTTCATGCCTCCTTGTGAGTTCAGAATCAAGCTCATTCAGCATTATGTTGGCCAGAAGCGGCGAAAGAGGCCCGCCCTGATGTATCCCTGTGGAAGTGAATGAAGGTCTTCCGTCCTCAATGATGCCTGAATTTATGTACGCGCCTATGAGGTCTGTAACGCGGTCGTCCTGAATGTCCTTGATTAGAATTTCCATGAGCTTTTCGCGGCACACGGAATCAAAGAATTTCTCCAAGTCCATATCAGCAGCCCATGTAAAGCCGTTGTTGATATAGTTCAGACATTTTTTCACAGCATCTTCGACGCTCCTTTCCGGCCTGAAACCGTAGCTTGCCTCTGAGAACTCAGCATCATACAGAGGCATGAGAACCTGGACGATTGCGCGCTGTATGAACCTGTCAATCGCTGTGGGGATTCCGAGAGTCCTGAACTTTCCGCCACCTTTTGGGATTCTTACGGCACGGACAGGCTGAGGGATATAAGATCCGTCAAGAAGGGACTGCCTGAGCGATTCGCCGTTAGCTTCGAGGAATGGCAGGAGCTGTTCAGTAGTCATACCGTCGATGCCGTAAGTTCCTTTGTTCTGTGCAACTTTAGTGTAGGCAAGATTGAGATTATCCGACGAGAGTATTTTCTCAAGCATTTTATTTCCTTTCGTCAAAAGGGAGGCCTCCAGGGCTAGAAAGCAGCCTGGAGAGCATTCTCAGCAGCCTTCTCGATCAAAGCAGCCGCCTCAATCCCGGCAGCCGTCCCGTAAACGCCAGCCGCAACGGTATTCTCGACATCCTTCTTGAGCGTCTTGTCGGGCTCGGTCGCGCCATACCAGCCGAGATACGCGCCCCCAATAATCGCAGCACTGGCAATCGCGGCAGGAGGGCAAACCACACCGAAGAGCCACGCAACAGCCACATACGCGCCGCCGCCAACGACCGCGCCCCCAGCACCATAGGCCACGCCATCACCGGCAGCAGAGCCAGTACGGTAGGCAGCCATAGACGGGGAAGCCAGAGCAAAGACCATGACGAACACCAACAGAGCCGCAATATTCTTCTTCATAGTAACAACCCCCATAGGTGTATTGTGTCCGATATGAATAATTGGCATTTGAGTGAAGAGCAAACAAAAAGCCCCCGGATTGCTTCGGGAGCTTCAGCCATTTTTGGGAAGGTTCATGCCGCACAACAAGTACATTGAGCCGGAAGTACCATAGTTTCAATCCCTTACAGGAAGGTTCGTGACGGAATTGGGCGAACAGAAACAGTGAGTTCGAAGTTTCAATCCCTCTTCAGAAAGGTTCGTGACCCTCAACAGGCCGCATGATTACTACATCAGGAATTTTATCATAGTTGCGGGAATTACGCAAAGTTTTATTTTACGAACTCATAAAGCCTTGTAATCACTAGAAAGTGTGAAAATGACCTACTGCGAAGATGTGCTGAAAAATCGCCATTTTCACACCGAAAAAAGGGCTTTGGTCAGACTGTCCCAAAAATCAAATAATCACCCCTTGCTTAGTCCGTAAGAATATCAATCGGGGAAGCAAGGCAATGATTATCTTTCCTGCTCCTTATGCTAAGATGCCAGCAAAGCCCCGTGAACATGTCAGGATTATTCCCAAGCCCTAAGCTCATCGCAAAATTAACCGCCTCATGAAGCGGCACGTATATATATTGCTCTTTCTGATACGGGAAAATCAGGAATGATCTGTCGTAATCCATAGCGATGGCGTATGCTGTTCCGCCCGGCTGATAGTTCTTCCTGCCCTGCCTGCTGTTCAGGAAGCGTATCGGCCTGTATGCGTTCACTACAAGTTTCCCGGCCTTCGTTCCGCTCGTGTAAACATTCTCTACGCTGAGGGCAATGTATTTCCCGCTTGCATCATGCTCAGGGTCATAAAACCATGAGGCTTTGCTTGCGGGAAGGAACGCCTCTATGCCGTCGATATTGACCGTATAGCCTGAGAAGCGGTTATCTCGGCTTACACACCGGGAAGTCGCGCGTCCGCGAACAAAGTCATTGTTCTCGCTGGCTGTGAGTATCTTTGTCCATGCAGTTCCGTAGAATGGCGATGAGCGATCTGAGGTGTCAATACTGCACACTTCCCCTTCAGAGGTTTCAACGGTGAAAATATGCTGCTGCGGAACATAATTATCTGCCGGAATTGTCTCAGGGCTTGCAAGTCCGAAAAATCCCCTAACGAAATCAAACAGTCCGCTCATGTCTCTTGCACCTCCAGCTAATATAGCTCTTCTTCCTGTCCGCTAACCTCGTCATTCTCCCCGCACACTTTGCACGATTCGAGACGCTCCATCTCAAGATGGCGGATATTGAGGCTGAGGCTGCGTTCTCCATCGTCATCAGCCTTGTCGATATATACGAGCGTGAGGCCGGGAAGCGATTTCCTGTCCATCAGCGAGTCGATTGTGCGGAGTGCCGCGATTTCTGCTACGGTGTTGATCTGCGCTGAGAGTCCGGGCTGAATAGTAAGGTCCCGTACGTCGTTTGCCTCACTGTATGCTATGTTTTCGTTGCGTTTGCTGCTCTCGCTGAGAATAGTGTTGTGGAAGCACGCAAAGCAGGCTTCACCCGATTCAGGCTCATAAACATGAACGATCCCGGAGCTTGCGCGCTCATGAAGTCCAGCCTGTACAGCCTTGATTCTGTTCTTGACGGCGAAATCGTTGACCAGCATTCTCGAATCGTCAGTGTCAGTCGTGCAGATTATAACGTCGCTCTTCCCTGCACACTCATTGAAGATGTTGAAGCCCTCCGAGCTGTTCACGATGTCAAATGCGAAAGTCTCAACGCTCAATGACGGGTTTATGCCATGAATAATATCACGTACCACGCTGGTTTTTGCGCGCCCTAAGTCCTTGAGTCCTGCCTGATGCCGAGCGATATTGACGGGGGACAGCCTGTCAGGGTCGAACAGGAAGAAACGGCCTACCCCTGCCCTTGCGAGCGACACTGCCATAGTCGAGCCGAGACTCCCGCAGCCCACGAGCGTTACCGTTTTGTCCCTAAGAACTTTAGTCTCCGTCAAGCCTGCGTTGCGCTCGTAAATCGTGTTTCCCATGTCGATCATCACATGCTCTACGGGTTCAATCTCGCCTTCATCTGAACGAAAGCAGCGTATATCATCATCACCGACAAAGACCGTAAGAACCCTGTCTATGCCGGAGACCGGAAGATTATTCTCACCGTTATCCCTGATGAGTTTTGCTGCTGCGTTTTTTGCGCCGGGTACGTCTACAAAAATATAACTCTCACCATTATTATAGATACCGTCAAGAATTTCAGTATCTTCACTGCCAGCGCGAAAGTTATTTACCGCATCGGAATCGATATAAGCCGTAACCCCTCCTTCGTCATCAAAATCCTCAAGCTCAGTGCTGTCGATGTGCGTCATGATCTCGTTCCCAAGCTGCGGGGAAAGTATGATGTTGCTGTCCATAACCAAGCGGCCGTTTATCCTGTTCACGATGGGAAGAAGCAGCAGAGGCCAGCCCTCCTCGTCAATGAGTGAATGCGCTGTCTCAATGTCAGTGTTGCTGAGGGAGTCGAAGTTTCCGGGATGCTTGTGCCATTCGCCGAGATAGTCCCAGTTCCTATATTCTCTGTAATAAGCGACCCTTGAGCGGTAGTAATCCATGTGAGGGGAGAAAAGCGCGGGATTCCTAAGAGCCTCAGGGCCAGGACCCGTAGCCCTCTCGACGTTCACGGTGATATAGCCGTCAGGGTCTCTCTGCCAACTGCCAATCAATGCGCCTCCAGTCTCGCAGTCAGGAGATTTCGAGGCCTCAGCAGAAATCATACTCAGAGCCTCATCAGAATACACGATGTTTACGGGGCAGGCTTCCTCCTCATCATCATCATAGCCCCATACACGCTGCTTAACGAGCTCGATACCGTTCCTGTTGCCGGAGCTGAAGGCCATATTGCGAGGCATGACCTTTCCTTCGGGCGTTACGAAGCCGATGTTGTTCTCGTCATTCAATACGCGTTCAGTGAGTGTCCTTATGTCCATTTCGGTCGAACCGTCGAAGGGATTAGCTCTTCCCGTGCTTCTGCGCGAATTGTTCTCATAGCTGTTATTATTCTTGAAAGGCATCCTCATGTTATGTTCCTCCTCGTATTTTATTCTGGCTTTTTTCGCCCATTTGTCGGCGAGTTCGTTTCCTGAATGTCCGCTGTGAGCCTTGACTTTGCTCACGATAATATTTTCTTTCCTGCGAAGATTTGACAGTGCCGAGATTAACGGGTCATCTTGTTCGTCCGTGATTATTCCGCTTATTACTGCCAGGCTGTCGGTTATGATTTCGACTTTAATGTCTTTTCTTTTTCTGAGCATATCGTCAGCGGCAAGGAAGGCGATCCCCAATGCTCTCTTTTCGGCATCGGTGCTGTCTGAACATTTACAGGCAGCGCAAAATATGACGTTTTCTTTGTTAGGGTATATCTTTATGTCGAGATTTGAGAACCATTTTCCCTTTCTGCAACATTTTGGAGCTACGACGGCAGCACCTCCTACACCTGTTCTGTCCGAAAACGAAGCATCGGTGTAAATGTATTCCATTGCCCTACTGCCTACCCGGCCATGTCCCGGAACGCTTGTAGACCTCCCATGCGTTAAGCCAGGCGGCCGCCCAAGCCGTGATAGTTGCCGCAGTAGTTTCCTGCCCTAATCCCTCTCCACCTCCTCCGTGATCGTTCGAGTAAAGGCACAAATGACCGTCATAGTATTTGTGCGGTGTAGCCTCGTTCATAAGCTCGACGACGAATGCTTTTATTTCTCCGTGCGGGTAATTGGGAGGATATACGACTGCGAGGCTGTACTCTGTGCCGAAATTGGTCTGTATTCTTCCGCCCCAGAATGATGAGCCGCGAGGTGCAAAGCTGTATGATCCGTCGCCCTCGAATAGTTTGAACTGTGGGAAGCAGCGCGACATTGTTTTAATTTCCTGAGTGAGTCTTGCTTTGTTCTCGAAATTCATGTAAGACACCTCCGTATTATAAGCATGTATATGAGTGAAAAGTATGAAAAAAGCCCCCGATTTTGTTCGGGAGCTTGAATCCTTAAAGGAAGGTTCGTAACGCTGTATACAAGGAGTTTATCAAGATGCTGTACACGTTTCAATCCCTAATAAGAAGGTTCGGTACATACTTATAGCCGGAGCTAGTTATAGTTATCGGTTTCAATCCCTAATAGGAAGGTTCGGTACCAACATAGTCATCGGTGAAATAAATGTATTACGTGTTTCAATCCCTAATAGGAAGGTTCGGTACATGAAAAGTCTGAGATTTATGGACTTCTTCAAATGTTTCAATCCCTAATAGGAAGGTTCGGTACAATAGCCAAGGAGGACAAATATTCATGTTCAAGTTTCAATCCCTAATAGGAAGGTTCGGTACAAATTTTTCTTGACTTCTGTATCTGCTGCGACAGGTTTCAATCCCTAATAGGAAGGTTCGGTACTCAATTTACCAGAACCAAAGGCCGAAAAGCCAAAAGTTTCAATCCCTAATAGGAAGGTTCGGTACAGAGTGCCATGAATGACTCCGACACGAGGTTTCTCGTTTCAATCCCTAATAGGAAGGTTCGGTACTGATAGTTATCGTATGGATGGTACTGCTGGAAGGTTTCAATCCCTAATAGGAAGGTTCGGTACGCTACAGATTAACTAGCTCCTCGATCTCTGTTGGAGTTTCAATCCCTAATAGGAAGGTTCGGTACGGAAGTCTCATTGATGAGACGAGCGAGTTAATCGTTTCAATCCCTAATAGGAAGGTTCGGTACCGAACGCTCGTGTTGTCAAGCTGAGCGATTTGGGTTTCAATCCCTAATAGGAAGGTTCGGTACCGATTACTTCCTTACCATTTACCTGACATGCGTGTTTCAATCCCTAATAGGAAGGTTCGGTACAGACAGGTGGCAGCAAACCCAAGAGTGCTACACGTTTCAATCCCTAATAGGAAGGTTCGGTACGAGCAATGCTCTCATTGGTTATTTTCGTATAGGAGTTTCAATCCCTAATAGGAAGGTTCGGTACTAGAAAATTGGTGCTGTACAAACGCTTTCCAAAGGTTTCAATCCCTAATAGGAAGGTTCGGTACAAACTGGTCAAGAACCATAATGTGTCCTTCGGATTTCTCGTTTCAATCCCTAATAGGAAGGTTCGGTACAACATCCAATATTCAGGGTTACTATGACTATTATAGTTTCAATCCCTAATAGGAAGGTTCGGTACGTTACTGGCAGTAGGCTTTACCGCATTAGTCCTTGTTTCAATCCCTAATAGGAAGGTTCGGTACCAGATGCAAGACAATAGAATTGGCTTACGCAATCAGTTTCAATCCCTAATAGGAAGGTTCGGTACCATCATCTAAAGAACCGGATTTTGTAGAAAAATAAAGTTTCAATCCCTAATAGGAAGGTTCGGTACCGAGATTAGCTACAAATCGAAAAGATCCTCCAGGTTTCAATCCCTAATAGGAAGGTTCGGTACGAGAAAAACGCATACCATATCGACATCGACAATATCGTTTCAATCCCTAATAGGAAGGTTCGGTACTAAATCAGCTCATCGATGCTGAGATAGCTAAGTGTTTCAATCCCTAATAGGAAGGTTCGGTACGCAAGGAGAGCGTCACAGAGGAACAGTGCCTTCAGTTTCAATCCCTAATAGGAAGGTTCGGTACTCTCGCCTTCCTATCCAGAAGAGTTTGAGGCCAGTTTCAATCCCTAATAGGAAGGTTCGGTACGGATATCGGGTATCATTTTTCCTACGGTGTAAGCGTTTCAATCCCTAATAGGAAGGTTCGGTACCTTGATACTGTTGTACTTGATGCAACGGATATCGGGTTTCAATCCCTAATAGGAAGGTTCGGTACATGAGCATAATTTAATGAAATCAAAAATACGAATAGTTTCAATCCCTAATAGGAAGGTTCGGTACTTTTGTAGTGTCAATATAATTGCTTATCTAATAGTTTCAATCCCTAATAGGAAGGTTCGGTACCTGCGGCTGATGAATGTGATGGATGTAGTTATAGGTTTCAATCCCTAATAGGAAGGTTCGGTACTTGTTTGATCTTTTCTTCTAAGTCCGTCATATAGTTTCAATCCCTAATAGGAAGGTTCGGTACGATAAGGCCATTATGGATTATCTTGCATAATATTAAAGTTTCAATCCCTAATAGGAAGGTTCGGTACAGATGCGTTGCCTCTTGGTACCGTCATATGTAAGTTTCAATCCCTAATAGGAAGGTTCGGTACCTGAGAAGGAAGTTATTGAGAGGGCAGTGTCTTTGGTTTCAATCCCTAATAGGAAGGTTCGGTACCCTCGACACCCCTTGCAATTACTACGTTGGGGATTTTAACATGTTTGCAGGAATTACGCAAGCACGAGTTTTCGAAATTCGTAATCCCTTGCAAATACAGCAAAACAGATTTTTCAGCTCCTGAGTCGACCTCGTGAAAAATTCAATTTTTTGGGGGTAATTTTTCATTTGGTCAAGTTGTCAGAATTTTCATCACATGAAATGCTCATCACAAGCTGTTTTAGAAATCTAACCATTTGGAGTCGACCTCCTTTCTTCATAAACTCAAGGAAAAATCCTGCCGTGATAGCAGGACTAACCCTTCCTGACCTCCTGGATGGCCTTGCGGACAACAGCAGAGGTAGCCGCCTTAGCCGCCGCCTTAGCGATGGTGATGATAACAGGAGCAATAATCATTGCAGTATCCCCCTTGCTAGCCCTTAAGGATGTCGCCGATGAGCACGATAATGTCGATGATGATGTCCTCAGTGTCATAAACAGGCTTGTTCATGGTGAATTCCCCTTTCTCGTTTTTGTGCTTCACATATAATAATTGGCATTTGGGTGAAGTTTCTCGGCGCATAATAAAAGCGGACCCCTGAAATCGGAATCCGCCGTTATTCCCCTGTATTAGAGAGCCTGAAGTATGTAGGCCTTATTGGAGCGTTCGATCCTTTTCACTGCAGCCTTGAGTTTTTCGCCCTCGCTTACTTTTGGTACAGGATCGAAACGTACTGCATTTCTGTCGCCGCTGTCTTCAGTAAAAGCAAATTCGCGTTTTTCTTTGCCCTTGAAGATTTTTACTTTCTTGCATACAACTTCGACAATATCTCCCTCAGCGTGCAAGAATCCAGCCTTTGCATTTTCGGCGCGCTCTTTCTCCTTTGCACGTTCTCTTATCTCTTCGGGTGAAAGTATGCGCTCCATTTTGCCGTAGCCTGCCCTGATTTTTCCGCCGATACCGTAATTTTTCAGCGCAGCTTCTGTCAGGCCGAATGCGAAATCTATCCATTTCCTGTCAGCCTCGAAATTCTTGCATCCAATCCAAAGCTCGAAATCGCCGTTCACGGTCAGGAAATTTATCGGAACAGGGTCAGCAAAATCGCTTCCGTGATGTGGTGTCATAACGTCTACGATAAACGCTTTGCTTACACATTCAGGCATTATCCACGCATCATAAAAGCTCAGTAATCCGGCGTTCTGTTCTCCTTCAGGGCTGATTGCCCCGAACAATGCTTCGTATATTTCACCGTCCGGGTCTTTGAAGCGTGAATCTTCAGAGCCGAAAACTTCAGAGCAGTAGTGAGACGTTATGCCCTTTATGGACGACGCAGGGAGCATTGGCATTCCGTAAAGCGGATTCATGGCGAGGCCGGTTTCAATCACATTCTTGTTCCCGAGTCCCACCGCTAAGGGCTGTATTGTCCTGAAATATCCCGGTGCTGCTGTCCGGGCCAAAATATTGCGCCTTATCGCAAAAGCCTGTGAGTACAATTCACGGGCTTCCGAAGCTGCCTGAGGTATTGCACTTAGCAGTTCCTTCTTTGAGGCGTTATTGTCATCGAGATTTTTGATATAACGAGCCATCAATAGCGAGGCATTTTCGCCGGCCTCAAGATTGAGTGTGTCCAGAACACTGCGGCAGCTCTGCAAAATTTTCTCCTCCTTCCCTAGTCAGTCGCCTGACAGTATCGTTTTATCCAGCTTGCGGCAGAGATGGCATGTCTTGTTATCCTCACGTATTCCGTAATATCAGCCTCCCTGCTTCTCCTCTGCAAATCTCCGGCATCATCTATCTTGTTGAACACAGCCTGAATGTCGTCGATAAAGCCGTCCTTCTTCTTTGCTTTTGCGAATGCCACAGCCTGAACGAGACCGCATGAATGTATCAAAGCCGGAAAGGAAAGCGCGAAACTCTTGTAATCCTTGAAGTCTGCCTCTTCCTTGCGTTTCTCAACAGCATCATATGCTGCTTTTGCCATTAACTGTTCATTAGTCGTGAAGTCAGACATCGTTCGCTCACCTGCTTCCGAATATACATCGTACAATGCCCTTGCCTGTTGAGGCCTTGCCGCCTACCTGAAGGTCAATAATGCCGTTGCAAAAACGCTCGAAAAGGTCCTTCTCCGTAATTCCGCTGACGAAAACTTTGTCGCACCAGACACGTCCGGTTAGTATGCTTTCTGCGGGGAGAGCTTCCTCGTACCATAAAGCACCGTCCTGAACGATTCCCGTTTTCCCGTCAATGCGAATGTGCGCGCTGACTTCCGTGCCTGATTCGCAGAGGAACGTGAAAAGGTCATCATTTACGATTGCGAATCTTTCTGCGAAGACTTTCTGCCATTTCTCATTTTCGCCGAACACTGAAGAAGCTATGCTCTCTGCGATTTTTCCGGCTTCATCGCTTTTTTGTGTCTTCAAGTCCAAGTCTTCGAGGTAAATTTTCCCGCCCTCCCTGATTAGCTTTGAGTCATTAGCAACGAGAGCGCGGATACCTTCGGGAAATTCAGGAAAGTTAATATCCCTTTTGACTCGCATTAAGCAGAAAGGTGAAGTAATCCACGCAAAAGTTCCGTAAAAGCTCCTCACAGGAAGGCAGAGAATATCAGCGTCAGTGAATACGAGAGCACCGGCCGCGCAGTTTTTGTCGCTTCCTGAAGTTCCGAAGGCGGCTTTGAGGTCTCTGTGCTCCTCCCTGTTACGTACGCTTTCTTCCGACGCTCCGAAGTGCTCTGCAATGACTCCCTTTATGCTGCTTCCCGGAATGTAAGGCCAGTTAGTTGCTTTTTCTCTTGCTATGGGCATGTCGATGTAGCCGAGTCCGCGCCCTGCCCCGACGTGAAGCGGCGTAACCGCGTGAATCCAGTAATTGATACCGTCCATCATAAATTCTCCTTGTCGTTTACCATTGTCCCGGAAGAACAAGACCGAAGCCGTCATTTATATTCTGTTCATTAGTGCATATTGACTTCAGCCATATATCTTGAGCCTCTAAAGTTCCGCTCGTTACTCTGAAGAAATATACGCTTCCCGCAGGAACAGCGCGGCGCATAGGTTTCGGGCCTGTCTTCCCGCGCTCATAGCCCCAGCCTGAGACGGGCTGCCATCTCTCTGTTACGGCCGAGACTAATTTCACTGTTACGCTTGTATTCGGTATTTCTCCCGTTAAAGTGTTTTCGTCTATCCAGTCAGGAAGCCAGCCTTTAGCGAATATAGCTGGAGCTGCGAGGATTAGTCTAAGCCTCTCGCCGAAGGACTCAGGCAATTCTTGGGGGTATTGCCATAAATCTTTGTCGCCTTCAGAAATCTCAAATTCAGCCAGCCTTCTTTCACCGCCCAGAGGTGCAGTGAACTTTTCCGGAAGCTCACAGCCTTCAATGTCGATGCTGATCTGTTCCCGGACGAATCCTTTTCCGCTGCTTTCCTTACGAATGAAGTCAAGCCCTCTCGTCGAGAATAATTTTCCGTCGACAGCAGTTCCTGTTTTCCTGTCTATACATGCGTGAACCCTCTCGTCCTGTGGAGGTGCAGGAAGCGTTCGGCTTTCGTCAAGAGAAAAATCATTCTTCCCGTCCTTAAGCCACTTAATCATTAGATTCTTTTCCCAGAATGCGTTTAACTTTTCGGGTTTGAAGTCCTCTTCAGCGTCAGGCATTGAAGGCAGAAGCCCGTCCAACGGCATGTTTGCCCCGCAGCCTTCAGGTATCTCGCAAGGCTTTATCTGGTATATGCTTTCTGCACTCTTTATGATGTCAAGAGGTCTTGGGAAATACATTTTTCCCTCAAGCAAAGGGAATATTCCTTTGACAGCTGCGGCTTTCAGTGCTTTCATGGTCTCGATGCTGTCCGGCTCTCCGCTGTTCTTCCATAAGACTGTTCTTACCGCACCAGCGATGAGTGTATTCGACAGCCAGCTCATTGAGTGCATGGGACTTCCTGCTCCGAACGGCCTGGCATCGCGTGAGATTAGAGGGTCAACGGGACTAATCCTGTACTTCAAGTTCCTCACCGTCCTTCATTCCTGATGTTATCCACTGGGACAAAATCAACTCGTCCGCAAGTTCCCTGATAGTGTCAGCATTTATTACTTTCGACTTTATATACTCGGCAACGTTACTTTTCTCGCTGTCATCAAGCCTTATTTCCTTTTTGTGTTTGAATATTCGTATTACGTCGCTTATTACGGCTCCCTTGAGATCGTCATCATTTTCGCGGTTGTCATAGAATTTTGCGTTCTCCCTGAGTTCGTAGGGGAATTTTGCAGGAATCTCGTTCTTCATGAAGCGTTCAGCAAACCATTCAAGACGTTCATCAAGAGACATTGCCGAAAGTCCTGAAGCTCCGTCCTTATTCTTCCATTGTTCGCGCACCACAAACGGGATATTTCCTCGTGAACGCACCGATACTGCAAGCCCGTTCCTGTCAACGTTTCTTTCTGCTGCTTTCCCGTCAATGCCTTTCTTTGCGATGCCCTCAGCCTCACGCCCAAACTGAAAGAGAAAGCTTAAATCCTCCATCGCGTGAGCTATTGCTATTCCAACTGACAATGAAGCTCCGTACTTCCCCATGATTTCACCGAAGAGGTCGTGAAGTTCTCTTGAACACGGAAGAGCTTTTTCGAGCGGAAGAAACGCCATGACATCATCTCCGCCTGTGTAAACGCAAATTCCATGATTCTTGATGATTACATTGCGTGCTTTCAGTGCAAAAGATGAAAGTTCGCGCGAAAATTCCCTGTGTTCGTCCGCGCTTTTCATGGCCGAAAGAGCTTTGCCCATCTTATCCCCGTCAGCACAGATAAAAGCAAGGTACGGTTCTGAAGGTGCATCGCCTTTCCTGAATGAGTGCTCAATGTACAGAGCTGCTTTACCGCATAGATTCTTAGAGGTGAACTCGTCCCTGCTGTCCTTAATCATTGATTTATAGCGTTCAGGCATCAGGACAACTCCGTCATATGGGAAAGCCTCGTATATATTGCCCTGAACTTTTGCCCGGCTCAGTGCTTCAGTTTCGACAAGCCCATCGCAGATAGCCTTAAAATCTGGATCAGAGAGGAACTTACTGCCTTTTCCCCGTATCCATGTGTCAAGAGCAACTCGCGATATTGACGGAAATACCCAGTCTCCTTCATTGGGCACGCGCTTTATGAGGCCGATTGCATCAAGTGCCTCTTTTGGCTTTATGCGTACACCCTTAGGAAGTCCGCGTAATTCTTCATTGCTATCATTTCGCATGAGTACGCTCTCACGGAGGCCGTCAAGGGAACTCTTATACTCTCGGCAGGCCATCGGGTCAGGCCTGAAGTCCCTGATATTCTTCCGGGCTGCGAGGAGCTTTGCCACTTTTCTGCGGGCTGAATGATAATCACCGTCAATCGTAACCCACGCGCTGTAAAACTCTACTATGTCATAAAGCTGTGAATCCCATCTGTCTTTGACGATATAATATTTCATCTTCTCAAAAACTTTATCGGCGTAATCTCGAAGGCGTGATTTGGCGGCCTCATATGCTTTGTCTGAGACGGATTTTAATGTGATGCAGTCGGATTCTTCAAACTCGGCCAGGATTACATTTGCCACGCTCAAATCAGAATTGGGATTCAGATCGTCTTCAGTTGATGGAGCTGGAAATATGAGCTTTCCACCGCTGTCCTTAACGCTTCTTGCTGTTGCTTTGGCTATTTCTGAGAGCATGTTAGACCCGAACCACAAATCACGAGTCCTTCTTGCCGCTGAGATGAAATCCTGAACTGGCCCGACTGAAATTTGAAGAAGGTAATTCAAATTGCCGCCTCCTTTTTGAAATCTCCCGAAATAAATTCCTCAAAGCCAGATATTGCGTCAGATTGTCCCGGCATTGTCTCGAGCTTGCTGTATTCATTACTCTTAAGCGGTTTTACTTCTTCCGTGTGAGTGATTCTTGATTTTGTCTTGAACTTTAACTTTGTTCCGAAAATATCATCATGCGGAAGTATTATCACGGCTGAATACCATGTGCCGTTGTCGCAGAGTGCCTTAGTGATTACTGGGCTTGCCATTCTGCTGGAGTCTTTCAGGTTCGGTATTACTTCAACGTCGTCAGGTTCGCCTATGCCCTTGAAGTGGAATATTATCGGCATCCCTAAAGCAGCGCGGGGGAATGAAGGGAGCGGTAAATAATTTCTGGGCTTATGCTTGTCGGGGTACTTACCTGTCATTATCCTGATAGAATCAGGTTCCGGCCACTTCGACCTTCCCGGTCTGTTTTCCTGTCCGTTGTTCCTTCTCTGCCTGTAATCCCTGTAGCGTTTGACAGCGTAAGACCAAGCCGACATAGGATTATTGCCGGCGGAGTTTTTGCGCCACAATGTGATATGCGGAGCTGCCTCTATGATCTCGCGCAGAGTTACAGGAACTTTATCGCATGACAGGCTTCCGCAGCCCCTTCGAGTTCTCGCGCCCAATCCGCCGAAGTAAATCCATGCCGACAAAGCGAGTCTCACATCATCATTAAACTGTTCTGGGTATTTCAGGCTGAGAGTAAACGTGAAATTTTCGTGGGCTATATTTTTTCCTGGAGCTTGTCTGTTCGGAAGCGATGAGAAAAGCGCGTATATTTCCGGGCCGGATCTGTTGAAGTCGAAATTATTATCGCAGTAACGCATCAATACATTCGGCTGTTCCGGGACATCAACGTAAACTTTGCCGGGCTTTTCCGTGCTTCCCCAAATTTCGGCTTCTCTTTCGTCTTTGTCCTGACTGTTCATGTTCATCATGCGCCACCAGTAGCGAAGATGACCCCTTATTGACGGAACACGAACCGGCCTCTGAGTGTCAACTATTCCGGCTTCAACTCCCCCGCCCGCCATAGGAGTGGAAACTGTGATTCTCAGACTCAGCTCACGCAATGACGGCGGTTTCCCAACGGAAGGCAGAAGTGGAGGTGCGCCGAGTTTTTCGGTGATGCTCTGCAATGTGTAGCCCCCTTTTATGGATTGGATTTTTATATTATAACGCTGGATAAAGATATCTGCAACAAAAAAGCCCCTATTGAGTTAGGAGCTTAATCCCTTATTAGGAAGGTTCGGCATGCTTGTCAGTGAGGTTACGACACCGATGGCTGAGTTTCAATCCCTTACAGGAAGGTTCGTTATCCTCAACGCCCTTGCAAATACTATATTAAAAATACTAACATGTTTGCAGGGACTACGCAAGCACAAGCCCTCGAAATTCGTAATCCCTCACAAACACAGCAAGACAGATTTTCAGCTCCGGAGTCGACCTCCAAGAGCCGATAACCGTCAGAAAATCCGACTAACGATGTCCAAGCCCCATGTCCATATCGTCAATGATGAGATTGTTGTTCTCGTCATAATGGCAGAATCCGCGCCAACCTCCCATGTCCGGCCAGAGGTTGAACTCGTGTGTTGACGGCGGAACGGGATTGCTCTTGAGCTGACGGAGAGCGCAAGTGTTAAGGCTCTCTTTCCTCCCCGTGTCAATGTAGCGGGAGAGTTTATCGACTGCCTGATTGAAGCGAGTGATCCTGTCAGGAGAGAAGGTTTCGGCTTTCTCTCTTGCCTTCACGCTGATTATGACCTTTTCCGAGAGGGGTGGCAGAACTTCCTTGCTGTAGACCTCGTGCTGAACCTCCTCCCAGATGATATGACCCCATGCTGAGATGCCGCACTTTCCGTCGATGATGTCAAGCAGAGTTTCAGGAATGCCCGAACACTCTGAACGCGGTATGCTTTCGCGCTGCATGAGCCTGAAGGCATTGAAGTTATCGAGGACTGCCTTCTTAGCATTAGCCGAGAAATCGACGGGCATCTTCGGGATTCTGAGAAGTTCGCCGCCCGTTTCGAAGATGTAAACAGTCTCATCAGCGTAGAACATTCCGAGCGTCTGCATGTAACCCTGCAAGGACTTGAAGCCTCCAACAAGGTTGAAGATTACCCTGTAGCCCTGCGAACGGTAGCCTGGAAGCGTCCACGCGCACCACTCGACGAGGTTATTCACGCCGAGCCTGAACTCCTCAATGCTCCCCGTGTTGAGGTCATCGATAAGGACTGTCTGCATTTTGATGTTGTTGGCACTCCCCCAAGCCTGTATAAGTTCGGCAGCCTTTCTACCCTGATAGGTGTCCGTGTGAATGAGGTAGTGGATATTCTGCTTTGCCTCGCTGAGTTCCGCTCCGTTTCCGTAGAAGCTGATGAAGCCGTTCAGTTCCGCCGAGAGTGCCTGTACTTCCTTCGGAGATGCTGAGGAAAGTTTCCCGCGTTTTTCACCGATGATTCGCTCAATCCTCTCCAGTTCTTCGGGAGTGTATTCGGCCTCGTTCTTGTTTGCGTTTTCGCGGAGGAATTTTACGTCGTCGCCTCCTGTGCCATTCGTGAAAATGCTTGTTCCGCAAGTTGATACTGTGATCTGCATCATGGTTGTGTTTGTCCCCTTTCGATTGTTATGCAGCCCCATCCTGAGCTGTTCTTTGCGCCTAATCCGCAGTCGATCGCGGTTTGGAGAAGCTCCCTGTTCCCCGCGAGTCTGAATTTCCCCCACCAGCCTTTAATCGGGAAAAGCCCTCCCTTCTCGAACATTGAGACTCTTTCTTTGAGCCTTCCAGCGGGAGTTATACTGAAGCTGTCCTCCGGAATGTCCTTTTCCGGGTAAAGCAGCCTGAATTTCCGAAGCAGGTTGAAGTGTATGCCCTTCACGAATCTTTCATCGTCGTAAGCAAAATATTCCGTGTACTGCCTGCCATTTCTCTCGGATGCTTCATAGCAAGTAATGGGTGAGAGAGTCCTTACTGTTACAGCCTCCGAATTTATTTTCTGCGCCTGCTTCTCAATGCCGCTGCAAATCAGATGGTTGTTCCCGATTCTAATGTCCTCCCTGCTCATTGCACCTGCTGCGAATGCTGAGGCAAGTTCATTCACCGGCGTACTAACCGTTAGTTTCATAGGGAGCGGAAAAACTACCGTACCTTCTCCGAACTGAGGACGTGATGATGATACGGGCCATCCCATAGCGAATAGTTTCATTCTCCGTCCTTCAGAGTCAAAGCCCTCATCATGAAGCCTTGAGGCCAATTCGTCAGGAAGCAGTGAATAAAGCATTGACTGAAACAAATGCAGGTTTGCGGACGGAAGACGAACATATGAAAACTCTTGTGATGTGAACGAAAAAGTTATGTGCATTCTTAAACGAGACCTCCTGAATTGAGTTATTATAGCAAGCACATAGCCTTTCATCTCTGCCTCTCTTCCAGTAATAATAAAATGTATTTGAGTGAAAGACACCAAATTTCTTCAAGATGCTGTAAAATATATAGCAATCAAAAATCCGGGAAGTGCAAAAATTTATGGGAAGACATATTTTGATGATATGTACATCAGGGACTTCGGCTGTAACATCATTGCCGAGTGTGAAGCGTCTTCTTGATTCTCCTCCTCCTCTTACGGATGCAAAGATCATAGAGGCTGTTCTTAACCCTGAGGGAAGCCGGGATTATGCGGACAGGCTTTCAGCCATTGAACTCATGAAGAATCCTGAGAGCTTCGGGGATATTATCAGGGACCCGAAATTCGGATCGTCATTTAAGTTTCCGAGTGCTGAAGTTCAGACGATAATGCGCTGGTTGAGCGATACGCTTCAGGGTAAGGCTCCGGAGGTTGACGAACTGCGAATAATTATGCTGCCGTCAGAAGACCCGAAATCAATTCTTACATCCGAAATTACAACCGTATGCCTTAATCGTTTGAGGCCACTTTTCAGCGGAATAAAGTTGATATGCAGCCGCGACAGTTCCGCAATCATTCCTCTGCCGATAAAAGTAGACAGCCGTGAAGAGTTTTTATCTTCCGTATCAGATCTATTCTCAGAATTTGACAAGCTCATAGAGGGCAAGAGGCCAGATGAAGAAGTAATCATATGCTCCACAGGAGGCTATAAGGCTGTATCAGGATTTGCCATGATGTATGCACAGCTTCATTCGTTGCCTTGCCTTTACTCTTTTGAGGGTTCTCAGGCAGCTTACGAAGTTATGAGCATTCCTCTGGGCTATGCTTACTCATCACTTGACGAGGAGATAAACATGCTTAAAGCCGTGTATAAGAACACGGAGACGGATAAAAGCTCCCTTCCTCAGTGGGTGAAAGACTCTGAGCTCATGGCCGGCACTCTACTGAAGAGCTATGAGAAGGCACGCGAGAAACCTTACGGAACGGGCGAGGAATTATTCAGGCGGCTCAGAAAGTGCGCCGGAGGGAATGAATGGGCAGATTACATTCAGGAGCTTCTGACGTGCAAGTGGTCTAACCTTTGGCTTGGCGACCAGATACCTGAGACAGTTGAACACAGCCGCAGACATTCCAAGAGGCTGATGGAGCTTGCTGCAAATCTTTTCAGGTGCGCCGGAAGTGAAATAGAGAAGATAGGTTTCACGGATAAAGACCCTCTGCCTCTCGCGCTTCTTATAGCGTCTATATACCTTCATGACATTGGGCATACCGCGCTTTCATACCCTGTTGCCGTCAGAGATGAGGATGTCAATGACGAAAATCTTTTCCCGCTAGGATTGTTCCCTTCAGCAGTCCGTGAACTCCATCACCTTTTGACCGGCGAAGTCCTTAGAAGTGATCCCGAAAGGTACTTCATGAATGAAAAGTATCCGGCTAATTCTGAGATATTATCGAGCTGTGTTCCTTTAATTGCGGCTCATCACAGAAGATACACCATTCTTAAGAAAAACGATCCTGTGCGACTGAAGGACGATGACAAGATAATGAAAGCTGGTAATCTCATTCTTGGGCCTGAAAAGTTCAGCGAGACAATGAGACCGCTTAAGGAACGCGCGGAGGGTGTAAATGTTCCTGTTGATATTCTGCTCAATGTAACAGCACTTCTCCGAGTCCTCGACGGCTGTGATGTTCAGTCTGACAGGGTGATAAGCAGGCATTATCTTGAGTACAGGAATCAGCGCAGTCTTGATGAAGCGAGGCTGATACAGGCTGAAATGATGAGCTGTATTCGTCAGCTTCCGCCAGAACTTCAGAGGGAAGTAAAGTCTATCGGAAATAAAGAAATATCGGAGTCCTGCAAGATGATTTACTCAAAAGTTTTCGATACTCTCGGTGAGCTCAAGGAGCAGTATGGGACGTGGCGTAACGTGCAGGGCTATGCTCTCTCCGAATTTATGGCATTGTCCCTCGCAAACAGACTGGCATTCAAGCTCGAACAGCATCTACATTTCCAGAAGCATCAGTGCGCGTCCTTTGTCTTCCCTGTAATGAACGTTGAAGGAAATACGATTTCGGTGAAAATCTTCCCCAATGAAATCAGTGATGCAGATATAAGCGGAACTCTGAAGTCAATCGCTAAAGAAATAGACGGAGAATACGAGAAGGTCGCTAATGTTCTTGCTGATTTCCCGGCTATAAAAGCTGAGATTGTGGGTGATTCGTGATATGGAGCTCGACAGGAAAAGAATCATAAACGACGTGAGGGAATGGCTGAAAGATTCAGGGGTAGATGTGAATCTTCTTTCATCATCAGGGAAGGACGGTTATAACCTTCTTGTCCTTGAACTTAGCGGCCGACCTGTTGAAAGTATTGCCGAGAAATACGGAAGCGAAGGACGGCTGATACTCCGCTGGCTTCTTCCCCGCCTGAAAGACGGGAACATCGAGGTTGAGGATTTTCGCAGCCGCAAGACATATTTGTCGGGGTATATATTCCGAAGACCTGAATTTGACAGGGAGAGTCACGGAGATATTGCCCCTTTGCATTCATGTCCTGATCTCGATAAAGGCAGCATATTTCCGGCGTGGTATCTTGACGTTGAGTTCAAGTGGAAGCGATTTGCTCTAAACATAAATGGGAAATGCAGTCTGGATAATTTCATAAAACTTGAATCCGGGCTTAATGCTGTCTTCACTAGCGGAGCAGCGCGGCAGGCAGGACGTTTCATAGCGAGTTCAGATTCAAGTGAAAATCCTCTTCTTGCCCTTGAAAAAACGAGGCAAGTCCTGATAGACTGGCCGTCAGAGACTCTCGGAAGACTAAGAATCCCTCATAAATCGCACGAGAACAGGCTATGTCCTTTCCAGACTCCCGAATCGAAACGCATAGGTCTTCAGTTAAATATTGCTGCCGACGCTGAAATCGGTGATGGCATTATCGAGGAAGGGAGCGAAATTTTCTCCATAGCAACGGGGCTTATTCCTTACCCTCACCACACTGACGGTCCTCGCCTTATGATGGGCGGAAAGAACATGAAGCAGGCTGAAGCCGGAATATCAGGTGCAGAAGCTCCGATAGTGCCAGGATACTACGAGGGCATATACGCTTCAGAGTTTCCGTCTCTAAGGCCGCACATTAAGGACAGCAGATTTTTCCCGTATTTAGGACTTAATGCACTGACAGTCATAATGCCATTCAAGGGTTATACGTATGAGGACGGCCTCGTAATATCTGAATCGCTAGCTTCAAGGTTCTGCATCAAGGACGGTAGTTACAGCTATACTAAAACTTTTGACGTTGCAGTAAAGGAGTCGGAACTAAGAGAAAAAGGAATCGGAATTGACAGCATAGACACAATATTTCCTTTCGTGAAGGGCGAGAAATATGTGTATGGTGATATGCTGCCTGGCTCTTTCGTAAAGTTTTACGACAAAGAAACACCTGAGAAAGAGAAAGTATGGCATGAAAAATATGATCATCATGCAGCCGGATTTCTTGAGAGCATTGATGTCAAATCCGTAATCAAGAAAGAATCAGGGCGAAAGGCAGATAAAAGGTACAACGTTGAGTTTGTTGTGTCCTGGAATTTCCGAGTGGAGCGTCCTATGGGAGTAGGCGATAAATTAACAGGCAGAAACGGCAATAAAGGAGTAGTAACGAAAATTCTCCCTGACGAGAAAATGCCGAAAGTACATTTTTCTGACGCTACGATACCCGCCGAGCTCATAATATCGCCATGCTCAATATTAGGCCGTAAAAATCTCGGGCAAATCTGGGAGATGACACACTCCATCCTAATCATGAAGGGCGGGGAAAAGCTTCACGAACTCCTTGATGAAACAGGAATAGACATAAGGAATGTACGTCTTGACGGCTTCAATGATGCAATCAACAAAGATAATCTGAAGGAGATCACGGACAGGCTCGGCGAATTTCTACAGGAGATTGGGTGCGATGAGTTCGGAACGTTCGATGTTAGTTTTGACGGCAGACATGTACGGGCGTTCGCAGGCTGGCAATATTTTTGCAGGCTCCATCATCACGCATGGAAGAAACTTCAGGCAAGAGGCGTACAAGCTCCTTACGATGAGCGGACAGGGCAGCCTGTGAGATGCGGGGCTCTTACTGGCCAGCGTATGGGGGAAATGGAGAACTGGGCGTTTTTGAGTCATGGTGCTCTGAATGTGCTTTCTGGTATGCGCGGAAAACATACGGGAAAGTATGATGCCACCCGCGATTTGTTACGGAAAGTATTGAGGTCGTTGGGAATAACAGTTACTGAAGGTATATCAGGACTTGAATTTCGTGTAAGGGATCATGATGATGACGCTCTCAAGAGGAAGCCCCTTCGCAGTACGTTAAGCTCTGATTCTGGGCAGCCATCTTTCTGCGGAATTATAAGTGCGAACAAAAGCCCTCGCGATGCTGCTGAAGAAATACTGAGAAATCTCACAGAGAAGCAGAACAGTCCAAGAGTCATAACAGCCGCAAAGAAACTCGAAGAAATCATTAACGGCGAGTGTTTCTTCAACGAGGACGGGAGTATTCATATTGAACCTGAAGTGCTGGATTATTCTGCGGAACTGAAATTCAGCATTGATGATTACGGCTCAGTAATTACGTTGAAGCGTCCTCCGCTGAAGAAGCTGCTGCTGAAATTCTGCATAGACCAGAACCCTCTTGAACGTGCTGAAGCTCTCATAAACTACAGAGACGGACTCATAAAGACGCTTTCAGGAAAGACAGGAATCCCGCGATACTACATGTCTGGAAGGCGATATAACCATTCGGGGCGTGCGGTAATTGTTCCAGAACCTTCGCTTAATGTGGACAGCGTTTTTCTTCCTGCTGCCATGCTGATTGAGCTTCTTGAAGGCTATGACGGAGCTTACACTGACAACATGCCTGAAGAGCTGAAAAATATTAACACGCTGCGTAAAATCTTCAATGATTACGAGAACAATAAGTATGAGGCAGAAAGACTCGCAGGAAAGTTTGACGAAATTCTCAAGGCTGAATACGGCGAGTTATGGTGTTTCCTGATTCGTCAGCCCAGTCTTCACCGTCATAGCGTGCAGTCTTTCAGGATACGTTGCTGGGAACTGCCAGTAATAGGTCTCCCTCCGCTGGTAACGCCGGGCTTTAACGCAGATTTTGACGGCGATACGATGGCCGTATTCCTTCCGCCTTATGAGTATGCGCAGAATCTTGGCAGTTTCTCGATATTGAGCAATCCCGGACTTGTCGGCAATGGCAAGACAGCATTCGCAAATTCTCTCGACCTCGCTCTTGGTTGGTGGAATATGCAGGAAGGCACGGAACGCAAAAAACTTTCATCGCACCTATCAGAGATTCTCAGGAATACGCCTAGTGGTGAACTCAGAGAAACACTCAGGAAACTTCAGGCCGACATTGCTGAAAGTTCGAGCGGTTCAGCTACTTTGACACCGGTTGAATTTGAGCATTTATCGAAGGACATGTCATACGATGAGTTCGAGTCAGGCTTGGTGAAAATCATAACTTCAGGAGCTAAAGGCAGTCATGACGATGTTGTGAAAATCGTGAAAGAAATCGGCAATATTGACATGATGAATGACGAAGACAAAGACTCAGAGAAGACTCACAGCACATTCATACATGGAAATTTCTGGCACGGTTTAAGTGATGAGGAACTTTTCGCGTACAGCTATCCTTCACGTTACGCGATGGCTCAGAAGAAACTTGCGGTAGCTGAGGCTGGGTACTTCTCGCGTCTCTTGGCCGAGAAAATGTACGAATACACAGTGAGCATACATGACTGCGGGACTTCTGACGGCATAGAAATATCATATTCAGCAGAACACGGAAGGCTTATTGTTGACGGCACTATAATGCCTTCGTCCGGCAATCTTTACGATGATGCAGAGCGCGTTTTATGGGGCAGGGTTCTGGTTGGAGAAAGCAAATGCCTCAACTCCGATGATGTCAGACGCATAGCTGATTCCCTAATGGAAGGTGTAACTGTAAGACTACGCTCTCCGATTCATTGCCACGAACGAGAAAAGGGCCACGTCTGTGCTATGTGTTACGGAGCAGATGCAGCCTCAAAGCCATACGACAGGCCTGAGACTGTCCCTGAGAATTTTGCTGCAGGATTGACAGCAGCAGAAGCAATCGGTGAACGCGGAACTCAGCTTGCTATGAAACGCTTCCATGATGTGGGCTCGGCTCAGAAAGAGGTTTCAATCCGTGAAGTAAGGCAAATTCTCGTATCGGAAGAAAAGCCTCTTCTGTCAGAAGTGATAACGGAAATCCTGACTGCTGATGATGAGGAGCATACTGCCAACAAAGAGCTTCCTCAGCTTATGATACATTTTGAAGCTGTTATAGCTTGCAAGCAGCACGACGGTGATGACAAATTCATCTCTGACATATCCGGCGAAAGGATTTCACAGTTTCTGATAAAGAAGCCCGGTCATGATTTTCATTTTGCAGATAGTCTCAGCACAATAAAGAGCCGTCTTCTTTGGGAAGGAGGGGAAAAGCATGGAACTTCGCACAGTGAACGAAGCGAAATTTGAGAACAAGTCATTAAACAGGGAGGATTATATCCAGCGCAATATCTATATTTATGTTGATGACAGCACGGATCAGGAAGACATCGAACTGACGGAAGATGATTATGATGAAGCACTCTGTGAAGCCGACGAAGAATCTGAAGATGATGAGGACGATTACTCAGGCGATACAAACACAGAAGCAGTACAGCCCATATGGATCCTGTGTGAAGGACAAATATTGTGGGCAGCCTCGCATTACGGCTTCAGGCTGTCTGCGAAAGAATATTTCAGGAGAAGAGTCCAGTCAATCCTTGATTTTCTTGCAGGAGAATTTCCAGACAAAAGTTACGGAGAATTGCTTTTGAGCCTTCAGGGATTTTTTGTGAAGGATAATGACGGCTCGAAAGGAAATTGGCTTGAATCCCTGAAAAATGCAGGCATCCTCTATATGAATGACAGAAGTATGGGGTATGACATTATGCCGCTCGGGAATCTCCGCGCAGGAAAAGGAAAGGGAAAGGACAGCGAAGATCGCTCGGCCAGCCTGCCGGAAAATCTCGAACACCTCTGGTTGGAGCGCGAACTCTCGAAAAGTGAACACGCATCAGAAAATCCCCTTCTCTGGAAAAACTGCAAAGGATGGATACTTGAAGGCATCAACGAATTTTGCGCTGAAATTAACGAGTTATGCAATAATTTCGTCAGCAACAATGATGAACAAGGCATAGGTCTCAAGACTATGGAATTTGCTTACGAGGAATCTACGCTGCAGCGCAAAAAACTTAAAGCGTGGAAAGAGTGGTGGAACAGAAAATGAGCTATGATGTGAGCATCTGCTTTGCATACAGAAGTAAAAATCAGGCCGAAGAGTTCAAGAGCTGTGAAGAACTCGTGAAGTCTGTTATGTCAGCTCTTATAGGGCAAGGCAGAAAGACCGAGTTCTCATTTTTGAGCGGGAAAATCAAAACGAGCAGCGATGTATTCAGTGCTGATTTCATCATTGGAGACCCTTCACACCCTAACTTTCAGATTAAGCACAGTGAAGTGAAGCAAGCGATACCGCGTCCATTACCGGCAATTATCATTCTTCCTGATGACAGCTGGGGAAGTGTCGTTAATTCTGTCCTGAAAAATCCGCTTTATGATGTACGCGGGATATTCAGAGCCACAAGGCTTTTCACAGAGTACAGAGAAGCCGATGAGGTCGGAAATTTCTGGGAAGTGGTGAAAACTCTGCTCCGTCAGTTCCTTCGCAGAAACGGGCTTAAGGAAGAAGATTTCTCAAAGCCCATAGAATGGAAGGTCAAAATTTCTGAGAACTGTACGATGGAGTTCATGAGTCTCTTTTCGACACCTTCAATGCAAAGAATGTCTGCAAAATTCAAGGACTCACTGTTAGCTCTTGATGACCCTGTACTTCGCGCTCTAAGAGGCAGCTTCGGCAATGCTGATGACCTTAAGAAACGATGCAGGGACATAAACAAATTCTTTGAAGCAAGCAATAAAGACTCTTTCCGCGTTCCATCCCTTCTTATTCTCGGCGAAACAGGCTGCGGGAAGTCTCTTCTCGCCACCATAGCAGCCAGTGTAATCATGCCGGATATGAAGCTGGCGCGCGTAAATATATCGTCATATAACGCCAACTCAATAGATGTTATGCTTTTCGGGGCTGGTAAGGGTTCATTCACGAGTTCGGATCATGACATACTTGGACTTTTCATAGGGCATTGCGGGGAAGTGGTATTCCTTGATGAGATAGGTGATATGGATGAGGAAAGCCAGACGCGCCTTTTGACATACATGGATAATGCTCAAGTTCTTCCCAGAGGCATGACAGACTCCGTATGTTCACCGTGCATTCTGATAGCGGCGACCAATAAAGATGTCAGGAATGATCGTTCCTTCCGGAAAGATGTTCTCAACCGTTTCGGGCATGTGATAGAAATTCCGTCATTAAGCGAAAGAAAGCAGGATATACGTCTTCTGATAAGTATGGTTCTCCAGAATGAGAAAATAAATCCATTCATAGGAGATAAGCGTAAAGTAGAATCTATAAGCCTTGATGCTTTGAATTATCTTGAAGAGCGCACATATCCAGGGAATTTTCGTGAACTGGAATTTTGCCTCAACCAAGCAGTGAATAATTCGTTCTCAGAAGGCTGCAAGTGTTTATGCTTGAGGCATTTTCTTTAATCTAAAATCTAAATTGGCATATTGCCGGCGCATTCTCCCCACACTATAGTTGTCTGTCAACGTTTAAGATACAAAGCTACATTCTCTTTCTCGTAACAATTTTTTTATTGTTATCTTTCAAAAATTTAAACTGTTAGACTTTGTGATTATAAATTGATAGCATTCCAACATCAAGAACATATACCATAATCACAGGAAGGTCGTCAATTTACAATGTCAGGAAGCCTAATAGTAAAGAACGGAACTGTCCTAGATTCATCTCTTGGGATAAACAGAGAAGCAAGCGTCATGATTGATGATGCTTATTTCGCCGGAATATATGAGAAGAGCAATGAGCCTCCAGCTGTTCAGGAGATTGATGCGTCGGGCTGTCTAGTAATGCCGGGACTGATTGACACCCACATTCACGTCTTTAACGCCGGAACAGAGAACGGAATAATCCCAGACCTCACTCTCCTTCCTATGGGTGTAACAGCAGGCATTGACCAGGGCAGTGCAGGCTCAGGAAACTTTCAGGGGTTCTATGATTCAGTTATAAGCAGGAGCAAGGTTCACATCTTCGCAGCACTCAACATCTCGACTTCAGGACTCATAACAAGCAGTTACCCGGAAAACTTAGACCCCAAATTTTTCAAGGCTGACGATATTCAGAGACTCTTCGAGAAATACCCCGATGTCTTATGCGGAATAAAAGTGAGAATAAGCAAGGAGCTCGTTGGCGATTTAGGTCTTCTTCCGCTTGAGAAAGCTCTCGAAGTCGCGGAGAAAGTCGACACAAGAGTTTCAGTTCACACCACTAACCCGCCTGCCCCAGTTTCAGAATTTATACAGCTATTCAGGAAAGATGACATCTATTCACACGCTTTTCAAGGCCGGGGCCACTCAATACTCAATGACAATGGGAAGCTGTCATCAGAGGTACACGAGGCGCGTTCAAGAGGAGTCATCTTCGACACAGCCGACGCGAGGGTGCATTATCTTTACCCTGTCATAAAGGCGGCTCTCGCTGAAAATTTCCTTCCAGACACAATAAGCACTGACCTCGTTCAAGGCAGCGTGTTCCAGCCGGGCGTTTTCGGACTTCCGCGAATAATGTCGAAATATCTTGAGCTTGGTGTACCGCTTATTGATGTCGTTCGCGCTGTTACAGAGCGTCCTGCGGAAGTCGTGAACCGCAAAGGTCAGCTTGGGACTCTCCGTGAGGGCGCGTGTGCTGACTTGGCGATATTCAAGCTCGTTGACTGCGAGTCAAACATCACTGACAGGGAGGGCAACACTTTGACTCTCCATAAAATGCTGGTACCTCAATGCACAATCTTAGGCGGCAAAGTTGTCTTCAGGCAATTTAATTTCTAACTCTCAAGGGGGGTAATCGTTTCATGAATGCTATTGCTGTCGTATTTTCGGACTTGTCTGTGTTGAGCCTTCTGCTCCTCATAGGCTTTCTGCTTCGGAAGAAGGTCTCAGTCTTCCAGAACTTATACCTTCCCGCTTCACTCTTGGCGGGATTCGTAGGGCTTCTTCTAGGCCCTCAAGTTCTAGGGCAGTACACGAGCTGGCATCTTCCCATAAGCTCAACAATAGCTCAGTGGCCGGGTGTTCTCGTAACTGTCGTCCTCGGCCTGTCGTTCTTCGGTACTGAAAGCTCGCATAACTTCGGGAAAATCGCACTTTCAGCCGCAACTCAGGGAGGACTCGTTCATCAGACTCAGGTTCTCGTCGGAATGGGTGCAACGCTCCTTATGATGCCGCACTTCCCTAACCTTCCGTTTGCGTTCGGACTGACTCCTGTCTTCGGATTTCACGGCGGACACGGAACGGCTAATGCTGCGGGGGCTGCGCTTCAGGCGGCGGGCTGGGCTGACGGTGTATCAGTGGCAAACACAATGGCAACCGCTGGGCTTCTCTCAGGAATCATAATCGGAATGATCGTAATCAACATTGGTGTAAGGCGCGGATATGCTCAGAAAGTCTCAAAACCGCAGGATATTCCGCAGGACATTCGTGAAGGTTTCGTGCCGGTCGAAAAGCGTGTAGCCATAGGCAAGGGAGTTACGTACAATGACGCTCTTGACCCTCTCGCGCTTCAGCTTGCGTTCGTCGGAATCATTTACGGTTCAGCGCGCATACTTTCAACGAGCCTGACATGGGTTCACCCTCTGCTGAAAGAGATTCCGCTCTTTGCGTGTGCGATGATATGTGGTGCTTTGCTGTCATTCATCCTGAAGAAGCTGAACATGCGCGACTACATTGACAGGCCGACGGTGAACAGAATATCAGGCGTTGCTCTCGACTACCTTGTGTGTTCCGCAATTTCAACACTCTCTCTGAAAGTCTTTTCGCTCTACATGGTTCCGTTAATCGTAACAATTCTTGCGGTAATCGTTGGGAATCTCATCGTCAACTTCTATTTTGCGTGGAAGATGTTTGATGTCGATTGGTTCGAGCGCGCTATAGGAAGCTACGGCCTTGAGAGCGGAGTCCTCGCCACAGGCTTGATGCTTCTCAGGGTGATTGATCCTCAGTTTGAGACTTCAGGGCAGGAATCGGCGGCATCATCAGCGGCTCTGTGTTATCCATGGTCGTTGCCGTACATAATGTTCATGCCAGCGCTCGCTTTCGCCGTTTCGCCGTGGATACTCTTTGCGGGAAGTGCAGCATTGTGGGTAGTGTTTTACGTCATTGCGCGTAAATTCTTCTGGCAGTCGCGTTAATTGAGGAGTGGTTCAAATGACACATGAGCAGATACAAAAACTTTTCCCCGCATTCAGTGAGATAAAAGACGGGGAACTTCGCGGGAAATCATTGGCGGCTATGGACTTGGCCATGAAGAAAGGAGGCTGGAACGAGGATAACATTCATATTTGCCCCGTTACGCTGAACTGGAAGGGCTGTGATGTCTCTTGGGTTGAACATGTCAACGACGTTACGAATGTTTGTATGCTGAACTTTGACGCTCTGGAGAAATATTACAGGCGGCACAATGTCGAGGTCAGCCGTGATGTCGTAATCGCCGGAGCATTGCTTCATGACATAGGGAAGCTGACGGAGTTTGTCTGCGTTGACGGGAAAGCAATTCACAGTGAGAACTACGAGCTTATGCGCCACCCTCTTTCGGGTGCTGTGATTGCTGCTGAGGCTGGTCTGCCTGATATTATCGTCCATCTCATTGCGACACATTCATTCGAGGGCGATAAATCATTCCAGACTGTTGAGTCGAATTTTGTCCGCACAATGGACATTTTCGTGTTTAATTGCTCCGTTAAGGGGCTTGAAAGGAGATAGTAGTATGAAGAAATTACTTTGCGCTTTGTTCGTTATGCTTCTTTGCGTGTCGTCCGCTTATGCTGAGTGGACTCCAAAGAACAACATCACCATGATCGTCCCGTGGAGTGCCGGCGGCGGTGCTGACATTGCGGTAAGAACCCTCGTTCCTTACCTTGAGGACGATCTCGGAGTCCGCATAACAGTCGTGAACGCTACAGGTGCCAACGGCTGGATTGCGTGGAACCAGCTTCTCAGGGCAAGGCCGGACGGATACACAATCGCACAAATGAATATCCCGACAGTCTATTCAGGATACCTTGACCCCCAGCAGAGAAGGAAGGTAACACTCGACAGCTTCTCTCTCGTTGCAAATGAGGTCAGCGACAGTGGGTGCCTCATCGTTAAGAAGGGTGATGAACGTTTCCCTGATGCTAAAGCCTTCATCGAATACGCGAAGAACAACAAGGTCATAGCGGGGGACAACGGAGTCGGCACGAACAAGCACCTCGTTGCTGTCAGCCTTAACTCCAAAATCGAAGGGCTGAAGCTCGTCTACCTTCACCAGAAAGGCTGGAGCGACACGTATTCAGCAATCCTCGGCGGACACGTTGACTGCGGCTGGGGATCAATCGGCGAGAGCATCACAGCCTACAAGGATGGCGAGATCGATATCCTCTGCGTATTTGCCCCGAAACGTTCCAACCTTCTTCCCGATGTCCCGACGTTCAACGAGCTTATGCCGGAGTACAACATCACATCACCTTCGGATAGAGGTTTTGCGCTTCCCGCCGGAGTGAGTCAAGAAGTCTATGACCGCTGGCTAAAGGCGATGGAGAAGGGCATCAACAACCCTGAGTTCATCGAGAAGATGACAAAACTCGGCCAAGCTGTGAACTACATGGGCGGCGAAGATTACATCAAGTATGCCAAAGAGCAGGAAGAAGTCATGAAAGAGTTTTCCGAAGTTCTTGGCTGGACGAAGAAGAAGTAAATCTGATTCCCCCTGACATGTGAGAGTGTCGGGGGGAACTTTTTGTCGGGGGGTAAAAACATGAGTCTCAAGAAAATCAACATTGACGTTTGGCTCGGAATACTATTCATCGTCGGCTGCGTTTACTTCTACAAGGCGGCTGATGAGTTCTTCGACCCTGAAGCTGCTATTTGGCCGAGAGGAGTTCTTGTTGTTACAGCTGCGCTCTCCGCAATGCTGTTAATCACAGGGATACGCCTCACGAAACAAGGCGCGGACTCCGGCATTCCTGAAGGGCATGTATTCTTCGGCCCTTTTGTCGCTATCATAGTGATTGCCGCGTATGCTATCGCTATGGAGTTCACGGGGTATTTCATGTCAACCGCGATATTCCTTCCTCTTGGAATGTTCATGCAGGGGCAGAAGAGCTGGAAGGTTATACTCGGCGTTACAGCAGGGCTTGAAATTTTCGTGTACCTTCTTTTCGTTGTCGGCCTCAGTCTGAGAATGCCGTAAATTTCGGGAGGTGATTTCAATGTTCTACTCAGTTCTGCAAAATATGATGTCCCTGCAAGTATGGCTCGGACTTTTCATCGGTGTTGTCGGCGGAATGGTGGTCGGTGCAATGCCCGGCCTTAGCGGCGGAATGGCTATAGCGCTTTTACTTCCGTTCACGTACTCAATGGAGCCTATTGCCGCGCTCGTAATGCTCATGGCTATCTACACTTCGGCCATGACGGGAGGCTCAATCTCCGCTATACTCCTTCACACTCCCGGCACTCCCGCGAACGCCGCAACAGCTATGGAGGGCTACCCGCTCACCAAGCAGGGGCGAGGTCTTGAAGCTATCGGAATGTCTATGTTTGCCTCAGGTTTCGGAGGACTTGCGAGTGCTATAGCATTGCTGCTTATTGCTCCTCCTTTGGCTCAGGTCAGCTTGATGTTCAGCGAGCCGGAAAATTTCCTGATTGCTGTTTTTGGACTTACGGTCATTGGAAGCCTTGCTGGTGATTCAATCCTCAAGGGGCTTCTCATGGGGTGCGTTGGAGTGTTTCTTGCGACAATCGGGCAGGATGCTATGACCGGGACGCTGAGGTACACGTTCGGCTCTGACAACCTCATGAACGGTATCCAGATGGTTCCGGCATTGATTGGACTTTTCACTATCTCGCAGGTTCTCAACAACAGCGAGGATTACAAGCACGCCAACAAGTCGCTCCTCGAAAAGACAAATACGACTCTCGGAACGAAGATGCTTCCGACACTCCGCGAAATGCCGCGTTACCTTTGGGGGCTGATTGTTTCGTCAATAATCGGAATCGGTGTCGGGATTCTTCCAGGCGCGGGCGGAAATATCGGCTCATGGATTGCTTACGACCAAGCGAAGAAGCATTCAAAGCACAAAGAGGAGTTTGGCAACGGCTCACTTGAAGGGCTTTGCGCTTGCGAATGCGGAAACAACGCTGTAACAGGAGGCTCAATGATTCCTTTGATGACGCTCTCAATTCCTGGAAGCCCAACAGCCGCGATAATACTCGGAGGATTGTTGATACAGGGTCTTGTACCGGGTCATAGGCTCTTCACGGCTCAGGCTGATATAACGTACTCGATACTAACGGGCTTTGCGCTGTCGAATATCTTGATGGTGTTTGTCGGCCTCGCAATCGCGAAGTATGTCGTCAACGTAACGAGAATCCCCAACTCGGTATTGATGCCCGTCGTTGTGTCGCTATCACTAATAGGCTCATACGCAATCAACGGCAACATGTTCGATGTCTACACGACGATTGCGTTCGGTTTTGCGGGCTACTTCATGGGCAAGTTCAAACTTTCGTCAGCGGCTCTGATTCTCGGTCTCATTCTCGGAGGCATGGCCGAAAGCGGGCTGCTCCTCTCGCTCGTAATGGCAAAGGGCGATGTCTTTGGGTATTACACTGGAAGGCCGATATGCTTGGTGCTTATTGCGCTGATCGTCCTGTCGATAGTCGGACCTATGATTTCCCACATGAGGTCAAAGAAACATTCTGCTTAACTCCTGACTAAGCAGTTCTGATGCCTGAGTCTGAAAAAGATTCGGGCATCACTTTTTTGCTGAGAAAATAATACCTCCCGCCTATAATGTGCAGGCAGGAGGCTGAGTTTCTGTTTTGGCAGACTAACCGCAGATGAGATATTCGGGATTCTTCGCGACCATTGTGCTTATTTCGTCCTCTGTGAATGATTCCGCGAAAGTCTCAAGATATGACTGCATAGCATCGTCAAAGTATGGAGCATCATGCTGTCCGAAGTCGCCCGTAAGTATCACGTGTTCAGGCCCGACTTCTCGTACCTGTTCTATCATCTTCTCCATTGAGCAGCGCCCGAAATGTACATTGTTGAAGCTGTGCTCGATATACGCCCCCTGAGATGCGGCTTCCTTCTGCTGTGCTACAGAGTAGTCGATGGCGGGGTGTTCAACGTGAGTCAGAACGACCTTCTTTACTCCCTCAGAAAATGCGGCCTCGACAACCTTCAATCCCTCCTCAGGCTCAAGATGACCTGTCCCTGTTACCATGTCATATCTAGCTGCTGTCCTCAAAATCTCTAAGACTTCAGGCTTCAGTTCTCCGTTCTTGCCGCAACCCCTCAGAAGCCCTGACGAGTCGAAGCTGTCATCCCCTCTGTGCTTGTACTGCTGAAAAACAGCCGCGTCCATTGTCGGGAACCAAAGCATTTTTCCGCCCATCATTCCGGCTTTGAGTACTGCCTCAGGATTCAGTCCTCCGACGGAACGATTCAACGTTATTCCGCCGACGATTTTAAGGTCAGGGTAATCCTCATTGGCAAGCGCAGCCCGTGCGATCGTCTCGAAGAAATGGCACTTTATCGCCCCGCCGCTCATTCCCTTTTTGTGCATCCTCTGAGCTACAACGCGCTCGGTACATTTCCTTTTCACAACGTCAGGCGCAACATGAATGTGCAAGTCCCACGCGCCTTTGAGCCAGTTCTTTCCTTCCATGACAATGCCTCGCTAGTAGGGCAGGAACACAGGGAGCAGCAATACCACAACAACGTAGGTGAGAATGACCATAGGAACGCCGATTTTCACGAAGTCCATGAACTTGTAGTTTGTCCAGCCAACCGCAAGCATGTTCTGGGGAGCCGCGAAAGGTGTTGCATATGAAGCTGCGCCAGCGAGGGTAATGATCATTGCCACAGGGTGTACGTTCACTCCGATTGATTTTGCTACGGAAATTGCTATCGGCATGAAGAGAAGAATTGCCGCTGTGTTAGAGATGAACTGCGTAAGAATTGCGATCGCGAAGAATATCACCGTCGTAACGAGGAACGTACTCGGATTCTCGCCGAAGATTTTCAGGACACCGTCAGCTATTACGCCTGCAACTCCGCTGTTCTGAAGCCCCGCTGATATTGCCGAAAGCGACCCCATGAGGAAGAGGCAGTTCCAGTCTACAGAGTTCGTGGCTTCTTTGACCGTCATGCACTTCGTACCGATGATGACCAGAGAGCCGATAACAGCCGCGAGGTGCATGGGGAGTGCTTTGGGGCTGAACGCTATTACTGCGAGGACAACGAACAGTGTTATGACCGTGATCGTGGCCTTGCGTTTGTCGAGGGGCTTTCTGTCTGTCTGTGCGAACTCTGGAATGTAACCAGTATCACGAAGCATCTTTGACCCTATGAACGCGAAGTACAATGCACCGACTATGCAGCATGTAACTCCGAACGGCGTAATCGAGAAAAGCCCGAAGCTCTCGTAACCTGCGCCGACCATCAAACTGTTAGCAAGAACGTTTGAAGGAACTCCGACCAGCGTGTTGAAGCCTCCGAGCTGTGCTCCGAAAAGAAGTGAGAGCAGGACTTTCGACGGGGGAATGCCTGATGAGAGACACATTGCTGTGCAGAGGGGAGCAAGTGCTGTCATGACTCCTATGTTCGTACATACCGAACTTAGAGCGCATGAGGCGAACATTGTAACAAGTATGGCTCTCTTCTCGCTTCCCTTGATGTACTTGGCCATGTTCTCACCGATTAACTCGCTGAGACCTGAATGGAACATTGAGGCTCCGATTATCATCATGGCGACCATCAGGACATTTGTGTTCGTGGCATAGCTTGCGAAGATGTCCTTGATCTCAATCAGCCCGAAGAAAGCATAGAGCAGTGAAGCGGCGATTGAAGTTACCATTAACGGAACCGGCTCAAAGATGAACAGTGCAACCGTTGCGATGAGAATTATCAACGCAATTAACATTGGACTCATTTGGAAAATCCTCCTGAAAAAATATGTGTAGTGCTGTTTATGATATTGTGAAAAAATAACAATGTCTAACAGCAAAAACTTCCTTTTTCAGACAAGATTTTTATTGTGAATACCTTTCAGCGCACCGAGAAGTTTTTAGTGATAGCCTCCGCGTATTTCCCGAATACTTCCTTTATATCCCTGATGAAATCATGAACATAATTAGGCAGCTTATAGTCAGAACGGTATACAAGATGTGTCTCGTTCATACCAATATCATTGAGGATCGGGAAAGTATAGAATCTATTTTCCTCGTCTTGCGGATCATCAGCATGACGATAAAGTCCGAAAGGTGAAATAATCCCGATACCCATTCCATCTTTAGCCGCATGATAAATTAGGTTCTGTTCATCGCACTCAATAGTGTAGCTGGGTTTGACGTGATGCGAAAAGAAACGGTCAAGGACTTCCCGCAGTCGATTGTCCTGCCGCAAAGTAATCAGCGGAAGGTGAACGATCTTCAGAAGGTCAACTCCTTCGGCAAAAGAAGCAATGACATCTTTGTACGTGTCGGGGTAAAATTTCTTCATCAGCTTTTCGGAGAAGCAGCACTGCATTTTTTCAGTTGCAAGCAAAGTTTTATGCTGACTCACGCTAACCGGAACATCTATCCCCACGTACAAATCAATTTTCCCATGTTGAAGCAAATCATCAAGCTCGTTACTGTTACCGTCAACAAGCTCAATCGAGATATTTGTGTGTGAAGGCTGGTAAAGCTCCCAAATCAACGGGAAGAATACCAAGCTCCTGAGCCTCGAAATACCGAAGCGTATAGTCGCCTTTGCATTCTCTGTTATGTCCGAGAACGCTGAACGCAAAGCAGCCTCTGCTTCAAGTATCTGATTCCCGTAGAATACCATCTGCATTCCCGCCTCTGTCAGACGTAGTGTCGGCCTTCGTTCAAACAGCTTGACATTATACTCATCTTCAAGCCTCTTGATGTGAGAACTCAAAGCCTGCTGACTTATTATGAGTTGTTCGGCAGCCCGCGTTACGTTCATTTCCTCTGCTACTTTGAGGAAATATTCAATGCTCCTGAGATTCAAGATCAAAGCCTCCCTATGCTACAAGATTTTTATTGTCGAGTTTGTCGATAATAAACTGTTTGTAATTGTTACCCTAGTGAATTATATTACGCGCATCGAAAAAATCAACAACCAAATTTCACAGAAAGCAGGTAATTCACAATGAGCGTAACACTAATGGACTGCACACTGAGAGACGGAGCTAACATCGTCGGCAAAGGCTTCGACGCGGAAATCACTGACATGGTGCTTGACGGCCTCACTTCATGCAAAGTCCCTGTTATTGAGTTCGGGAACGCGGGCGGAATAGGAGCATATGAAGTAGCTGGGTACACTCAGGCACTCACCGATAAAGAGTATCTCGACATCGCGCAGAAGTACCTCAATCGCGGTTCAGAGCTTGGAATGTTCCTCAACGCCAAGAGATACCGTGAGAACAATGTTGCCATTGCGAAGGAGCGCGGGCTGTCATTCCTCAGAATCGGTGCTGATGCCGGAGAGCTTGAGATTTCGATCCAGCCGATTAAAGATGTCAAGAAGTACGGACTAAAGGCTTTTTACTCACTGATGAAGGCATACATTCTCACGCCCGACGAGCTTGCCGAAGAAGCAAAGGCTCTCGCTGACGCTGGCCTCGACCAGATAACGATAATGGATTCAGCGGGGACAATGACACCGGAGCAGGCGGCGGAGTACACAGAGAAACTCGTGAAGGCCGTATCAATCCCCGTAGCTTTCCATTGCCACAACAATCTCGGACTTTCGGCGGCTAATGCTCTGGCAGCCTACAAGAGCGGCGCATCTATCCTCGACTGCGGACTCATGGGAATGGCAAGAAGCGCAGGAAATCTTCCGACCGAAGTCTGTGTTGGAATGATGCAGCGTTACGGCGAGATGAAGAACATTGACCTCTACAAAATGCTTGAGTTCATAGAGACACGCCTTATGCCCGCAATGGAGAAGCACAACTACCACAACTCAATAACTCCGCTTGATCTGACGCTGGGAATTTCGGGCTGCCATTCAAGTTTCGTGAAACTCTTCAAGACCGTAGCAAAAGAGAAGGGCGTGAACCTCTTCAGGCTCATCGTTGAGGTCTCAGCAATCAACCGCAAGAATCCTTCTGAAGCACTCATGAGGGAAGTTGCAGAGAAGATAGCGTAGGACGGAAGGGGGATTTCAGAAATGAAAGTCGTATTAGCGGGGAAATATCCGAATCATACGTTCGAGACACTGAGCAAGCTTCTTCCGAATGACAAATTTGACCTCGTGGAAGTCAACACTCAGGAAGCCTACGACGCAATGACTGACGCTGAGATCATGATACTTAGAATCTTCAAAGCCCCGAAAGAAGTCATTGAGCGCAACAAGAATCTCAAGATGATTCTCCGCTGGGGCGCAGGTTTCGACTCGGTTGACATTGAGGCAGCGGGCGAACATGGCGTACTCGTAACGAACACTCCGGGCGCAAACGCGGGCGCGGTGTCGGAACTTGCGGTGCTCCTGATGCTTGCAGTAGGACGAAAGCTGATGTGCCACGAGGACAGCCTGAGGCGCGGTGAATGGAGCAAGAACACATTCATCAACAGCTCCTACACATTGAACAACAAGGTAGTCGGCATAGTCGGTGCTGGAAACATCGGCAGGCAGGTTGCGCGGAAGGTTCAGGCATTCGGGGCAACAACACAGTACTATGACCCTTACAGGCTGAAGCCCGAAATGGAAGAGGAGTTCAAGCTGAAATTTACGTCCCTCGATGAAGTTTTGAAGACGTCGGACTTGATTACGCTTCATGTTCCGCTTACGGACGAGAACAAGCACATGATTGACGCGGAAAGAATCGCAGGAATGAAGGACGGGGCAATAATCATCAACACAGCGAGGGGCGGACTCATTGACGATCACGCTCTTGCTGAGGCTGTGAAGTCAGGGAAACTTTCAGGTGCTGGGCTTGATGGTGTTGAGAATGAGCCGCTACAGCCCGGTGATGAACTCCTCAATACCCCGAACATCATCGTTACACCTCACATCGGCGGAGGAACTGCGGACATCGGTGATGTGATTATGCCTATGCTTGCTGACGACATCATTGATTTCGCAAACGGCAAGGAAGTACGGCACGTTGTCAACAAACAATATCTCAAGAATTAACAGGAGGATTTACAGGTCATGAAGAAAGTATTATCGAGCGTTATTGTTGCGGTTATGGTTATCGTTTCGGCATGTTCAGCAATCGCGGCGGACTGGCCAACGAAGACGGTCAACGTCATTCTCCCCTATGGAGCGGGCGGAGACACGGATACTTATTGCCGACAGCTCTTCCAGCGCGTGAGCAAGGTAACAGGTCAGACGTTCGTCGTCATCAACGAGCAGGGCGGTTCGGGAATGGTTGCCGCTATGGACGTTATGAACAAACCCGCAGACGGTTACACGTTGCTGTTCAACCACACGGGCGCGTCTCTTGTTCAGGAAGCTACGGGAATGGCTGACTTCTCATACACCACAGACTTCGAGAACTGCTGCACAGTCGCAATCGACGAGACATATTCACTCGTTGCGATTTCGCCCGAAGGTGAGTACAAGCAGTACAGCAAGGGCTGGAAGTCTTTGGCTGACATGATAGCCTACGCGAAGGAGAATCCCGGCAAGGTTCGCTACTCGACGGTCTTCGGTTCAATCACTGAGTACGTCGGAACGGTTCTTGAGAATCAGGCGGGAGTTGAGTTCGACAAAATCAACGTCGGGACTTCAGCGGGTGAAAGAATGGCGGCCATGCTCGGCGGACAGGTTGATCTCCTTGCAGCCAACTACATGCAGTTCAAGGATTACATCGAGAAGGGCGACCTCGTTTGTCTCGGCGTAATGTCAAAGCAGAGGGTTCCTGGAATCAATCACTCAACGTTCACGGAGCTGGGCTATGACAAGGTGGTCAACGCTAAGAAGTACGAGGTCAAGTTCCCCAAAGGAACCGACAAGGCAATCGTGAACAAGCTCGCTGAGATTTGCCGCCAGATAGTGCTTGAGGATAAGAGCTACGCGGAAGTTCTTGGCGTATATTTCGCGCAGCCTTTCTACCGCGATGCCGAGCAGATGAACAGGGAGGATCCCGAAGAAGTTAAGGAGCTTGCCAAAGAGTTCACAGCAGACCTGAATTAGTATCGAAAAACGTGAAGTTCAAAAAAGCCCCCGAATCTCTCGAGGGGCAATTTGCTTCAAACCTTACTCTCTGATTTTCACCGCGATGATTGGCTCGTAGATGATTCCAGGTTCAAGCCATGCGCTCACAGTTACCGTGTAGCTTTCTGGCACCCTCTCAATGACTTCACCATCTTCGTCGAGAAATACAGCGTTGTCTGCATCGCCCTCATCATCCTCACCATCAGGGAACGAATGCCACGCAAGCAACCCGACTTCAGGTGCATTCACATCGAGCGACACCGCGAACTCGTAAATGCCCGATTCTTCGACTTCCAATGCCGGAAGAACTGCAGCTACCACCTCATAATTGTTGGCTATTACTGCGAGAGTTTCAGCAGCAAGTTCTCCACGCTCATGGATGGCCACCCCGTTCTCGAACTCGGGGGCTTCCAGCTCTTCTGGTTTGTCTGCAGCCGGTGCCTCCTTTATCGAGATGTAGAACGTCTGCGTTGACTTGTAGGAGAGCTTGTTAGCGTTTGCAGCGGTTACCTTGATTTTGAAGTTCTCTCCCGCTTTCATTGGGACTCCGTAAATCATTCCAGTGTCCTCGTCCATCGTCAGACCTTCAGGCATCTCTCCCGTGTATGACCATATCACTTCCGCGTTATTTGTCGAGAGCTTGAACTGGCATGAGTACATTTCGCCGACAACACCGTCTGGAATGTCGCTGATTGTTGTCGAAAATTTCGGTTTCACGGCCTTGATGGTCATCTTCATTCCCTTGCTGTACGATTGGTCATCACCTGAGCCATTCTCAACTGTTACTTGAATTTTGCCGCTGAACAATCTCTCAGGCGTTCCGAAAATCGTGCATTCTTCGCCAGTCGCGTTAGTCGTGAAGTCAAGTCCATCAGGCAATTCATCAAAGTCCCACGTAAGAGGTGTTACACCCGTCGCTTTCAATACCGACCTGTATGCTTCACCCTCTGTGCCCTTCTTGAACGAACCCTTGATTTTCGGCGTTATACCTTTCACGTTCAGAGTGAACTCGTCAGAAATCTCGACAGCCCCGTTACTTGCGGAAATAGTCAGATCGAACTCTCCAGCTTCTGTAGGTTTGCCTGAGAACTTGCCCTTGTCGAACTTCACGCCCTCAGGAAGATCGCCCTCAATGCTCCAGACTGTCGGCTTCATGTTCTTGACCTTCAGAGTGTAGCTGTACTTCTTGTTCCACTTCGCTTCCTTCAAAGCATCGCTCTTGAACTCAGGAGCATTTGCAACGACTTTCAGGCTTATCTGCTTTGCCTTTGATGAACCTGCACTGTTTGAAGCGATTACGTTGAACTTGAAGGTTGTAGCCTTGCTGGTCTCAACTCTCCCTGTAACCTCGCCTTCCTCTGTGAGTTCCAAGCCACCTGGAAGCGACTCTCCATCCGCAAGTTTCCACTTGAGACCTGTACCCTCTGCTTCAAGGAAATAGCTGTACTCCTCGCCCTGATATGCGTCGGGAATCTTCGAGGACTTCACCACCGGAGCATTCACATTGCTTCCAGTACTGTTGACCTTGAGCGTAAAGTTCGCGTAGTCAGTGCCGGCTGTGTTCTTTGCCTTCACCGTTATGTTGTACGTCCCTGCGGCTTTGGGTGTTCCAGTGAGCAATCCATCAGGTGAGAACGTGAGGCCAGTCAGCGTTTTCCACGTTGCTGTCCACGTTATACTCTTCCCCTCTGCTTTGAACTGGAAGCTGTACGCCTCTCCTGCCGTCGCCTCATCAAGCGTCTCAGTCGTAATCTTTGGCGGGGTTACCTTGTTGCTCTCAGCTATCGTCAGCGTGTATTCCTTTGTGTCATTGCCAACCGAGTTTTCAGCTGTTACAACGACCGTGAATGTTCCGCTGACTTTAGGAACACCCGTGAGTTTCCCCGATGTGTTGAGCGTCAAGCCATCTGGAAGCCCGATAGCTGTCCACGTCAATGGTGATGTGCCTGTTGCGTCGAGCGTTGCGTTGTAGAGTTCGCCAGCCTTGCCATCATCAAGTGAGGCCGTTGTTATTGACGGAGCGATTATCTCTGACGTGCTGTTTTTCACCTTCAGCGTGAACTTCCGTGAGTCTTTCCCAGCCGCATTTGCTGCCACTATCGTGAATGATGTCTCGCCGGACTTGTCGGGTGCTGTGCCGGAAATCGTTGCTGACTCCGCATCGAACGTAAGCCACGATGGAAGCCCCATAGCAGTCCACGTTATCGGCGTTGCTCCAATGGCTTCAAGCTGAACCGACACGTCTTGTCCATGCTGGAATGTCCCCAAATCCTGCGGAGTCGTTATCATCGGAGCCCCGGCAACACTCTCAATCGTCAGCGTGAACATCCGAGAATCGCTGCCCGCCGAATTGCTTGCAGTCAACGTAAACGTGAATGCTCCCGATGATGTTGGAATGCCTGAGATTTCGCCTGTCGATGGATCGAGAGTTAGACCTGCCGGAAGTGTACCCGATGACACCGACCATGTTGCGCCTGAAACGTTAGCAGCAAGTGTTGCGGTGTATGGCGTTTCTTTCGTGCCTTTGGGGAGGCTGACGGTTGTGATTTCGATGGGCGCAGGAACTGAGACAGGAGCGAAGTCCCACTGATAGTCGAGAAATTCATTGCCGCTTTCGTGGTAATGTACCCTGACAAAAATAAAGCTCACATTGCCCAGCGCTTCCGGCTCATCAAGAACCCATGTGCCTTGGTTCGTGTTGTTGTACCAGCTTGAACGCAAGATACTGCTGTCATCAGAGTGAAGAATACTGATTCTGAAGTCTGTCCTGTATGAAGGCTGTAAAGCTGTCGAAGTATCCTGAGGGTTAACCAGCTTATAGTTCACAGCTGTGATTTTTCCGTCCTCACTCGTTACTTCAATGTACGGCACGCAGGAAGCAAGCTGTTCGGAGACTGATTTGTAGCTTGGGATTTCTGCGCTTCTGTCCATGTTCAGCTCTGGAGGGAATGTCCATGTTACAGTCCTTCCTCCGAGATCTGTTTCAGCCCCTCCGGCAAGCACCACGATTCTGGAATCTTCGTTTCTCAGGCCATACTCAAGCCAGCTCTTGTCGATATGAAGTTCTCGGTATATTCCCAAGTTGAACGTCATATCTTGTCCGACATCTACTGAATCAATGATTTCCTCTGTATCGTCATCTCTCAGCGTATAGCCGCCGCCTGAAATGGTTATTCTCCCCGCGTCGGTGAAGTGCTTTGCTTCGGCCAGAATAGAATTGTCTGTCTCAACGGTAAGAGAAAGGCCATAAAACGTAGCATCACTGTAATCCGCTTTGCCATTTATGAGCTTTGCGTCTGACTCATACGTACTCCACATAGACAACTCAGGCTCATCAAGGCGAGAGAATTTCCATGTGTGTATCTTCTCTGCATCCTCATCGAAGGTATTCAGATTGACTTCTATCAGCCATATTTCCGATTCCTCGATAGGTTCATAGAATGTCAGCGTACCTTCTGGAGTCTCACCTGCAGGAATCTGAACCCACGGGCTCCAGTAAAACTCGTCCCAGCCCTTCCTGCTTGCGTTATCTACTTGGAACTCCATGTTGAAGTCTTGAGGGACGGGCTTTGATGTGTCAGAAGGATTCACAACGCGCCAGTTCAGACCCGTAACCTTAGAGCCTGAACGTATGAACTCTATGTAGGGTACGAATGAGTCGAGCTGCTCCTGAGTAGTCCTGTAATTCGGGAACTTTGCCTGACCACTGAGGCTTGGCATATCGGGAACAGTCCAGTTCACGTTTACACCGTTAAGGCCATTGTCTGCTTCAAGGCACAAACGGGTGCGCTGATCATCGTCCCTGTAGAGTTCGTAGCCCCATCTTCCATAAGTTGAGCCTAATTTGAATGTATGGGGAGCCTCTGAGACTTTCTGCATCTCTTGTCCGTTCCAGAAGGAATAATTACCGCCTGAAATTGTGAACGTTCCCGGTAGTTTTGAGATCTCTTCAGTGAATTGGACGTCATTATCTGAGACAGTTACGTATATTTGCGAGAATCTTGCCTGCGAGTAATCCGAATGCCCATCAGTCAGACCTGCAAGAGATTCGTGTTTTGCCCACATATACGGCTCTGCCCATGCCCCTGATGACATTAGTAACAACATCATCATAAACGCCAAAAGCTTTTTGACCATGATAATGCCTCCTTGATGAAATTTTCTGGAAATACGAAGTGAAGAATATTTTAGCGCATGATTGGGATAAAATACAACCTCCCCGAAATCAGGGAGGCCATCACATTACATCTTCAAGAACTCAGGCAGTACCCCTTCGAGCTCCTCGAACGAATACTCCCCGACTCTCTCGCCCTCCCGAAAAAGCACAGCTCCTTTAGGCGTTCCGGCAATCCCGAAGCGTGCGTGCCTCGCCTCTTTAGGGCCGTTGACCTCGCACCCCATCACTGCAACGCTAACCCCGTCAGGCAATCCCGCAAGCATAGGCTCAACGATCTTCACCAGACGCATTACGTCAGCTCGCCTTCTCCCGCATGTCGGGCATGAAATCAGGTTCACTCCCCGCGTCCTAAGCTCAAGTGCCTTCAGAATCTCATAGCCTACCCTGACTTCACGCTCCGGTTCATCGGTCAAAGAGACACGCAACGTATCACCGATCCCTCGCATCAACAACGCCGAAATACACGCGCTGCCCTTAACGACACCGCCGTCTCCCGGCCCTGCTTCGGTCAAGCCGATGTGCATGGGGAAATCGGGGTATGCCTCAGCGATAAGCTCATTTGCACGGACGCATTCAGGAACGCTTGAGGATTTTGCCGACAGTATGATGTCCGTGAAATTGTGGGAAAGCAATAATTCAGCCTGCTCACGTACCGCAAGGAACAACGCTCTTGAACGGTCGCCATTTGCCTCGTCAAGCTGGGACTGTGAGACGCTTCCGCCGTTAGCACCGATCCGGATCACAACTCCCATCGAAGCAGCGCAGGATATTACGTCATTTAGGCGGGACAAAGGCATGTTGCCCGGATTGATTCGTATTGCCTTACAGCCGGCCTCCATCGCAAGAATCGCAAGCGCTGGGTTAAAATGAATGTCAGCCATAATGACGAGCCTTGTTGACGCAACGAGTGCTCTCAAGTCATCGGCATATTTCGCGTCAGGAAGCGCAGCACGTGCCATCTCACAGCCCGATTTAATGAGACGTTCACACTGAGCGAGGCATTCGTCCCTTTTGTCGAGCGAGACTTTCAGCATACTTTCAACGCGGACAGGAGCATTTCCGCCTATAGTGAGACCGTTAATGTTGACTTGTCTTTTACTGTTCATGGTTAGTGTGTCATAAATATGTTATAGACGTCCTTGAAGGTTACGAGTATCATCAAGGAGATTAGAACGACAAAGCCCGCCGTGTGTATCCAGTTCTCGACTTTCTCAGGAAGCCTGCGCCGTAAAATCATCTCAAGCAAAACGAACAATATCCTTCCGCCGTCAAGCGCAGGTATAGGGAAGAGGTTGAGTATCCCGAGATTCAGGGCGATTATCGAGATGAATGAGAGGAATCCCCAAAGCCCTGATCTTAACGCATGGCCGGACATTGACGCAATTCCGACAGGGCCGGTAACGTCAGCCTCCTGATAGCCCATGACAAGTTCGGCAAGACCGCGAAGCATCATGAGTGTCATTCTGTAGGTGTAACTCGCTGAGTTCCTGAGAGCCTGAAATACTCCGAAGCGCATATACGACGGTGATATTCCGAGCATCGGGCGGCCGTATTCCTCATTGTTGGGGACGTTGACGGTCAGGGTGAGATTTTCTTCACCGCGTTTTACTTCGAGGGTCAATGAGGGATTCTTGATGCTCTCTGTTCGGATAAGCTCGGACATTTCGCGCCATTTGCTTACGGTTTGGCCGTTTACAGACTGAATCTCATCGCCGACCTGAATGCCTGCCTGTTCTGACGGGAAGCCGGGCATTATCTCGCCGATCCGTGTGCTGTCCATGTCGAGTACCCCGTGCCCCCAAAGGTAGATAGCCATCAACAAGACCGCGAGTAGCACGTTGAATGCCGAACCGTTGAGGAGAATGAGAAATCTCTTCCACGCTGACTGCTCATTGAAGCCGCGCCCTGAGATTATGGACTCGCCCTCGTCCTCCTCGTTCATTCCTGCAAGACGACAGAAGCCTCCGACGGGTAGTAATCTCCATGACCAGAGCATTCCGGATTTGTCCCTTCGCTGAAGAATTGCGGGGCCCATTCCGAACGCGAACTCATGAACCTGAACGCCTAAGATCTTCGCCGTTATGTAATGCCCATATTCGTGGACAATTACGCAGACCGCTATTACTATTACGAATGCTATAACGCTCATTAACAAATGCAAGCTGTATCCTCTGCTACGTAAAAAGTGTAATAAAGTGCTGTGTACACTCTTTCGACTTTTCCTCTTTCTTTCCTCATTAATGAGGCATTTCCTGCCCTCTTTCGGCGTGCCTACTTGAGTTGGTACGGCAGTCCAGAGGCTTTAACTTCCCCCCTAGCCGAAGGTAGCCGAATTTCTTCGGATTGGCGTTACCTGTCCAGCACACTGACATTACGTAGCAGATTATTCCTCCTTATTGATTCTGTCAAGTATGCTTTCCGTAACACCTTATACCACAATTTCACACATTCGGGCTATCTAGCATCAGTTCCTTTTTCGTATATAGTAGCACAAAAAAACAGGAATGCCCGCAAAGACACTCCTGCTGAAATTCAGTCAACGTTCCTCATACTTGCAGACTTTTTCTCAGTTCCGCATTATTTTCCTCTATGAGGTGTTTAACGTCTTCCAGAGTTACCATATGACGCTTAATCTCCCTGCTGTCCAATATCTTCTGCACAACAGGCAGTGATACTATTATTCCCAGTATCACCAATCCTAGATATACATCGTTCCTAACATCAGAGATCCTAGTATCCAGACTGTGATAGTTATTATCTATCCTTTGTTCCAGATGATGATAATTATCATCTACTCGTTGGGAAAGTGCCTCTAGCTTAGCATTCATAACTTGAAATTCTCCTCGTATCTCCTTCATGAATGCCTCCATCTTTGCGTCGAAAACATCTTTCCGAAGATATATGCTCATATCCTCGGATACTGCTCCCCAACACACATTACACATCAGTAGCACAAAGACTGCCGGTATCACAAACTTCCTCATGTTTCCTCACCTCTCAATCTGAAGCTGCTGACGCAATTATACCTCACTTCACGTACTTGCTATAGGCCTCCTTCATTCTTGCGAGTGCCTCATGAATATATCGCGTAGGGCAGGCAAGATTCCATCTCTCAAATCCCTCACCTTGCTTCCCGAATACATATCCCTCGTCGAAGAATAATCTCGCTTCCTCAAGGTTAATGCGCTCAATTTCCTTGTAGTTCAGTCCGAGACCGTTCATGTCAAGCCAAAGAAGATATGTCCCCTCAAGCTCATGAACTTTAACCGCCGGAAACTCACGGGCCATGAAGTCGCAAACTACTCTTCTATTCGTGTCAATCACACTCAGGCATTCATCGAGCCATTCACCGCAGGACTTATACGCAGCTTTTGCGGCAACATAGCCGAGAATGTTGCACTTGGGATTCGGGTTCATAAGCTTCAGGGAGGCTAGGAACTTTTCGCGAAGTTCTGGGTTGGGAATGAATATATTAGATGTCTGAAGCCCCGCAATGTTGAACGTCTTGCTCGGAGCTGTGAGAACGAGACAATTCTGCGCGAACTCATCACTTATTGATGCGAAGACTGTGTGAACATGGCCGGGCATAATGAGGTCGAAATGGATCTCGTCCGAGACAACAAGAACATCATTCTTCAGGCAAATCTCTCCAATTCGTGTCAGTTCCTCACGAGTCCATACACGTCCTGTGGGATTGTGAGGGCTGCAAAGGATCAGCATCTTCGTATCAGGGTCTGAGGCTTTTTGCTCCATGTCATCAAAATCAATCTCATAACTTGTTCCCGTGTTGATGAGCTGATTGTCGACGAGTTTCCGGTGCGTCGAGTTTATTGCCATGCTCATCGGGAAGTACACGGGGGTCATTATCATTACGCCGTTGCCCTCGTCAGTGTAGGTTTTCACAGCCTCGAAGAACGCATTAACGACACCGCTCGAGGGAAGTATCCATTCAGGTTCAGCATCCCAGTTTCGTCGGGACTTCATCCATGAACAGACCGTATCAAGATATTCAGGCGTTGGATTTTCGTAGCCCATTATGGAAGTGTCAAGCTCGCATTTCAATGCCTCAACGATTTCCGGAGGTGTTACGAACTCCATATCAGCAACTGAGAACGGGATTATGTCCTCAGATTCTTTGACGCCGTATTCAACCATCTTTCCCCACTTCATTGAGCCTGTTTTGAATCTCTTTCGTACTGTCTCAAAGTCATATTTCATTGCGCCATCTCTCCTTTTTTTATTATAATTCTAAACGTTCTTCTCTCTTTTCGCACTATATAGCAAAAATTTTATTATTCAGCAAATTTATCATAACGCGCAAGAAGATTCCTACTATAAGAGAGAGATGAATTGTGCTAAGTTAAGTTAACTGTGACATACTTCTTTTCAATTACAATAGCAGAAATAACATAAATTCCGACAACAAAAATGTAGCTTTGAAAGTATCGATACAACCCTCGTTAACTCGCTTATATCATTACGTATAGCTTTACGTTCTTCTTGAGATTCCTTCACATGCTCCAGTATCATGTCCAGCTTAATGTTCATACCCTGCATCTGGACCTCATACACATCCTTGCGAACATGCACATAATGCCAAACCCTATCGCTCAACACAATGTCAATGCACAAAAAAGACCCGCCTCATCAGCGAGCCTCTATTTACACCAAGACTTCACATCCACATACGGTTTGGCCTACGGAAAATCCTACGCCTGCGCCCTTCCAGCCATCCTCGCATTGTTTTCCTCGATCAGCCTCCGAACGTCATCAAGTGTGAATGGCAACTGAGACGCGTTCCTTGCAGCTTTCCTTTCTTCCCATTTTTGGAGAGCCTTCTGTACCGCCGGCAGCCCTACTACTATTCCAAGTATCACAAGACCGAGATATATGTCGTTCCGCAAGTCGCCAATTCGTCCATCAACAGCTCTCTGAAGGTCGCTCATTCGTCCCTCAAGGTTGCTCCGCGTATCTCCAATTCTCGCGCCAAGCCCGTCCACGCGCGTTGACAGTACCGATACAACTCTAGTTAGCTCTGCTATATCACTACGTATAGCTTTATGCTCTTCCTGAGATTCCTTCACATGCGCTTTCACATCTTCGCGGATCCCGTTCATCTCGTCCTTGAGTTCTTTCATCTGCGCTTTGTGTTCCTCGCGTTGTTCCTTTATCAGATCCAGTATCATGTCCAGCTTCGTATTCATACCCTGCATCTGGATCTCATACACGTCCTTGCGAACATACACATCATCAGAAACTGCCCCGTAACTCACACCGCTCATCAGCAACACTGCCAGTATTGTCGTCGTAATCTTCTTCATCGTATTTTCTCCTTTCCTTATGCCTGAAGTTTCCCCATCATTTTCGCGTTGTTTTCCTCGATCAACCGACGAACGTCATCAAGTGTGAATGGCAATTGAGACGCGTTCCTTGCAGCTTTCTTTTCTTCCCATTTTTGGAGAGCCTTCTGCACCGCCGGCAGCCCGACCACTATTCCAAGTACCACAAGACCGAGATATATGTCGTTCCGCAAGTCGCCAACTCGTCCATCAATAGCTCTCTGAAGGTCGCTCATTCGTCCCTCAAGGTTGCTTCGCGTATCTCCCATTCTCGCGTCAAGCCCGTCCACGCGCGCTGACAGTACCGATACAACTCTCGTCAGCTCGGCTATATCATTACGTATAGCTTTATGCTCTTCTTGAGATTCCTTCACGTGCGCTTTCAGTTCCTCGCGGATTCCACTCATCTCGTCCTTGAGTTCCTTCACCTGAACTTTCACATCCTCGCGGATTCCGTTCATCTCGTCCTTGAGTTCCTTCATCTGCGCTTTGTGTTCCTCTCGCTGTGCCTTCATTTCCTCGCGTTGTTCCTTTATCAGCTCCAGTATCATGTCCAGCTTCGCGTTCATACCCTTCATATTGGCCTCATACACGTCCTTGCGAACATACACATCATCCGACACCGCCCCATCACTCACACCGTTCACCAGTAGCAGCATCATTAACGTTATTGCTATCTTCTTCATCTTACATTCTCCTCTCCTTGAATTACGTACATAATACCAAACGCCACCCCTCAACACAACGCCCACAAATACAAAAAAGACCCGCCTTCTCAGCGAGTCTCTTCATTTCATATGGGTGATAGAAGAATCGAACTTCTGACCTCTTCCGTGTCAAGGAAGCGTTCTACCTCTGAACTAACCACCCCTCACGCAAAACACCCAGAATAATACCAGAAATCTTCCGAATGTCAAATTTCTTCTTCAAGCATTAAAGTCTCACCTTCTCAGGCCGATAACTAACCTGTGAGGGCACGGAAGCCGCAAAACTGCAAGGGAATGCAGCACAAAACCTAAAATTTGAGAGACGGGGGAAACTTCCCGTTTGCAGGAGGCTTAACTACTATGAGGATATATCACAACATACCGGCACTCACAGCGTACAATTCGCTCAACTCGACGAATAACGCTATGGAGAAAACCATACAGAAACTCTCGACAGGACTTCGCATAAATTCAGCAGCCGATGACGCAGCAGGATTCGCAATCTCCGAGAAAATGCGCGCTCAGATTTCCGGCCTCGAAGTCGCGGTCAGAAACACTCAGGACGCTACATCAATGCTTCAGGTCGCTGAAGGTGCTTTAGGCGAAACCAACTCAATGCTTCAGAGAATGCGCGAGCTTGCTGTTCAGGCCAGCAATGACACTCTCACATCGCAGGACAGAAGCTATATCCAGCTCGAGATCGACCAGCTTCAGGATCAGATAGACAGGATCGCAAAGACGACACAGTTCAACAAGAAGAGACTCCTTGACGGCTCATCAGCGGGAATCACATCATCAAGCAACCAGAGCGTCAAAGTATACGTTCGCGGTTCACTGAGGGAGATTGACCAGTTCGGGCAGAAGAAATCATTTGAGGGCAACTACAAGATCACGGTCAACGTTGACCCCAGCCAGACAGGCTCAGGGCAGGTTCAGAAGTCCTCAGTCATGACCATCAAGCACCCCAACGTAATCACGGACAAGGTCGTTGACAACGGCGTACAGGATATAACAGTAAACAACTTGCCGGCGGCGGATTACACGATTGAGGCAGCAGCACCTACGGCAGGAGTCAAATTGACAGGAGCTTATGCGGCCAGCGGAGATATTTCAACTGAACTTGGGGAGCTCACGATTTCCGGCTCAGGCGCAACAGCAAACGCCAGCGTGCTTTTGGAGGTTGTATCAGTATCCGCTAATAAAGACAGCGTAACATTCCGCGCAACGTCAAACGTACTCGGCACTGATGGAAATGTGTCCAATCATCTGGAGGATGAAATTATCGTAACCAGTTCCGGAAAAGATGTGGGAACAGAACTCGGATTAGGTGTTGCGGGAGGATTAAATATAAAGCTGAATAGTGACACAGTCGCAAATCTCGCAGTAGGCACAAAATTAGCTTACAACGTAACAGCAAGCGGTGGGACGGACGAGAATGGTCAAGATAAAGCCTGTGATATTGGAGTACAGATTTCAGGAGTACAAGACGAAAACTGGCCGAACAAGTGGGGACAAACGGGAGATACTGTGACCTGCAAGGCTGATGGAAGTTATACGGGCGGAGTTGATATAGACTTCGGGCTTGATAGTACTGCTAAACTCGATGACAAGGAGATACACTTCCGTAACTTCTACATCAACGGCGAAAATGGCACAGTGTACGAGGGCGATATCGTTCTAACGACAAACGATGAATTTACCACAAAGGCAGCAGGAGGAGGCAAGCTCGGCTCATTCACAGCTGCTTACATCGGCAAGACAGCAACACTCGACACCAAGCTCCGCGACCTCAATACGTTCTGGAACAGCTCCGGCGTTTTCATGCTTGAGACACCCAAGACAATCACCATCAATCAGGGAGACGGCAAGAGCGCAACCGTAACGCTTTACGGAACTGACACAATCCGTGAGCTTCAGGCCAAATTCAACTACGCAATAGGCACTGAACTTGGACAGGCACAGTATGTAGACGGAGCAGGTTCAAGCAAGTTCTGCACGTTTGTAGAGAAGGGCAGCGAAGATCCGCAGGGGCTTGAAACTGTTCCCGGAACGTTCATGTTCAGGTCAGTGCTTCCGGGTCTTGGCGGAGAACTCACATTCAGCAGTGATGATGAAGACCTCATCAACACATTCGCGCTCAACGAGGTCAAAGGAAGCTCAACGACGGCATTCAGGGCATCAATCTATGACGCTCACACTGGAATAGCCATCGAGGGCGCAACGAACGTCAAAGTGTCCGATAACAAACTTGTAGGCGTTCTTCACCCGAACGTAGACATCGAGTTTGACCCGACAGCTAACATCAAAGCAGTATGGAGCGACGCTGAGAAGAACTTCATACTAACGCCGGACGATACGACATACGAGGCAATCATTCACCTTGTTGACAGCTCGACTGTATTCCAGATTGGAGCGAACGAGGGCGAGGACATCGCAATCGACATCGGCAACATGTCAGCAGGTTCACTCGGCGTAACAAACATCAACGTTACGACACGCGAGGCGGCCTCGAAGTCAATCGGACTCATTGACGCGGCAATCAACAAGGTATCATCACAGCGTGCAAAGATCGGCGCATACCAGAACGCACTCGACTACACGAGCGAGAACCTGACCACGACAATGACGAACCTGACGGCGGCGGAGTCCAGAATAAGGGACGCGGACATGGCTCAGACGATGATGGAGTTCGTGAAGCTCCAGATCCTCAACCAGAGCGGCACATCAATGCTTGCTCAGGCGAACCAGCTTCCGCAGTCAGTATTGAGCCTCCTCAACGGCTAAAGACAGCAGAAATTCTCACGCAACACCATAAACTCCAACCCATGAAAGAGACTCGGACAAGTTCCGGGTCTTTTTTTGTGTACGGATTGTTGTATAATATGGCCATTCATATTAACAGGAGGAGATCTATCATGGCTGTAAGAGTAGCAATCAACGGCTTCGGAAGAATTGGAAGACTTGCTTTCCGTCAGATGTTCGGTGCGGAGGGCTACGAAGTCGTCGCAATCAACGATTTGACCAGCCCCGCAATGCTGGCACACTTGCTCAAGTATGACACCGCGCAGAAGGGTTACTGCGGAGTTATCGGCGAGAACAAGCACACAGTAGAAAGCAAAGAGCCCGTTTTCGAGGAAGACGGAAAGACCGTGAAAGTACCCGGCTCAATCACAGTTGACGGCAAGGAAATCACCATTTATGCCGAACCCAAGGCCGCAAACCTTCCTTGGAAAGCCCTGAATGTTGATGTCGTTCTTGAATGCACTGGCTTCTACACGTCAAAGGCAAAGGCTCAGGCTCATATTGACGCAGGCGCGCGCAAAGTCGTAATTTCTGCACCCGCAGGCAATGACCTTCCGACGATCGTATTCAACGTCAACCACTCAACACTCAAGCCCTCAGACACAATCATTTCCGCCGCAAGCTGCACGACGAACTGCCTCGCTCCTATGACAAAGGCACTGAATGACACGTTCCCAATCGTTAGCGGAATCATGACCACAGTACACGCATACACCGGCGACCAGATGATTCTTGACGGTCCTCACCGCAAGGGCGATCTTCAGAGAGCAAGAGCAGGAGCTGCTAACATCGTTCCCAACTCGACGGGCGCGGCAAAGGCAATCGGGCTTGTTATTCCTTCACTGAACGGAAAGCTCATCGGTTCAGCCCAGCGCGTACCAGTACCGACAGGCTCAACCACAATCCTCGTGGCAGTCGTTAAGGGCAAGGACGTAACAAAGGACGCCATCAACGCGGCAATGAAATCCCAGAGTTCAGAGTCCTTCGGCTACACGACAGAGAAGCTCGTTTCATCAGACGTTATCGGCATGACCTACGGCTCACTCTTCGATGCCAACCAGACAATGGTAACGAAGATTGATGACGATACCTATCAGGTTCAGGTAGTCGCGTGGTACGACAACGAGAACAGCTACACGAGCCAGATGGTAAGGACGATCAAGTACTTCTCAGAGCTGAAGTAAGTCTGACGGAAATTCCCGGACTCCTGCCTCAGAAATGGGGCGGGAGTTTTTTTGTTCACTTTTCTGGTATAATGTCTGAAATCCATTACAACATTAAGGAGAGTAATAGCATGTTGAGAAAAGGGAAAGTATTTCGTACCGTCCTATACGTTTTACTGATAGCGTCGATGGCGGGAGTTTCTTGCGCGGCAATGCTGAGAAGCCCGAAACAGGATTCGGAATCTCAGTCCAGCCGGAGAAACCGCATGTCCTTGCCGAACACAGGGAGCGTTGCAGTCCTTGCCGACTCAATGGACTCACAGCACGCGGCAATAGCGGAGGCCGTCATGATTGATGAGCTTATGTCGAACGGCTACAACGTTGTCGACGATGCGGCACTTGCGAGGCTTCACAGGCAGGCTCAGAAAGAGGGCGCGATTGCGAGGGCATTCGGCGGAAACGTTACGGGTATTGCGAATTTGGGGAGAAGCGCGAAGGCATCATACACGATTCTTGCGCGTGTGAAAGCCGGGACTCCCGAACGCAACGAGGCAAAGCTCTACACAGGAACGGCATCAGCGGTAATTTTGGCCGTTTCGTCGAAGGGTGAGAAGATCGGCGGAAGAAGTTTCAGCGGAAAGGCTGTAGGCTACACTATGGATGAGGCAAGGGAAAAGGCTCTTGAGAAAGCCGTCCTTAATGGCCTCAGTCAGCTCTTATAATTTTTCACAGGAGGAAAAATCATGAAAAAAGTTCTATTCACGTTGTTGGCAGTAACATTGACCCTTCTTGTTGCATCACAGGCACTCGCGCTCCCTAGGATTGCGATTCGGGGCTTCGAGAACAAGACCGATGAGCCGAGCGTCCCGTCAAAGGCAATAACCGACATGATGACGACCGAGTTGGGCAAGGCGCGAATCTTCAGCATATTCGAGCGTGAGAATCTCGACTATGTTACGGACGAGATAAGGCTCGGACAGTCCGGCCTCATGGAAGAGTCGACAGCTCCGAAAGTCGGGAAGCTCAAGGGAACTCAGTACACCCTCACCGGCGCAGTTACGCTCTACCATTACAATGTCAAGGCCGGCGGTGCGTTCCTGAGAGCCTGTTCAGTATCTCCGGAAATCATGATATAATCCTCCGAAATTTAATTTG
>CALGGR010000181.1 GCA_937915755.1 uncultured Fretibacterium sp. | reverse complement strand
GTCAATCTTAATGAGCGTGTACATGCGGCTCTTTGATTTCATGATTTCGTCGACTTGGTCAGACGTATTGAGATTAACGCCATGAGAGGGCTGGACGGCATTCAATCTACCCTCATTCACGAAATACAACATGCCGTCCAATACATTGAAGGCTTCGCTGAAGGCGGACAAGGAACTGATGCTCTCATTCAGGGCGATACTCCGGCTAATATCGGCAGAAAACAGTTACAGGCACGTTTAGATTTCGCTGGTGATAACGTCAAGAAGGCTGCTGATTTGTACTCCAAAGGATTGAAAAGACAAGCTGAGAAAATCGCTGCTTCCTTCTCTCGCAAAGAAATGGCTTCCTGGAATGCCGTCAAAAATATGATTGATAATCTGGGGTGGAATATGCACAGGTTTGACCCTTACTACTACTTAGGCGGCGAAACTGAAGCTAGAAATGTTCAGGCAAGAGAACCTTTCTCTCCAGAAAAAAGAAGAAATACTCTGCTTTCTGATACTCAGGATAACGATGATTGGCTTATTCACAGAAATGGCTACAATGAGAACTTCGACATCGTAGAGAGCTACAATCAATATATGCATAACTTGAAGAACAAGTACTCGGACACCCTCAACAGCTCTAATCCTGCCGATATTAATTCCCGCAACATCTTCTCTAACAATAAGGGCTTCATATCTCCTGAGACTATCGAGAAATACAGGCAGAAAGCAACTCAACAGGTTACTCACGCTACAGGACATATCATTCTGGGCAACCGCTTTAGCCTTAAACATGTCGGTACAGGGGAGGGCGGTGATATGCGCGGATATGGTATCTACTTCGAGGAAAATCCTATCGTCGCCCAACACTACAGAAAATATGGCATTCCTAATTTTGGGAACGGTACTCTACATGTCGCCACTAACAATGGCCTTACTTTCTCGGCTGAGGATAAAGACAGCTGGGATAATTCTCCGGACGAAACTACAAGAATGCTTCTCAATTACATTCAGGGCATAGCTAATAAACAGCCGGATTTACTGTGGAAAGACATTCTGCCCATTCTCAAAAACGCTTTGTCTTTGCATATGGCGGCTATAAAAACATCGCAACATGAGGGAGAAACTCTATCCAGAGATGAAAAACGTACTCTGGCTTTATTGCCTGATGTCCTGAAGAAGGCTGAGAACATCAAAGACGTTTATTACACTCCGGATAAGAACTCTGGCAGAAAAGGCAATATCTATAGCGTCAGCATTCCTGCTAATGAGTTCCTGCTCAACTGGGACGCTTCTATTGATGAACAGCCTGAACACGTGAAAAACGCTATACGCAAAATTCAGCAGGCCGCTGATAATATCCTTAACAGGATTTTCCGTGATGAACTCATTGATGAAGAGGAGAAAGACGACTTATCCTCCGATTTATGGCATTCTGAAAATGGCGGCGAATTATACACTAATATCGTCTACATCTTCAACAATCTCGATGAAGATACCTCTAGGCAGGCTACTTCCGCTCTGTTCCTCAAATTCGGCGTTCCTGGCCTGCGCTATTGGGACGGACTTAGTGAAGAAGCTATCTACTCAAAGTATGACGAATATCGTAAGAATAATCCTCTCTCTAACGGCAGAAAGGCTTTCTCTAACGCTACTATTAACGGCCTGGAGGTTTCAAACGATAAAGGGTACTGGAGCAATCTACCTGACGATACCTTCAGGAATGTACTTCAGGATATTGAGAGTGCCTTATCCTTTAAGGACAGCCCTGCTTTTCTGGAAGTCAAAGATAATTTACTTCGCGAGTATCAGGCAGAAATAGAACACGCTAAAGAGCTGTATTCCTACGACCAAAAGCCTGGCGATGAGTTCTCATGGTTCTCTCCGGAAGAAGCTAAGGAACGTATGCAGCATGAAATTGAACGTGCTAAATCCAAAATTGAAGCTCTGCGCTCCATTACTTCCTTCACTTTTCACCCTGAGATTATGCGCGAACCTTATAGCCCTTTCTCTATGTTTGCTGATGAAGGTACTAGAGATTTCGTCATTTGGGATGAAGACTTGCTGCATATCATGGGCCTTACTCAGGACAGCGAAAAGGAAGCCGTAGAGTACTTCGACAATTACAGGAAAGAACACCCAGATAGCTTTGAAAGTTATCGACAGTCGCAGAAAAATGATGATAAAAATGAACTCACTCAATACACACCAGAGGAACAACTAAAGGCTGTGCAGAAGAAGTATAAAGGCTCTCCTCAGTGGTTGAAAGCTCCTAACGGCAAACAGACTAACCTTTCTCAGAAACAATGGGTACAGGTTAGAACTCCTAACTTCAAAAATTGGTTCGGCGATTGGGAGAATGAACCTCAAAATTCCAGTAAGGTTCTTGATGAAAACGTTCAACTTTCTATAGCATTTTACTCATATCCCCTGCTCTCGTATTCATCGCTTTTACATTCTAGCAGGGGGAAGCTTTTTAACATGAAGGGAGTTGTTCCACATGGTAAATAACATAATTCAAGTATACAGCAACAACGAATTTCACTCACGCACAGCAACTGATGAAATCCTCTGTAATTACTGTAAACGCAAAGTATACAGTCAGGGATATACGGACGGCTGGAAAAATCTTGTTGATGAATATCTAAAGATTTTGGAGGAACAAGACCCTCCCTTCTAGTAAACAATATCCCGAAAGGAGAACAATTAATGAAAGTATTAAGCGCATCAAAAGCAGGTTTTCCATGCTTGCGCAATCTGTGGTACACAGTCAACGGCTATTCTGGCACTGAGAATAACTCCAGAACACAACGAATATTTGATGTCGGCACTGTGCTTGAACCTTTGATAGTGGATTGGCTCAGGCAGGACGGATGGCTGGTAGAATACAATCCTGGCTCTCAACAGGCCGCTCTCGAAGTCTCCATTCCAGTCAAAGGCGGTAAACTTACTGGACACCCTGACTGTATTATCAGCAAGGGGGATGTTCAAAACGCTCTCGTTGACATTAAGACCATGAACGACAGAACATTCCGCGCACTCAAACGCGATGGGACGTTAAAAGCCTTTTCGAACTACGCTGATTTTTGCGATTGTTCCGGGTGCTAAAGTTCTGACTTTATTAACGAAATCGCTTGAATCTTTTATTTTTTGGCCGTTAAGTTCCGTTATGACATCGCCGCGCTTTAAGGGCTTGGGCTCCGTGATGCGGGAGCCATTCACAAGAACGCCGTTTGCAGCGCCCGCGTCCTCGATCTGCCATCTGCCGCCGCGCAGGGAGATCAGCGCATGAAAGCGTGAGACCTCGTCGTCGGAGAAGTGAATATCGGCAGAGGGGTGCCGCCCGATGAGCAGCTCCGCCGCGCCCAAGGGGAAGACCTCGTCCTCGCAGGTGAGCATGAGCCCGCGGCTCTCCTTTGCCCAGCGTTTGTCGCCGTGCCTGCGCTCGCGCGAGGCTGCGATCAG
>CALGGR010000180.1 GCA_937915755.1 uncultured Fretibacterium sp. | reverse complement strand
TCCAGCGATATGAACTCTGAAACCTATGCGAAAGAAGAACTCGTAGCAGAAATCAGCTCAATGTTTGTATCAGCGGAGACAGGAATCCCCCAGACGCAGGAGCATTTTGACAATCATGCGGCATATGTGGATCATTGGGTAAAGGCAATCAAAGAAGACCCGAACGCCTTATTTCGGGCAGTAAATCAGGCGCAGAAAGCGTCAGAGGAAATTTTGAAATATGAGCGTGTCCGAGAACGAGAACAGGCTCAAGCCCAAACGCAAGACCCTAACAATCCTGAACAAAAACCTGCTCTTACTGAGCAGACAATCCGAGATATGAAACTGATTGAGGGCGATACGAAAGTATTTTTGAAGCCGCGAGTTGACGGTCAGCAGTATAAAGGAAAAATTCTTCATGTTGATGAAGCGCAGGGGTATTGTGTCCAGCAGGTAGGCCGTCAAAGTCTCGTAGTGCATAAACTTGAAAGAATGGAAGAAGTCCCTAAAATCGGCGAGAGCGTAAAAATTTCTTATGGCACTAACGACGAGAAAGCGAAAATCAGCGTTCAGGAAGAACGACATCACGGCTTGAGGCGTTAGGAGCGGAAAAATGGCGAAGGAAACTGCACTTGAGGAAGCGAGGCGCAGATTTAATGAGGTAAGCCAACGGGTAATGACTGACGGAAATAACTGGTCAGAATTTTTGACATGTGCGGCACGTAATCATAAATACGACTTCCGAGACCAGCTTTTAATTTACGACCAGCGGCCTAATGCAACGGCATGTGCGGACATAGATTTATGGAATAAACATTTTAGCCGCTGGGTAAATCGTGGAACAAAAAGTGTCCGGCTTTTAAGTCCCGACGGTAAGAGCGCAAGGCATGTATTCGACATAACGGACACCCGTCAGGGCTTCGGGCATGAATTTGATGAACCACCTTATATATGGAAGATTGAGCCAGAAGATTCGCAAGATGTGTCAGCCCGATTAAGTCAGGCGTATGGAGTATTAGGAAGTCTCGGAGTGCAGATAGCCGGAATAGCCCGTGATTTTGCGAAAAATCTTGAAAAAAACGGCGACCCGTTATATTCGAGAGCGAATACTCAGGAAGAACGCCAGAAGCTCACGGATTTATTGAGCAACAGCGTGGAGTATTATTTAAGAACACGTTGCGGTCTTGAAATTCGCAAAGAAGATTTTAGCTTTGAAAATATTTCAGAACTTGACGGAAATACGGCAATGCGTATTGGAACGATAACGAGCGGATTTTCTCGTCGGGTTCTTGATAATGTGGAACATGTAGTAAGAACGAATCATGAAAGAAGGAAAATATTAAATGAGCGAACGGAAAGTGCCGGAGACAGCCTCAGCGATAAACTTCATGACGAGCGAGGAATTGAATCAGGCAGAGGAGAGAGTATTCGCGGAACTGGAGACGAAGCTGGAGGAGGATATGACGATATATCAGGAATCGGAGCTGACGGACGCGGACAAGGAGGACTTGCCGGAGGGAAGTCTGATGAGGGAAGCGAACGACGGAATGATATACGTGAAGATTCTGGACATCTGGACACCGTACCAAATGGAGAAACTGAAACAGCCGCCCCAGCCGTTGACGAAGTACGGGAGAATGAGGCGGAAATATCTGGAAGAATGGAAAGTGCGGACAGCGTTAGAACTGGGCGAGAATCTTCTGATACATTGTTGGGAGATACAGGAACAGGCGAAAACGATGAAACGCGAACTGATGACACAGTTAGAACGGGACAATCCGCCGCCCGACAGAGGAAGCGATCCGATGGGTTGGGTACAACACATGAACGGACTGGACATGGAGGCGGAAGAAATAGTAACGACCAATCTAATATACAGTTAGATTTATTTGACATAACACAGGAGCAGGAGAATATTGAAGAAGTAGAAAATATATCTTCTGTTCCTAATATTGATAATGCAATTAAAGATAGAGAAAATATAAATTCAGATATAGAAAATATAGAAAATAATGAAAATGTAACTAATATAGAACAACCAGATAAATCCACGACAAGCGAGACCCAAAACGATGTAGAAACTTCAGAACCGACCACAGTAGAAGAAGCCGACAAAGAAATAAACTTAATTGACACGGTTATAGATTTACTACCGAATCCGCCCGAACAGCGTATCCCAAGCCGACCGCGACAAAATTATCGAATAACAGATGATGATTTAGGGATCGGCGGAGCAAAAACAAAATTCCACAATAATGTTGAAGCAATAAAAACTCTGAAAAAAATCGAGAGTGAAGACCGTCTTGCGACATCAGAGGAACAGGAAATTTTATCTCGTTATGTAGGCTGGGGCGGAATCCCACAGGCGTTTGATGAGCGTAATGATGATTGGAAAAAGGAATACGCCGAATTAAAAGAACTTCTGACTGAAGAAGAATACAATGCGGCACGAGGCTCAACGTTAAATGCCCATTACACCTCGCCGATGGTAGCCCGTTCAATGTATGAGGCACTCGAACGAATGGGATTTGCGAAGGGGAATATTCTTGAACCGTCATGCGGAACGGGAAACTTTTTCGGTGTACTTCCTGAAAGTATGAATCAGTCCAAACTTTACGGAGTAGAACTCGATAGCATAACGGGACGAATAGCCAGACAGCTTTATCAGAAAGCGGACATAACGATAGACGGTTATGAACGAGCGAAATATCCCGATAATTTTTTCGACGTGGCAATAGGAAATGTACCGTTCGGAGGTTACAGCGTCGTTGACGGAGAACATAAATATAATCAGGAAAATTTCAGAATACATGATTACTTTTTTGCCAAAACTTTAGATAAGGTAAGGCCGGGTGGAGTAGTAGCGTTCATAACATCAAAGGGAACGCTCGATAAAGTTAATCCTTCAGTTCGTAATTATCTTACACAACGTGCCGAACTTTTAGGAGCGGTGAGACTTCCGAACAATGCCTTTAAGAGCAATGCCGGAACGGAAGTAACAGCAGATATTATTTTCCTTCAGAAGCGTGAAAAATTAGTAGATGATATACAAGCGGACTGGATTTATACCCGTGAAAATGAGGACGGAATCCGAGTAAATAATTATTTTGCCCAGCACCCTGAAATGATTTTAGGGAAGATGGTGCATGACAGCCGTCTTTATGGTAACGAGAACGAAACGACCTGTGAACCGATTGAAGGAGCAGATTTACAGGAACAATTAAGTGAAGCACTTGGACGAATACGAGGCAGAATCGAAGAACGGGAAATCCAGACGCAGGAAAATACGAGAGACACAATTCCAGCCGATCCGAGTGTTCGCAATTTCAGTTATACGCTTGTGGACGGAGAATTATATTATCGAGAAAATTCCCAGATGTACAAACCTGACTTGCCGCAATCAGCTATTAACCGGGCGAAAGGCATGGTAAAAGTTCGGGACGCTTGCCGTGCGGTAATCAATGCGCAAA
>CALGGR010000179.1 GCA_937915755.1 uncultured Fretibacterium sp. | reverse complement strand
AATTTCGGAGGATTATATCATGATTTCCGGAGATACTGAACAGGCTCTAAGAAGCGATATTTTATGATAGATGATTTTGCAAAACTTATAAGGGAAAAGTATGGCATGGCCAAAGCAAGAATAATTGCCAACTCTTTATTTGACCTGGTTGATCCTTATAATCGCTGCGTTAAACATAGAAACGTAGATTCGTCCGGAAAGACTTTCTATGCACTGGCGAACGGTAACTTTCAAGAGTTCATGCGCAGGCCGATCATTAAGTCAAATATTGTGCATTATATCTCACAGCAGGGAAGTTCCTCATATACAGGATACCTAAGCCTTATGTTGGATAGTAACTCGAATACAGCGTTGAAGCTATTGTCGATATTTGACTATATAACATACGAGGTTGAAGGCGGAGAAGAGCCGGAAATTTTTATCCGACTAAATGATCCTGATAAGGTCAGAAATATTGTCATGGGAAATATGTTCTACTCGAATAGCTATGTGACCAAGGCAAAACAAAAGCATGACAGAGATGTTGCCGTGCTTCTTAAATTTTTCAATGAACTAGAAAATGATGAGGAAAGATGGGATTATATCGAGGATTATTTTCTTGGCCATGATGTCCTTATCGATATGGAGCCCGTTGCCCGAAAAACTGTAAAAATGAGCAAGTCAGTAGATAAAGAACATTCCTACCCTACGAATATGTATAAAGAATGGGACGACTTGAAATCGTTCTTCGATGACAGTGAGCATCCAATACTACAGAAGATGAACGAGTTTGAAATTCCCATTCCTGAATATCTGGAAACAACGATCAAGAAATCTGATGAGGGCAGAGACATATTGATGTCATGGCCTTCCAAAGACACATTGATTTGTCAACAGGATACTTCAAATAGGACGCTGGAGTACTTTGGCAGAAAAGGTTGGCACGCCTATAGAATCTATGAGATTGACTATGAGAATATTAAAGCTGATATGGTGAAGGTTTCGTTGGATTAAACAGCCTCCAACTCTGTAAGAGGGGGCAAGCTCTCTAACAATAGCAATCCTCCCATTCTCAGCCTCAAAGAAGAAAAATTCTCCTCCGCAAAATTCAACGGGGGAGAGTTTTTTATCGTAAGTCCTACAGGAAGAAGTACCGTATCACAAAGAGCAGTGCAACCAGCGCAATCCCTAGCAGTCCGAAGAAGAACAAATCCCCTAAGAACGATGCACCCTTCTTGGGCTGTTCAGGATTCTCCGTCTCCTTGACGCGAATCTTGATGTCTTTGGTGATTGCTACGTAGCCGCGTATCTCATCGCTTATCTTAACGTAGAGAAATTTCTTCCCCTGCGTCTCCCTTATCTCGTCAACAGGGAAAAGAGGCTCAATGTTATTCTCCTCAAGATACTTATTGACCAGTGCGCTCGTACCTTCACCCTCAATCTGAACGCCGATAATATCGCCCGGCGCAATCTCAGATGACGCTTTCCCCTTCACAGGATCAACCATAGGATTGCACTTTATGATCGTTCCCTCGAAGTTTCCTTCCTTCTTTGCTTCCTCACGTTCACGTTCTTCACGCTCGGCCTTCTCCTTCTCTTCCTTCTCTCTTTGCAGCCTTGCTTGCTCTTCAGGAGACGGCGGAAGGGGCTTTATGATTTTCGCGCGTTCAAGCTCATGTCGTGCTACAGGTTCGGCTTCTGTTGACGCTGTGAAAACACACTGTGCTGTAGTCTCAAAGGTACGGCGGTAAATGCTCTCAAGCTGTCGGATCTTAACCTTCGTGTAGTTCTCAAAGAGCTTTTTCTTTTCCTCGACCGTAAGAATTTCCTTGAGGTCAGCCTGCAGCTTCTCGCCCCAATCCTTGTCGAGAGGCCCCATTGACGGGAGGCTCTTCACGAAATTACGCCAGTCCTTCCCGACTTCGGGAATCTGTCCGCTAGCGTAAGGTTTTGCGAGCCAGAATATCTGGAACACAGTGCGTCCTGTTTTCCCTTCAAAGATAACGCAGAATCCTCCGCCCATGTCCCCGCGTGAGGGCGTGAACGTTGACTTTATCGCGAGAAATTCCGGGTCATCATGCTTCTTGATGGGTTCAGCAGGGGGAGTCTCGTCCTTCTTTGGAGCCTCTGTGAGTTTCTTAACGTCGTTTACGCTTAAAAGTTCGTCCGGCATTTTCTCACTCACCTTGCCGAGTAGCTCTTGGAACTCCAAGATTTTCCGCGCGGAATCTCTCCTGATACAAGCTCAAGACATCGGCTTCTGCATTCCGGGCACTTCCTGTCCGTTTTCGAGTCGCTCTCAAATTCCTTCTTGCACTCAAGGCATCTGAATTTGGCCATAGAAACAAACCTCCGTGAAAGTTCTAAATATGACTATGATTGCCTCGCATTATAGACCGTAAGATATTTCTGCGCAATCGCGTTTAGTCCAGAGCAAAATCCGAAAGATTTACGTAATTTTTTTCGGGCAATATTCATTATAATTAAAAACAAAAATTTTTATGGGGGCGTTTTTATGAGATTGAAAATTTTTCCGGCATTTCTCCTCGTTATCCTCATTGCCTCAACACCCGTTCACGCTTCAAGTATTTACGACACCGATCCATCGTTCTCACCTTACAGGGCTGGGACTGTCAAGAGTGATGTACTCTATGACGCTCTTGAGGAACTGAACTATATTCGCCGTCTCATCGGTGTACCCTCAAATGTAACGCTCGACACCGAAATGACCCGCAAGGCTCAGCATGGTGCAGTCCTTCTTGATGCCATCAACACGCTCACTCATACGCCCGTCAAACCTTCGGACATGGCCGAGTCATTCTACGAGCTTGGATACGACGCTACAACTCACGGAAATATAGCGTGGTCTTCAGGCGGAATTACCATCAATTACAGCAACAAGATGTACATGAATGATTCCGACAGCTCCAACATCTCGGCGGTCGGTCATCGTAGGTGGCTCATGAACCCAAGGATGAAGCGCACAGGATTCGGAATAAGCGAGCGCAGGGGCTTCGCTGTTACCTACGTTATTGACGAGGACGAAATGAGTTCATCATGGCCGATTTCGGATGAGTATATTACGTGGCCCGTGAACAAGCACTCTCACCCTTTGACGTACTTCGACGCAGGGACAGCATGGTCGGTTACGCTGAACGATGAAATTTTCGAGACAGCAAGCACAGCTTCAACAAGCGTGAGACTCACACGAACTTCGGACGGGAGAACTTGGAATTTCGGCGGAAGCAGCAGCAATGGATACTTCACGATCAACGCGCAGGGTTATGCCGTAGACCAGTGCATAATATTCCGGCCTGACAATGTTTCAGGATACTCGAACGGCGAGACTTGGAACGTTTACATCTCCGGCCTGAAACGCAAGGACGGTACCTATGGAAGCATCTCATACAGCGTAACATTCACGGGAGAATCTACGGGCTACGAGGAAGAAATGCCCAGCACGACACGTAACGATGACAGCAGTTCGGGAGGTTGTAACTCAAGTGCAGGATTGCTTGGTGCGTTGCTCGCTCTCTTTGTTGCTGGCCGAAAAAGATCGAAGCTCTCAGCATTTGTCATTCTCTGCGCGATGCTTCTTCAGTCTTCAGCACATGCACTCGAAGATCCCTATACCATCAGGCCGTCATTCTCGCCTTACAGAGCTGGGACAGTAAGGCGTGATATTCTTGAGGAGGCTCTCTATGAGGTCAACTATGCCCGCCAGCTCGCAGGTGTTCCTGCAAACGTAACGCTCAACGATGAATACACACGACGCGCACAAATGGGAGCTGTACTCCTTGACGCTATAGACACCCTGACCCACACTCCCTCAAAGCCTCGTGATATGCCGCAGGATTTCTACGAGGCCGCCTATGACGCAACATCTCATGGTAACATTGCGTACTCCAAAATTATTCAAGGCTCACGTACTCGCGGGAATCTCGATCTCAGGGACACTACGAAGCGTTACATGGAAGATACTGACGGAAAGAACGTCGGAGCTTTGGGGCACAGGAGATGGCTCCTCAACCCTAGATTGAAGCAGGTAGGCTTCGGCATAAGCACCCGCAAAGGTTACTCAGTTACGTATGTCATCGAGGGGTTCCGCATCAAGAGGAAGAAGCTCTCACGCGCTGAGTATGCAGAGTATCTTGACTGGCTGAAGTGGCCGATTGCTGACGAGTTCATCTCATGGCCGTCCTCGAAGTACCCTCACCCATTGAGCTGGTTCGAGGCAAAGACAGCTTGGTCGGTAACGCTCAACCGAAACGTCTTCGAGCCTTGTGACCCCGACAACGTAAGCGTGAGAATGACGCGCCTCAATGACGGGAAGGTCTGGAATTTCGGAAAGGCTGGCGATGATGGCTACTTCGTGGTTGCTCCCGACAATGTGGCTTATGACGAGTGCCTGATATTCTGCCCCGATGACATAAAGAGTTACGGTAACGGTGAATACTGGCGCGTTGAAGTTTCGGGACTGTCCCGGACTGACGGAAGCGAAGGAAGTTTTACATATAATGTGATTTTTACGCTATAATTTAGGAATCCCATGCTTAAATTCTCAGGCATTGGAGAAATATATTTTTCAGGAGGTTATTTTTCCCATGAAGAAGCATGTTGTAATTTTCGCAGCAGCTATTCTCGCAGTATCGGCAGTCGCAGCATTTGCCGCAACGGACGCACTCGTCGGAGCTTGCATCTACAAGTTCGATGACACGTTCATGACCGGTGTCCGCAACGCAATGCGCGCAGAGATGGACAAGCAGGGCGGAGAGCTTGAGATCGTCGACAGCCAGAACCGTCAGCCAACCCAGAACGATCAGGTTGATGCCTACATCTCCAAAGGCGCGAATGCCCTCATCGTCAACCCCGTTGACCGCACAGCAGCAGAGCCCCTCATGCAGAAGGCAAAGGCTGAAGGTCTCCCCATCGTCTTCGTGAACCGTGAGCCTTACGCCGAAGTCATGAACGCCTACGACAAGATCTGGTACGTCGGCGCAAAGGCAGAGGAGTCCGGCACACAGTCAGGCCAGATCATCGCTGACTACTTCAAGGCAAACCCCAAAGCTGACCGCAACGGCGACGGAAAGATCCAGTACATCATGATCCGCGGCGAGCAGGGACATCAGGACGCAACACTCCGCACTGAGTACTCGACAAAGGCCATGAAGGACGCAGGATTCGAGATCGTCGAACTCGGCAACGACACGGCGAACTGGGACAAGGTTCAGGCAACCGACAAGATGAAGGGCTTTATCTCAGCGGTCGGAATCGACAACATCGAGGCAGTCCTCGCCAACAATGACGACATGGCACTCGGCGCCATCGAGGCTCTCAAAGCTGAAGGCTACAACATGGGCGACCCCGCGAAGTACATCCCCGTCGTAGGCGTTGACGCAACAGCACCGGCACTCGAAGCAATGAGCAAGGGTGAGATGCTTGGAACAGTCCTCAATGACGCTGACAACCAGGGCTTCGCGGCAGTAAGAGTCGCAGTCGTCGCAGCCGATGACAAGCCCGTAACTGATGAAGCGATCGGCTACAAGATCACTGACGGCAAATACGTCTGGATACCCTACAGACCCGTTACCGTCGAGAACTACAAAGAGTTCATGAAATAGCAGAACTGATCCACTCATGCCCCCGTTGAATTTGCGGCGGGGGTTTTCCCTTATTGTTATGGAGGTGAATTTTCTTGCGTAAAGTTTTTGTTACAGCATTGGTGCTCGTGCTTGCAGCCGCTTCGTGTTCGTTTGCTGACGGAGTGAAGATAGGCGCGGGCATTTACAGGTTCAACGATGCTTTCATGCTGAGGTTCAGAAACGCAATGAGCGCGGAAAGTGAGAAGGCCGGAGCAAAGATTGACATTGCTGACGGAAGAGATGACCAGCCAACTCAGGACGCTCAGATTGACGAGTTCATAGCTGGCGGCGTTAACGTCCTCATCGTGAATCTTGTTGACCGCATGGCCGCTCAGGAAACGATCGACAAGGCAAAATCTGCCGACATTCCCGTTGTTTTCATTAACCGTGAACCCCCGCTTGAAGTCCTCAACACTTACGGCAAAGCCTATTATGTCGGGGCAAAAGCTGAGGAGTCCGGAATATTCTCAGGCCAGCTCATAGTCGATTACTTCAAGTCCCACCCGGAAGCTGACAAGAATCATGACGGCAAGCTCCAGTTCGTACTTCTCAAGGGTCAGAACGGTCATCAGGATATGATCCTGCGCTCAAAATATTCTGTTGAGACTATCAGGGACGCGGAGATTGAGCCTGTTGAACTTGCTAGCGCGATCGCAAACTGGGACAAGCTCGAAGCCATGAAGATAATGAACGCGTTTATCATGTCGATAGGCCCTGAGAACATTGAGGCAGTGATCGCTAACAATGACGAGATGGCTCTGGGTGCTGTCGAGGCACTGAAGGCTCAGGACTACAACAAGGGCGATCCATCAATGTACATTCCTGTCGTTGGCGTTGACGCGAACGCTTCGGCACTTGAGGCGATGGACAGGGGAGAAATGCTCGGCACAGTCCTCAATGATGCTGACGGTCAGGGAAGCGCGGCTGTGAAACTTGCGGTTTCGCTTGCACAGGGCAAAGATGTTAGCGGTGAGGTTACAGACGGAAAATATATCTGGGTGCCTTACCAGAAAGTTACGAGAGGTGAGAAATAGTGAGTGAATATTTGCTTGAGATGAAGAACATCACCAAGACATTCCCCGGCGTTAAGGCTCTCGACAACGTAAACCTCAACGTCCGAAAAGGCACAGTTCACGCTCTAATGGGCGAGAACGGCGCGGGAAAGTCTACCCTCATGAAATGCCTCTTTGGGATATACGAGCCTGACGGTGGAGAAATTTTCCTTGAGGGCAAGAAGGCATCAATACATTCAGCGCGTCAGGCAATGGATCAGGGAATCGCAATGGTACATCAGGAATTGCACCCAATAAGATTCCGCTCGGTAATGGAGAATGTCTACTTGGGGAGATTTCCGGGACACATGGGAGTCGTTGACCACAAAGTAATGTACGAGAAGACTAAGGCACTCTTTGACGACTTGGAGCTTGATGTTGACCCGTTGGCATTGGCTGGGGAACAGTCTGCGGCAATTTTGCAAATGATGGAGATTGCAAGGGCTGTTGACATGAAGGCGAAAATCATAATACTCGACGAGCCTACAAGTTCGCTCTCTGACCGCGAAGTCGATCATCTCTTCAAGATAATCAACCGTCTCAGGGCGCAGGGTGTCGCGTTCGTCTACATTTCGCACAAGATGAAGGAAATCCTTGAAATTTCCGACGAGATCACTGTCATGCGTGATGGTACATATGTAGGAACATGGCCGGTAACAGACGAGAAGGGCGAGAAACTTACGATCGACTTCATCATAAAGCAGATGGTCGGCCGCGAGATGACAACCCAGTTCCCGCCGAGAGAAGGCAAACCGTCAGACGAAGTAGTCCTGAAGGTCGAGAATGTCTGCTCCCCGCTCCGCAAGTCATTCCAGAACGTCAGCTTTGAGCTTCACAAGCAGGAGATTCTCGGGATCGGCGGACTCGTCGGCGCACAGAGGACGGAATTTGTCGAGGCACTCTTCGGATTGAGGGGCATAGCTTCGGGCGAAATCCTCCTCAACGGCGCAAGGTACACCAACAAATCGCCGGGCTTCGCAAAATCACGCGGTCTTGCGCTTCTCACTGAAGAACGAAGGGCAACGGGAATCTTCGGTATCCTTCCGATTCTTGAGAACACCGTCATCGCAAACCAGAGGAATTACGCGCACTTCGGTGTCCTCAACGACGGCAGAAGAAAGTCAGACGCTGACACTGAGTGCAAGAAGCTCAACGTAAAGACCCCGTCACTGAACACGCTGATACAGAATCTTTCGGGCGGAAACCAGCAGAAGGTTCTGATTGCGCGATGGCTTCTTACGAACTCGGACATTCTGATTCTTGATGAGCCTACAAGGGGAATCGACGTCGGAGCAAAGTACGAAATCTACAACATAATGCTTGAGCAAATCGCACAGGGAAAGAGCATCATTATGATTTCGTCGGAAATGCCGGAGTTAATGGGAATGTCGGACAGAATCATGGTAATGTGCGAAGGAAGAGTAACGGGATTCCTCAACAAGGGAGAATACTCGCAGGAAAAAATCATGGCGTTCGCTACACAGTTTGCGGGGCGCAATGACAGCACAGCAGCATAGCAGGGAGGAGAAAAATCAATCATGGCGGAAACAAAATCACGCTCAAAGCGTCTGATAACAACAGTGGGAATAATATTCCTCGTTCTCGGGATAATACTCTACTTCGTGAAAGAGCCTATGGGTCTCAACCGTAAAATCTATGACCTTCCCGTGTTCCTCATCATCATAGGGATCTGCGCCGCAATAAAGGGCTTCATGGCAAAGGACAAGACCGAAGAAGAGGCCGCGCTTGCCGGAAAGACCTTCACGGAATTTCTCACGAACAACGCGATCCTCATCGCAATGCTTGTGCTTGTCGTTGTGATCTGCATACTTCAGCCGAGATTCATGCAGATACGAGTTGCGCTTGACATTCTCACTCAGTCGTCAACAAAGCTGATTATGGCTCTGGGAATATGCTTTGCGCTTCTAATTGCCGGTACTGACCTTTCAGCCGGACGAATGGTTGGACTTGCGGCGGTAATATCGGCCTCGATGATGCAGACTGCGACGTATGCCAACAGATTCTTCCCTGATCTTCCGCAGGTTGCAGTGTGGATTCCCATCGTTGCGGCGGTACTTGCCTGCATGGTCTGCGGTGCGCTGAACGGCTTCCTTGTGGCGAAATACGAGATGCACCCATTCATTGCGACGCTTGCGACACAGGTCATGATTTACGGAGCCTGCTCGCTTTACTTCGACATGCCTCCCAACAATTCACAGCCCATCGGAGGAATAAGGCCGGACTTCGCGCAGATTGGACAGCTTAGGCTATTCAACGGACTCTGGAAAGGCTTTCCCGGAATAAGCATCTTGATCCTCATCTCAATCGTAATCTGCATAGCTATCTGGTTTATCCTGAACAAGACAGTCTTCGGAAAGAACGTCTACGCAATCGGCGGAAACAGAGAAGCGGCAGTTGTCGCGGGAATCAACGTCTTCCGTAACATCATGTTCATCTTCATTCTTGCCTCGTTCCTTTACGGCATCGCTGGAGTTCTTGAGGCAGCTCGTACAGCAGGAGCAACGAACAACTACGGCAACGGCTACGAGACAGACGCGATTGCGGCGTGTGTTGTCGGCGGTGTCTCAATGAGCGGTGGTATCGGAAAAGTCGGCGGAATCGTGATGGGCGTTCTGATCTTCACGGTCATTCAGTACGGCTTGCAGTTCATCAACGTCTCGCCGATGTGGCAGCAGGTCATTAAGGGTGTAATCATTGCGGTTGCGGTTGCGATTGACCTCACGAAGTATCGCAGGAAGTAATAGTGTAAGGAGAATGCCCCTTGTCGTGAATGGCAGGGGGCATATTTTTGCTAACGTTTGCGCTGTCTTCCACTTACCATGAAGGCCATGAATGCAATCACAGCCGAAAGCAACCCGGAGCTACAGCCTCCTCCGCCGCCTCCGCCTCCCTCGTTATGTGTTATGCTGCCATTTATCACGAGAGCAAGCGTTTTAGGTGAGTCTCCCAAGCTGTTTGAGGCTAATATGTCTATGTTGTAAGTCCCGGCAGAAGAAGGAGTGCCGGTGATTTTGCCACCATTGCAGATTAGACCGCCAGGAAGTCCCGTTACTGTCCATTGCAGAGGCCTTGCGCCCGATGCTGTGAGATGACAGAAGTAAGGTTGCCCTGCATTGCCGGATGGTAGCTCCGATATTGAGATGCTTGCAGGACCATTCTTGACCGAGAAGACCTTTATGCAGGCATTGTATGAGGAGCTGAACCTAGAGGAGCTGAGCCTTCCCCCCGTCTTTCCAGTCAGAAGACTCCGGCAAGGAATCAGATTCAGCAAACCAGCTGTTCCCCGCTGTATATTCCGCCGAACTGACTATGGACGAATTATTCTTTGCCGCTACTGTGAGGTACTTATTCCTCAAAACAGCATCTGGTGATGAAAGTTTGACCATGACCGCGAAATATTCACCGGGTTCAATCTCTATTGGCTCGTCCAGTTCCACAGTATGGTATCCCTCGTAGGGCAGAGTTCCGGAAGCGACGGGGTTGCCCTGCGGAACTCCCGGACCGTTCTCAGGCTTAGTTTTCCCGAACCTGTTCACATAGACTTCATACTGCACATTGATTCTCCTTGTGTGGAATGATACTGCGTTCAATGACTCTGCGTCTTCTGACTCAATTTTTTCAGCCACGAATATGTTTGCTGACCAATTGTCAGGAAAACTTTCTATTGCCGCCGTGGTATTATCCGATATGCTGTCATCAGCCACGAACACTGCGCAGTCAGATGTTTCTTGCTCATATGAGATCCAGAAATATCCGCCTTCACCGAACCCAGTTCCCCACGAGTTTTTGGCAAGCCATGCCCCATTTGAGTCTGGTTTAGTCCCGAAATTTTCACTGGAGTAATTATCATCCCAGCCAACTATGATTACAGCGTGCCAGCCGCCTCTGTCCCGTGGTATGCTGTAAACGTTGGGCATATAGTAGCTGCTGCCCAAGCCTTCATATTCGTCCAAGTGCCTGTATCCTATGTGCACAGCACCATAGTTCATTATGAGATGCTTTACGCGTTCTATTTTGTCTTTTGTGATGGCTCCGATCTGGTAGACCGCCTTAAGTCTGAGGGGGTTGCTGTATGTATCCGGATATTTCGTGGGGGGATTTGACTCCAGACTTCCGGCCATGCTGTATGGCATCTCTGTATTCAGTGCAGTTCCCATTCTTGACAGGAAATATAGCGAATCATCAGTATTTCCGCCTTGATCGAGTATACGTCTGTTGTTGCGGTGAAGCGGCAGAGAATAGCCGGGCCTGGGATCTCTGAATGCGTACCATGCCTGATGAAGTTCTGAGAGATCCGGCGCAGTGCTGGCATATCCCTGAGCTATATAGCTTGCCTCTAATGCTCCGAGAGAAGCAAAGCTCCAGCATGTCCCATAGCTACCCTGATCTCCCACTGTGAGCTTTATGCCGTAGTCTTCAGGGTTAAACTCCTTGACCTCGGCGGCAAT
>CALGGR010000178.1 GCA_937915755.1 uncultured Fretibacterium sp. | reverse complement strand
ATTCAGAAAAAAATGAGATGAAAGATTCTTTAGATTTTCTACCTTTTTTAATGAATTCAGATAGAAAATCAGATAATCAAAGTATAAGACAATTAAATTTTTCTTCTCATAATAATTTTTTATTTGAAAAAAATAAAAATAAAAGAACTGGTAGAAAATCAAAAAGTTCTAACGAAAAAGGATTACATAATAAATATACTTCAGATAATATGATCAAAAAATGTAAAACAGTAATATTAAAAATATTAGGAAATTTAATTAATAAAAAAATAAAAGAAGTATTTCATACAAATCAAAAGAGATTGATGAAAATGAATCAACAACAAATAATAAATTCTCATGTTAATTATAATAAATTATTTCTTTATAAGAAATTAAAAGATATCTTTTCAGAAAATTTAAGTTCGAAATGCAAAAGATATCCGGATGATTATAATCGAAAATTAATAAACGAATTATTAAATCAAAAAGATAAAAACAAAAAAAAATTTTTTTTCGATATTTTTAATTTAACTTTTTTGGATTGCTTCCTATAAGGGATTGAAACGAATTCCGCCAGCCCTTCTCTGCGCGCAGAGAAGGTACCGAACCTTCCTATAAGGGATTGAAACCAGGCGGAAGAACCTTTTGGCGATTGGCCAACGTACCGAACCTTCCTATAAGGGATTGAAACTACTTATTTAGCCATTCCAAAATTCTGTTTTCTCGTACCGAACCTTCCTATAAGGGATTGAAACAAGTACCTTCGCTGTTCCCTGACCTACTGCTAGTACCGAACCTTCCTATAAGGGATTGAAACTCTTTGGCTATCGAGATTTTCAACAAGTCTGCGGTACCGAACCTTCCTATAAGGGATTGAAACTAATTTCCTTTCCAGTCCTTTGCAGGGGTATACAAGTACCGAACCTTCCTATAAGGGATTGAAACCAATTATAAAGACCTTTTGAATCTATATTCCAATTGTACCGAACCTTCCTATAAGGGATTGAAACTCATATTATCTCTAACTCTGACCCTAGAGACATGTACCGAACCTTCCTATAAGGGATTGAAACTTTTCCTCTACTAAATATTACTTGAGAGGCAAAGTACCGAACCTTCCTATAAGGGATTGAAACTCTAAATTAAACTCTAACGAACAGGTTTCATTCCAGTACCGAACCTTCCTATAAGGGATTGAAACAAATGAATTTCTCATGAGCGAATTTCTCCTTTCGTACCGAACCTTCCTATAAGGGATTGAAACTTGAAATTCTTCTGGATAGGAAGGAGAGAAGTGTACCGAACCTTCCTATAAGGGATTGAAACTGCGGAGCTGAAAGATCAGCTAACGATTTACCAAGTACCGAACCTTCCTATAAGGGATTGAAACTAACAAGCCCACTCATCTGTTGCTGCTTGAGCTGTACCGAACCTTCCTATAAGGGATTGAAACTCGAGTATTTTGACGCCCGTGCTTGCTGATTTCAGTACCGAACCTTCCTATAAGGGATTGAAACTATATTTTTGAGGTTCTCCATCGGGCTCCGTGCGTACCGAACCTTCCTATAAGGGATTGAAACTTAAAGCCAGCAGCGTGAGCAACTTTCCACTTGTACCGAACCTTCCTATAAGGGATTGAAACCCTGTGGCTCGATGATATGGAGGTGGAGGTGGGGTACCGAACCTTCCTGTAAGGGATTGAAACACAGTGATAGACTTCTTTAATTCCTTTTGGGCAGTACTGAATCTTCTTAATTAAGGGATTGAATCCTTAGCACTATTAACACCATTAGCCGAAAGAATTATCAACTTACTAAAGAACCTTTCTATAAAAAGTGTGGTAGTATATCCAAGTTTTTACAGAAAGAACTTGTGCATACTATGAAAGAACTCACACCAAGTCAGAACGGCCTGCCGCCAGAGAAAAAGACCTATCGAGAATTGATGTGAAGAATTTGGAATTTGAGTATTCCACTTATTTAATGACTTGGATTGCTTTCCCTATACAATATAATCACTCGTCCGCACTGAAATAATCAGTGTCAATCCTTTGTATTTTCAATGTGTTCACTGTCGCCACACCAAGCCCGTATTCGATCATAAGTTCAGCAAACTGTTTACCATCAATAAGGACGATTTTATGATTCAACTGCTTCTTCACAAAATCAGTAGCCCCGCTTGTAAACTGTCCCGTAGTTATGAACAGCCCCTTCATGGCACCCTGTCCGACCATCGCACCTAAGAACTTCTGAATTTCTGGTCTTCCGATATTGGAACCTTCTTTCCATTTCTCAGCCTGGGTATAAACAGCATCAAAGCCCAAACGGTCTGCTTTAACTATGCCATCAATACCTTCATCTCCCGACTTCTTCGTTACGGCATCTGTGTTCTGCTCCGGTTTCCCGTATCCCATCTTTACCAGCAATTCAACTACCAGCCGTTCAAAGTCATATTCATTCATTTTCAGAACCTCTGCAAGCAGGTCATCTGCCAGTTCCGATTTAAGCTGTGCCAACGCATAGTCAATCGCCTCCAAGTGACTCTGAGTATCCTGCACCTGTGCTGCATCTGTGTAAGAAAGTGAAGGAGGGGGGCAGGCAAAGAATCTCCATTCTTCTCCTGCAGCTGATGGACATAATCAATCGTCAGACAGTCAGCGCCTTTTGCTGGCACCTGTTTTCCAAGATTTGTAATAACACAAGTTGCACGAGCTTATCTATCAAGTCGGCCTTTTTAAGATGCGTCTTTGCCCATCCAACACGGTCTATAAGTAGATTTTTGCCGCTTGGTATGGTTGCATTGCGGTCTTCTACAGATAAATTGGAATTGTCCGCATAATGCTCCCGAATTTCCTTTATGGAATGTTCTTTCCCATCTCCCAGGAAAATCAGGAATGAAGGGAAAAACTCGTTATACTTTGGTACTGCCATCTCGCTGCCTCCTGTATGGTTTATTCGTAAATACTCCCTATTTGCTCCACAAGACTGTTCATAGTTTCTTCAAAATGCTTTTTTATCTCACATTCCCAAATCGTGAACACTCTCCAGCCCGCCGCCATCAGTTCTTTCCTGTGTAATGCATCATTCTGAACATTACGGTCAAATTTCTCCTGCCAGAATTCAATACGACTTTTGGGCACGTAAGCTTCTTTGCAGCCAGGGTGTCTGTGCCAGAAGCACCCGTTTACGAAAATAACCGCATGATACTTTGGAAGAACAATGTCTGGTTTTCCTGGCAATTTGATGACATGTTTCCTGTATCGGAATCCCTGACTGAACAGATACTTCCGAACCAGTACCTCTATCGATGTATCTTTCCCCTTTATGCGGGACATGTTCCAGCTCCGCTTTTCAGGGGATAAACTATCAGCCATCACCATCACCTTCTTTTACTGTCATCATTAAACCTCGTTGAATACCTTTGAGAACGTCAGCTTTGTAAACACATCCTCTATCTGCTTTGCTATCTGTTTCGATTCGACCAGCGTTCCAAGTTCGATGTTGCCCTGCTGTCCGTGGTATGACAGGTTCGCTGATGTAATCAATGTCTGCTGCTGATCCACAGAGATTACTTTCGCATGAAGTGCCGCCATCTTGTCTTCTTCCTGGCGGAAATCATAAACCTTCAAGAACCGCCCTTTATATCTGAGCACTTTTTCGAACTCCGGCTGCTTATTCAGGTCATTAACGAAGAACTTTACAAACACGCCGCGCTGGCTTTTCTGAATAATGGTATCAACAAGTTCAGAAAAATATGAGGACAGCGAATACCCCGTAATCAGGATATTCCGTTCTGCACCTTCAATCATCGACTGAACCACATTCATGGTCGTTCGTGCATTAATCGAAAATGAAGGCGGTGCAGTTACAACAAGCGATACTTTGTCGGCTTCCCCTGAGCTTAATGCATCCGCGATAATCTTTGTAATGTCCGCACACTGCGCATACGACAGTTCCTGGAACCCTCTCTTTATCATAGGAACGGCATTTGATGTTCCGTTAGCTGTATCACTCTTAACAGTATTTAGAAGCAGTTCTTTGTTTAACAAAATTCTCAAGAAGTCTCCCGCCTCTATAGGCTGGAGATGAATGGCGTGGTATAATACGGCTGTACCGTAGGGACTACGGGAAGTAACGCCTTTGGAGAGGGTGTAAGACTTATCCAGCCCCAGAGTTGAAACGCAGTCCTCGTAGAATTAGGAAGCTCCCACCTCAAATGCCAACGAGCGTTAGGTGGAGGGTAGTTCACAATTCCACCTGACATAAATCGCCCACCAGCTCCTTAAAGTATGAACATTCCTCACGACCGGGAATCGGAACTACAAGACCCCGGTCAAGCATTCTGTTTCCATTTTCGCATGCCGTCTCTGATATCATGCAACAGGAATGGCACGCTGCTCCATTGGAGTTCTTGCCTGCAGGAAGACTACTCATGCACTCCGGGTCATTGGTGCAAACCAGTGTCTCCTGGAAAGCATCTCTCATGAGGCTGGTTATCTGTTCTATCGTGCCCAGTTCGACAAGGCCTCCCAGCGATCCTTCTTTATCTGAACTTCCGGTATACAGCAGGATGCCAGACATCTTATCGCCAAAGTAAATTCTTTCTCTGATTGCAGATGAAGAATACCCGGATGACATGGACATCTGCTTTATCATCAGATGAGCAAACGTATGCATAAGCACATAAACCGCATCTCGTACAACTGTTACCGTCCAGCCTTTGGAATCACAGAATTCCTGGTAGGATTCCGCATATTTTTGTGAGATGGCTTTTACCTTGCTGTTGCCAAGCCATTCTCCAAGTGTATCTTTGTTAAACTCGATAAAAATACCTTCACCGTTGACCTCGGCCGCCGGCAGCCACGGCTCTGTTTTTCCTTTGCTGAGTTTTACAACATTGGGCTGTTCATCCACATCAGGATCTGGAGCGTCTACTCTGGTAAAGCCCAAAAGGACACGAACTTCTCTCAGCCTCGTCACCCGGATGAGCCGGCTGAAATACTTCTTCAGATAACCAGGGAGAGCATCCTCCTCCGCCTTGAAATGCTTCTTGTTTGACTCGTACAGCGGGTCATCAAAATGCGTGATGGCGTTATACTCCATCTGCTTGATTTCCGTGTATTCTTTTATGTTGTTCATTCTGCGCTCAAGGGCAGCGTCAAATTCATCTTTTGTAAAGGACGAGAAATACATCTCGTATATTTTACCAACGCCCGCATCGCCCATCAGCTGCTTTGCAAGCTCTATATCGCGCAGATGCTCATCGATCAGGTTGTACAGCGGATTGATCCACGGCGGTATTGAGATGGCACTTCTGCTTACCGCAAAATATACATTTGATGCGCCGCGTTGAGACGGAATAACAGGCTTGCTGCATCTCTGATTTTTTACATTCGGTCTGAACGGATGATGTCCAGAGCAGGCAACTCCTTCAAAATTATCTCTCTGGGTAGCGCCGTTCATACTTCTCTTTGCACCGCAGGAACACTCCACCCACATATCCGCAAGTGTGGAAGTGTTGCCGGTCGAATACATCCTCAGTGTTCCATTGCAGTCGGAATCTCCTCTATGCACCCACCACTTCCACGGAAAGTCAGACATATGCCCGTCTTCGCATAAAGAAATGCTTGTATCCCTTCGTCTTGTACAGATAATAAATGCAGGCTCCCATAAGACGGGTCTTTCCGATACCTGTCGCCATTGCGTAGCAGAACGATGGAAAATCGAAGGATGAGTTCACTTTTCTCTGCTTTTCGCAGTATTCGGTTGCCGCCGCCTCAATTGTCTCTTTGCTGTCCTTTTTATAATCGCAGTGCGATGTAATGGCATCGAGGTAAGAGAGAGCCTCCTCCTGGGGAGTTCTCAGGCTCATAGCATATTTGATTTTGTTTACTGTCTCAGACATATTACTGCACCTCGCTTTCAAAATCGCACTTATCCAGCAGATCCTTCGGTATCTTCTTGACCTCGATGTTATCGGGCAAAATCATATCCGACTGCATCTTAGTCCCGTAGATCAAAAGCGACTGACCTTCACCAAGCCTTGCGGAGAGCGATTTTATATATCCCACATTTATGAATTCTGTAGTAATGTGAATAAACCGTTTTTCTGATGAGTATCCGCGAAACACATCCTGCGGCTTGTACTTAAACCCTTCTATCTTGCAGATAGCCTCGCATAGCATCTCAACGGAATAAGAAGGATTGATCTGGTAAACCGGCAGCTTGTCGTTCTTTGCCAGGAGACTGGATGCTAACTCATAGAAGTGGTATCCACCGCCGCCTTGCCAATTAACGATTTTAGTAATGCCTCCAGAATCATTTCCATCAATTACACGGTCGAGTCTCGGCTTGCAGTGCGTATAGGCTTGTTCTCCGAGTTCCACACCTATCCATTTTCTATTTAACTTTGTGGCTACAGCAGCAGTTGTTCCAGAACCGAGAAAAGAATCAAGTACCCATTCATTTTCGGATGTTGTCATCTCTATGATTTGCCGTACAAGTTGCTCTGGTTTTTTCCCACTGCCAAATTCCACAGAGCCCTCTTTGGTCAGATTTTTCATCCATGCATTCATGTCCCAATAGGTACCTTGCAAATCTTTCTTGTACAATTCACCATCAATGACTTCGGAGGTATCTCTAAGCCAAACAAACAGCCTGCATTTATCGCCTTTATAAAACTGTTCGTATACTTTCCCCCTGTTTTTCCCGGTTTTAGGTACATACTCGATTGAAATCAAATCCTCTTCGATGCCTTCTTCCGCACGGTAATCCATTACCCTTGTTCTAATTGAACTTTGTGCGTTTGTCGTTTGGAAAATGCTTATACCATATTTCTTATACGCTTCTTTCTCAGTAATCCCATCTCTTGTTGCCACTTGTTTAATGGAAAGCATCTCTGGATTCTTCCTCAGAAATACTTTTATTTCATTACCGTCTCCATCTACAGTAGAACCGTAGTATTCCTTCTCACCGGGATTAAGAAGAACTGTAGTGTATTTCCAACTCTTTCCTTCATCAATGTATTGTTGTACAAGTTCCGACATTTCTGTATATGAATATGGACCATTGAACAAGGGAAGCAGGGGATATTCTTTTGCATACGCCAAAATGTACTCACAATTCTTCTTTAATCTCTTATCTTCTCCGCCACCTGATACTCCTGCGATATTCTTCATATTAACAGAAATCATATTGATAAAATTTCCGCGACCAAACACTTCATCGCATAGCACCTTCAAATAGGCCTGCTCTTCATCATCTATTTGAATCCATATTGTGCCATCTTCAGAAAGCAATTCGCGAAGTAGCACCAGACGCTTCTTCATAAGGGAGAGCCAAATACTATGCTCAAGATTATCATCATAGTGTTCAAATGCACTTCCTGTATTGTATGGTGGATCAATGTAGATGCACTTTATTCTGCCTGAGAAGTCCTGTTGCAATGCTTGCAAGGCGATAAGGTTATCACCATGAATCAGCATATTCTCGCTCTGATGGTCTCCATAGGATTTCTCATTATCTTCAAGCAAAATTCTCGGTTCAACTACAGGCTCATCGTATTTGCCCACCCATGTTAATTCCAATCTTCCTGTCTTCTGCATAATCGATTCTCCTTAAAACTTCAGTACGATGTTAACCAGCAACATCGGGTTAATATCAAACTGCTTGTTAAACTCTGCGATTTCCTGTTCACCCTCGGCTTTGAAATCAGATCCTTTCTTGTGAAAGGACTCTTGGAGCTTCTCCAGCGCCTTGGCCTTTTCGCTAATCTTTTTGCGAATGTCTATCTTTTCATAAAAGTTGTCTGAAGCCCGTTCCTTCTCCTTCATGGCTTCAATTTCCGCATTCATATCCTGGTAGCTTGCAACCAGCTGCTCCATCTGGATTCGCTCCCAGTTTTCGATTTTCCTTCTGTTGTATTCCTTGACCGGCTCTGCCTGCTCCTGAAACCGCTTGAGCATCCCGGCGGTCAGAGCATCATAAAGCCTCTGATACAGTTTTATTTCCGGCTCCGTCGGTGTGAAGTACTTGACATCCATGTCATCGATCTTTTCAAGTGCCGGGACAAGTTCTTCCTCATCAAAGTCTATATATTCACCTTTCTCGTCACATAGCAATAAGACAGGGAACAGCAGATTTCCCGAATCGCAGAAGGCACCAACAAACAGCAGTCCGTGTGAACCGAGGACTTTTTCGCCCCAGTTATCTACTTTCCAGTAGTGCATACCGCCATTCACCTCTGGTTCACCGACCTTGCTCCAGTATTCGGCCTCCCGGAGATAACGGGTGATGTCGGCCTTGGTTGCCTCCAGTGCCTGTTCCTTTGCTCCGCTGCTTTCCGTAAGCAGAAGTGTACACAGTTCCCGCGCTTTTTTATCCCGTTTGGCATTCAGCTTCCGATCCAGCTTGTCGAAAGCCTTCTTGAACTCCGCCGTGGTGTCACAGCTCTGATAAATCTCAAGAACCATTTTCTCAAAGCTGGTTCCTGATTCCAAGGCACCAAGCGCAATATCGGAAGCACCAAAGACGCCCTCGAACAGTTCAAACTTCTTCGACAGGATGTCGTAAACGCGTTGGTCTGCGGCATTCTGCGTGTTAAGAAGGTTTATCGCGACTACATCATGCTCCTGCCCGTAACGGTGGCAACGACCAATCCGCTGCTCTATTTTCATCGGGTTCCAAGGCAGGTCATAGTTGATGACTGTATTGCAGAACTGAAGGTTCAGACCTTCGGAACCAGCATCAGTGCATATCAGAACTTTTGCGTTGTTTCTGAAGTAGTCCACAATAGCATGCTTATACTCCACGCTTCTTCCGTAGTTCACATTCCCGAAGTTCTTCACCTGCCATGTCCTGTATATTTCCTTCGTCATGGCATCATCGGAGTCACCGTTGAAAAGAAGAATATCCTCTTCTTCAAACCCGGTCTTTCTGAGTTCCGCTGCTATGTATTTCTGTGTACGCTTCGACTCCGTGAATACCACAACCTTCTGCGAGATGCCCTGCTCCTTCTGGTAGTCGTATGCAATCTGAACTGCGGATTTCAGTGCCAGCACCTTGGCATTGGACTTTATCCGTTTTGCAACATCAATGATCGTGTTGACCTCATCCAGCTCCGACTGGATATACTGTTTTTGGATGACGGTATCTTCATCCTCCGTTTCTTCAAACCCGGATTCGTCAATTTCATCCTCTACAAAGCTCCAGAAAAGGTCGAAGCCTTCCTGGGCGCTTGCTGACTTGCTGCCTTTCTTTAACTTCTCCAGCCTGGCCTTCAGTACTTCAAAGGTCTCTATCAGAGCGAAGCTGGATGATGCAAGCAGTTTTCTGATAACGAGTATGATCAGACTGCGGTTTGATGTTGGTATGGAGTACAGCAGGTCTCTTTTCAGAAAGTCATTTACGCGCTGATACAGTTCTATCTCATCTGTCGACAGTGTGAAGTCCACAGTCCGGCAGGTTCTTTTCTTGAAATTCATGTATTTTGCCACATCCCTGCGGAGCGTCCGATACAAGACAGGGGACAACTCACGTTTCAGGTCGGAATAATCCTCGCCTTCGATGTAGCGTTTATTGAAAACCTTCTCGCTGCCAAAAATTCTCGGATCGATGAATGAAATCAGCCCGTGAATATCTGTAAGCGAGTTTTGCAGCGGAGTTGCCGTCAGGAGGATTTTCGGGATTCCCTTCGACAGCTCATACAGATTTTTTGCTCTCTTTGTGCCGTGGAACACATTTCTGAGGTTGTGCGCCTCATCGATGATGAGAAAATCCCATTTTACTTCCGGGAACCTCTTCATCAGCTTTGATGAGTAGTCATATGAAGTCAGAACGATCCTGACCTTCTTATTGCCAGTCAGCCTTTTACGCCATTCTTTCTTATCTTTTTCGACCGTAAGCCTGTCAAGAATAACTGACTCCAGACCAAACTTGTCCTCAAGTTCCAGTTCCCACTGCTTACGCAGCGATGCCGGAAGGGCAATCAATATCTTTTTTGCACCTGATTCGATTACATACTTCAGCACAAGACCGGCCTCGATTGTTTTTCCGAGACCAACCTCGTCTGCCAGAACAATGCCGCCCGTTTTCAGAGCCTGTATGGCTGCACAGAATGCATTGATCTGGTGCGGATTCAGTTCAATGTTTGCATCCAGCAGGAAGTGAAACGGCGATGCCTCAAGTTCCAGCTTCTTATATCTGCTGAATTGCTCAAGAAGCAGGTTACTCTCCATCAGAAACTCCTTTGTATAACTGTTCGAAAATACCTGTTGCTATTCCCTTTGCCATCATGGGAGGGACTGCATTCCCGATCTGCACAAACTGGGATGTTCTCGGTCCTTCAAAGAAATAGCTGTCCGGGAACGACTGTATCCTTGCTGCCTCACGGACGGTAATGGATCTGTTCTGTTCGATATCCGGGTGGATGAAATAGTGGCCGTCCTTGGACAGGTGCGCCAGTATGGTATGGCAGCACGGCTCATCACCCTCGACAACCTTGAACCTGTCAACAAACGAGTGACGGTTCTTATGGGTTTTCAGTTCATCCGGCAAGTCATTATAGTTGAGCCTCTTATGCCCATCATTCCACAGTTCGACCGCTCTTCTGTAAATCTTAATGTCGCGGTCTATGTTCGGTCGGCAGTTATGTAGTGTCAGAACATCGTCTGTTGTCCTGATTCCGTTATCGGTAACATATCTGCTGGCTTTCGTCCTGGCATACCTGTCATCGCTTTCACCGGGATGAAGTGCCGGAAGATCCTTGAACAGGTCGTTTACAACCGCATCTGTTTTGATTTCCAGGAAATCCGGGTATTTTAACCCGCTGCCTTTCAGCCAGCCGACAATGATCATTCTTCGCCTGTTCTGGAGAACACCGAATGTAAGGGCATTCTGCTCACGGCACTCGATCTCATATCCTACACGCTTAAGGTATTTCTGAATGTTCTTCCAGGTCGTACCGCCGTTTGCCGATTCAATTCCTGTTACGTTCTCAAACACAAACATTCTCGGTTGATAACGCTTCAGAAATCTGGTATAAAGCTTATACAGGTAGTTGCGGGGGTCTTCATCCATAGGAACTTCCATGTGGCTGCTTTGGGCTCTTCCGACAAGGGAATATGCCTGGCATGGCGGTCCGCCAACTATAACATCAATCGTTTTAATACCCCGAATTTTCATGATCCCGTCGATGGTCTTAAAAATCGAGGGGAGTGTTTCATCCGACATGGTCTCGTTGATAATTGTTTTTATGATGGACGCCGGGATGTTTTTCATCAGTTCCTCGCGCGTCATTTTTCCCTGCATATATTTCTTGTATATGGCAAGATTATCAGTGCCCTTCAAATAGTAGTAGGCACTTCTTGTCTTAAGCGTTTTAGCTGCAAATTCATTCATCTCGACATGGGCGACCGGCTTAAATCCTGCCTGGAGGAATCCCTCCGACAGTCCTCCCGCCCCAGCGAAAAGATCAATGAAATTGAAGCTGTCACGCACATTCTGCTCTGGCATATATGTTCCTCGTTATTCTTTATTTTTTCTCTCTCAGTGAACTACCCCCGCTTATAGAAGCGGGAGCTTCCTAATTCATCGAGGTCAGCGTTGCGACATTTCTGCCTCCGTCTTGCCGCAGGACGCAGTACGTCCTCTCCAAAGGCGTTACTTTCCTGCGTTCCACAGGTACTTCGTTTAGACAACAATATCATGTTTCTCGCCGCATGGATGTCCCGGTCTTCATGATAGCCACATTCACATTCATACACTCGGTCGGAGAGTTTTATGTCTTTCTTGAGATTCCCACATTTTGGGCAATATTTTGTCGTTGGCATACTCTTCGGCAGAACTATTACTCGCTCATGGGGCATCAGCTTTCTCTTCACAAGTCCTAATACTGAATGCTGTACTGTCCCGCCAAATAGTCCCTTATGCCAGCTCGTCAAATTTTCGTCCTGCATATACACTATCTCATGTTCAAGCAGCTCATGCGTTATCTTATTGGCCGCATCATGTTTCTTGTTGCCTAATTTCTGATATGACTTCCTCATTAACTTACGGGTTCGGTATCGGTTGCTTGAACCTTTCTCTCGTCTGGCTATCTGCCTTTGACATTTCTTTAATCGTTCACTTTCTCCAATCAATACCTTGAATTTCCGTCCGTCTGAGGTCGTTATCGTCGTCTTGATTCCCATATCAATTCCGATTTCGGGCTTATACTTTTTCTTCGACTCACCTCCTTTATTCTGATAGGTCGTTATCGCTATATAGTAGCCATCAGGCAGGTTTAACAGCTTGGCGTTCGCAAACTCAAGGTTCGGAATATTCCAGAACTGTTTTGCACCACGAATTTTTAAACTCTTGCTGAAACCCTGTATTCCTATGTGATTTTCATCATAGAATCTGTACGTTGTCTGGTATTGCTTAAGATTTATCGATGCATATTCGGATTTATAGCGCAACCCACCAACTTGATGATTATTCTTCTTCAACGAGGATAGAGCTTTGAGGCTACACTTTATGCCATGAATTATCGACTGTCTCATTTGGGAAGATATATACTGCAAGTCATGCGTTACCGAAGGACGAAGTACGGGATTACGGTCTTTATCCAAGCCGTGAACCGTTACTATCTTTGTATCGTATTCGCTGATGTCATGGTCTTTCATGAATGTCAAAGCGTCATTATACAGCCATTTAGCTTCTACAAAGAGCATCTTTAACTGTTCCATTTGAGTCCTATTTAGGTGAGAGATGTCGATTTTAACTCGATATACGCGACAAACTTGAGACTTACGTTTTTCTCTAGTCTCTTTGCTCTTTTCGCGTATTCGGTTATTTTTCTCCAATCTCTCTGCTTCTGTCATATTTATCACTAAAATGATTATACTATACGGCGCAATTCATCTCCCACCTAAAGAGGTGGGAGCCTTCTTGCGAATTACGGTAAAAATCTACTACATTCTGAATTAAACATTTCAAAACAGAATCCTGAAACCTTTACCTCGTTTATCAACCACTCTTGTCAGGAGTTTCCGCTTCTTCCCGTCATATTATTCCTGTTGTGCAGAGCCATCCTCCGCTGCCCCGCCGGAACGCACCCACTCATCCACTTCGGATAACTTGAATTTCCAGAGCCTACCGACTTTATATGCGGGCATGTTCCTTTTAGCGATCCAGATCAGCATGGTCTCACGGCTAACGCCAAGATATTCCTGCACTTCTTTTAGTGTTGACCATTTTTCCATTGGCTGTTCAGACATAACGCAACCTCCGTATCCGAAAATAATTACAATAATTTATTTTATATTATGTCAAATTCTTTAACTAAAGGTCAACTTTTTTCAATTATTTTCATCTAAATTACATATAAATCCACTTTACTTTAACAGAATGAGTAAAAGAATTCTGTTCTACCTCTAGTCTTTATACTACGACCAACAGAGCCCGATCTCAGGTTCTGCGGTGCTGTAATTCTATTTTCTTCTCTTTATCAGACTGTAAACCTTATGCCCTGCACCTCTAAGGTTTCTTCGCCGCCCCATCGTTCTTCCTGTCTTGTGATGGTACATAAATTATTCGTTTTACATCCTTCTGCCACAAATGCGTGGATATTCTCCATGATTGCGGTACTGGTATTGGTGTAAACAAAGCTCGTTATTCCTGCCTTCCTCAGTGCCCCGATAAAATCCGCCACCTCGGTATCGAAAAGGAAATCGCTCATCTCCATCTCGGTTTGCCTGGTTCTGATGCTGTTTGCCCATGCCCTGCAAGCCTTATTCTCGCCCTGTGTAAACGGGAACTTGTGCATTTCCTTTTCATCATACCAAGCTTTCAGCTCGATGCTATCCCAGCCGTAGGTGTCGATGATGCCATGCTTCTTCCTGATGGGCGGCACGCTGTTTTTCCCATTCGTGTCCAATCCGCTTCATCAGTGCTCACCTCGCTTTCTGCAAAATCTGTTTCTGCTTTGGCTGCCTTAAGCGCCTCTCTCTTGACAGCCTGCTTTTCCTTCCAACGCTCTTCCATGGCATCATCCTTAAAAGCGGCATTTCCGGAAAGCGGTGCAAGCGGTATCCTTCTTGCGGTCTTGAACTCTGCGCCCGCCATGCCGAGGCTAAGGAGCCAGATGCGGAAGATGTACTTTTCGTTGCTGTCGCTCACTTCTTTGGCGAGGGTGTGTTTCTGCTCCTTTGCCAGCCTGTTCATCTGCGCCGCAAGCTGAATGAAAGTCTGATTCTTTTCGGCATCTTCTGTGTAGGGGAAGCCTGTGAAGATCAGCTTATCTTCGGTTTACACGAAACACATCGCATATGATCTATACATATTATTGTGCAAAAAAAGCGGCACCGGGGAGCGATTCCCAGCGCTGTTATCTCAGTATAATCATTATTTCTTTCAGTTCGACCTGCGGTAGCCAAATGGTAGTCTTTTGTCGGTTCAGATGCTCCGATTTGCCCCCGTTAAGCCCCGTCTACCCCAACAGGAAGCCTCTGTCGGAACCCTGCCGTGATATACAAACAGAATACGAATTGTTCTTTCACTTCCTTTCATTAAATTTCTTGCTGGAATTTTGATAATTGATCGGAATAATTGTTACTTATTTGCTTACTATACGATTACCTCCTTATGGAAAGTTAATTTTGTTTCGGTAATTTTTATCCTGACACACATCGTAGGAATAAACTAGTGAAATATGTTACAGGGAAGATGTGGCAAAAGAAAATCCCCGAAGGCCGGGCAGCCCTCAGGGATTCTTTGTTGCTTGAATTTACTGCTGTTCTTCTGCGACTACGTAAAGCTCGATGGTCTTGGTGTTGCCGGCCATCACGTAGATGACAAACTCATCGCTGACCAGTTCGCCCGGAAGAACGAACGTTCCGTCTTCAGCAATCTCAAGCGCGATTGCCTCGTCCGCAATGAACACTTCCGCGTCCTCGAAGTCTGTCGGCCAATCACCGCCTATTCTGAACGTCAAGGGCTGTCCCTCTGGGGCGTAAATCTCGCCTCTGAGTTCCTCGTCCCCGCTCACAACGCAGAGGTCAATCTCAGCGTTGCTCATGTCGGTTTCAGGCAGTGAGTAATCGTCCGCGACTTCAGGCGTGTTGACCGGCGTGTCAGCAGCGGGCTGTTCAACCGCGACGTTCTCATCAACGGCGACGTTCTCCGTGAGAGCTTCCTTCGTCTCCGGCGCGTCTGAGGCTGTCTCAGCAGCTGCGATGACGACAGTGAAGTTCCTCGTATCCTTGCCGTACTTGTTCTTGGCTGTTACCTTGAACGTATACGAGCCGGCCTTCTTAGGAGTACCGCTGATTACGCCCGTCTTCGTGTTGAGCTTGATACCGCTCGGAAGTTTTCCTGACTTGCTCCACGTTATCGGGTCAGTTCCGTCCGAAGAAAGCTGTACACTCTGGTACTGAGTCTTGACTGTTCCCGAAGGAAGCTGCGCTTCAGTGAGGATTGTCGGCTTCACTCCGTTGACCTTGAGGGTGTAGCTCTTTGTTACCGAGCCTACCTCGTTCTCAGCCTTCACCTTGACCTTGAAGCTGCCGGCCTCTTTCGGAATGCCTGCAATCCTTCCGTCCTCAGTGATGTAGAGCCCCTCAGGGTACTTGCTGTCCGCGAACGACCAAGTTATCGGAGCAGTTCCCTTGCACGTGAGCTGAACCTCATACTCCTCGTTGTGGGTTGCATTGGGCAGCTTGCTCGTCGTTATCTTGGGCTTGCTGTACTTCTCGCCTGTGATCGTGATGGTTACGCTCTTCCTTGCCGTCCCTGCGGAGTTCGTGGCAATCACGGTGAATTTGTAGGTCTTTGCCTTCGTCGGTACACCGGTGATGATGCCGTTCTCACTGAGCGTCAAGCCTTTCGGGAGTGTTCCGGACTTCGACCACGTTATTGGCTTCGTACCCTCAGCGTCAAGAACCGCGACATACCTCACACCAGTCTCGCCATCAGGAAGCGGGGATTGCGTCTCAATCGTGGGCGCCCCCGTATTTTCTCCGGTGTCTTCACCCACTACAAGGGTGAATTCCTTTGTGGCTGGCGTAAGTCCAGTCGAGCCCGCTAATGTGAGCGTGAAGTTGAACGTTCCTGTTACCGTTGGCGTTCCAGCGATCGCGAGTGTTCTGCGGTTCTTGCTCGCCGACATTGTCAATCCATTGGGAAGCTGTCCGGCTGTCATGCTCCAGCTCATTCCGGCCTCTGTACCGTCTGCCGTAATCTCAGCCTTATAGCCTCTGCCTGTAACGGCGGGCCTGAGGGTTGAACCTGTAGTTATCTCCGGAGGGCACAGTACGGAAATTAGCATGTCAGCGTTGTCAGTTCCAGCTCTGTTTGTCGCATTGATCGTGAAGCTGTAGGACTTAGGATTGTGAGACTGTTTGTCCTCTGCGCTGGCCTGAACTGTTCCGCTGATTTTGCCTGACGGATCGAGCAAGAGTCCTCCCGGAAGTTTACCGTCTACTGCCCATGTTATCGGGGTTGTTCCCGTTGCAGAGAGCTGTACGTTGTAGCTGCTTCCTGCGTAGGCTGTGTCGGTGTTCTTCGACAGCTCGATCTGTGGCTTCACTGCCGTTCCTGGCTTGAACTCCACCGCGATTGGGAACACTTTCTCTGCTGTCGTCAGGCCGTTGGAGACTGTGACGTTGACAGAGTAAGTTCTGTTCTCCCGCACTGTCGGAGTTCCGCTGATGGTGAGTGTCCTGAAGTCGTCTCCATAGGTCAATCCTGCAGGAAGCCCTTCAACCTTCCACGATATGCCGTCGGTGAAAGTACCATGTGCTGAGATTGTGGCACTGTAAGCATCGCCGACAGTCGCGTTTGGAAGAGCAGAAGCCGCATCAAACGTCATAGGTTCGGATACAGTGATCGTGAACCTTCTTGAGTCATGGCCTTCGAGGGAGTTAGACCCCTTCACCGTGAACGTGTAGGTTCTTGGAGCACTGGCATCGCGACCTATCGCACCCTCTGCAACTGTACCGCTGATTATGCCTGATTCAGCGTTAAGCGAAAGTCCGAGCGGAAGTTCGCCCTGTTCCACTTCCCATACAGTTACTCCGCCTGTCGCTTCAATGGTCTGGCTGTATGGCATACCGACTAAAGCATCTTCGAAGAACTCTGTAGTGATTTCGACTGGCTCGGTAACGATGAGCGCAAACTCTCTGGTAGCCTCTGAGACGGTAACTCCGTCTTTCTTGCTGGAAGCTCTGACCTGGACATTGTAGCTGTTGGCAGACGCTCCAACATACGTCGGGACACCTCTGATAAAGCACGTCCTGCCTGATGCGTACTCGGAGTACCTGAAGTCATCAGGGAAGATGCTGTACACCAGCCCATCAGGAAGTCCCATGATCTCCCACTCGATTCCGTCGAGAGCAGTACCGTTCACCGATATTGAAGCTATGTAACTGTTGCCTGCTGTTGCGACCGGCAATGCTGCGTCGCCCGCGAACTCTATCGGCTCGGATACGCTGATCAAGAACGACCTTGTGTCAGTGCCGCCAGAATCGTTGGTTACAGTGACGTCGAATGGGTACTCCCTGGCCTTTTCGGCGTTGAAGTCCACTGCACTCTTTGCGACTGTACCTCTGATTTGTCCTGTCGATGAATCCACTGGGACAAGTTCGAGTCCGGCGGGGAGATAACCGCTCGTTATGCGCCATGATGTTACGACGCCTTCGACCGCGATGTCATCACTGTAATCTTTCCCAGCGAGTGCGTCCTTAAGCTCTTCCGTTATTATCTCGATAGAGTCTGCCGGATCAGGAGTTGCAATCCCATCGCCCTCGATAGTCATCGTGAACTCGCGCTCAACATAGCCATTACGGCTGTCCGTAACCTGAAGGGTGAACGTGTAAGTACCCGGTGTTGTCGGGATTCCTTCAAGGAAGAACCACTCGCCGCTCTGCTTGATTGAGAAGCCCGGAGGCAGGTCGCCGTTTGTTACGCTGAACGTGTAGGAAGGCCAAGGTCTCTCGTTCTCCCAGCCGTCGTTCACACGCACTCCGCTGCTGTACCACAGTTTTGTGGTGTCAGTGTCTGCGAAGCTTCCGGTTATCGACATCTCATAATCCCAGAAATGATCGCCGCTGATGATATTCAAGGTGAACTCTCTCTCAGCGTAGGTGTTGCGGCTGTCCGTGACTTTCAGCGTGAATGTGTACTTACCGGCAGTGCGCGGGATACCCTCAAGGTAGAAGCGTCCCCTGTAAGTGCTGGGAGCGTAGTAATACCTGTCCGTATCCTGACGAATGTGGAAGCCGTCAGGAAGCTCTCCGCCTGTTACCTCGAACGTATAATTCGCTCTTCCTCCAGTTACCGAGACACTGCTTGAGTACCATGTGCTTGACGTGTAGGCGTCAGGGAAGTTCCCGTTAAGCGTCATGTCGTTCGCCAGCGTTGCCGATGCTGAACGGTTCAGGCCCTCGATGATGACGGTGAACTCGCGCTCGATGTAGACGTTGGTGCTGTCCGTAACCCTGAGTGTGAATTTGTACGTTCCGGGTGTATTCGGAATGCCGTTGAGGAACACGTGGCCGTCATAATACGTATAGTATGAGTCATCGTCCTCATTATACGCATATGAAGCTGAACTCAATGACAATCCGGGCGGAAGCTGACCATCGACTACTGTTGGACGCAGCTTGCCTCTTGAACCATTGACATACACGTAGCTCGCGTAGCTTTCATTCACTCTTCCGTAGAGCTCGAAATCGTCCTCGAACCACATTTCGACTTTCTCTTCGACCGCGTCTTTCGGATCATTGCTGTCGACAATCTTTACGGTGAATGAGCTGTCAACGAAGGCATTTCTGCTGTCTATTGCCCTGAGAACGAATGTGTATTCGCCCGCTGTGTTCGGAATCCCGCTGAGAGTCACTGTTGAGCCTGATGTACTCAGCGACAGGCCAAGCGGAAGATCACCGCTGATCAAGGCAATGTCTATTGCACCCGTGTAGCCGTTTACGTAAATGCTGCTTGAGTAGACCTCGTTCGTTTCCCACACTGGAGTGAAGTTGCCGGACATTCTCATGTCAGAGGCCGGGTGCGGAGTTCTGCCGTAAATCGTGATGCTGAAGCTGCGCTGGATGTAGGCATTCCTGCTGTCCGTTGCTCTGAGAGCGAATGTGTATTCTCCGGCTTTCTCAGGAGTACCCTCGAGAGTTATCACAGGAGACGAGAATTTCAGCGATAAGCCTGTCGGAATATCACCGCTCACCATGTCAACGCTCACTATGTCAATGCTCAGAGTACCTGCGTAGTAATCATTCCACACAGAAATGCTGCTTGAGTAGTCCCTGCTGACCATCCACTCAGAGATAAATCCGCCGGCAAACGTCATGTCAGAAGCCTCGTAAGGCCCATCATTGATCTTGACGGTAAACTCTCTCTCAGCGAACCTGTTGGTCTCGTTGTCGACCAGTCTGAGTTTGAACGTGTACGTTCCAGCCTTGCTCGGAATGCCGGTAAGCGCCAGTGTTGTGCCTTCAGCTTCATGGACATAGTAGCCTTCCTCTTCGTCGTAGTAGGTGATGTACGTAGGAACCAGATACAAGCCAGCCGGAAGATCACCGCTGACCCATGACCATGTGCAAGTTCCCTCAGCACCGCGGGCTGTTACGCTTGACTCATAGCTTTCGCCCATCTTCCATTCAGGTTCGAATGTGCCGGCAATAGCCATGCTTCCAAGAGCTTCTACAGGGGGCGTGTAGTGCTTGTCAGTTACGATGACATCATTGCTCACTTCAGCCGAGTTCTTCCCGTCAGTTACCTTAAGATCGAACTTGAACTCTCCGGTCTTTGTCGGATTACCCTCAAGCCACAAAGTGCCGCGTATGTTGCCTTCGTCGTCCGAAGTTACATCACTCTGCCTGATGTACATTCCATTAGGAAGCGTACCGTCAACGCTGAACGTGTAGTCTGGAAGGCCGTCTGCGCTAAGAACGTCTGGTGAAACTTTGCCGTAAAGGTAGACGACGTTGTTGATGCGGCGGACAAGTCCATCGTACGGATCAGCTACATAGTCCTCGACCTCGTAGTCATACGATGCCTTCATGACCTGGCGTGTCAGCTTGCTGTCAGAACCGTACCACCTGCCGACTTCCAGCGTATCGGTCAATGAACCCGACAGATACAAGTCCTTAGGAGTGGACACGATGACATCGTCAGAAGCAGGCTCATGCTCTTCGAGAATCGTAACGGTCATATCTCTCTCTGTGTAGAGATTGCCCCACGTTGCCCTGAGCGTGAAGTCCCATGTCTTCACTGTCTTGATGGTAGGTTCACCTTCAAGGTAGATCTTGTAGCGGTTATCACCAGTACCCTTCTTTGCTCTGAGACCGGGCACATTCACTTCTCCGTCCACTATCTCGACTGAGTCAGGCTCGTAGAACACAGGTTCACCTGAAACTGTTCCAGACAGCGTAACTAATGATGAGTATTCGGTGCCGTCATCGTAGTAGCCTATCTCGAAGTCGCCGGATATTACGAATAAGTCGGTCTTTTCCGGTTCCCATACGAAGATCGTGTACTCCTTGTCGACGTACGTGTTCGTGCGGTTGTCGACCACCCTGAGAGTGAAGTGATACTTTCCGGTTTTGTTGAGATAACCTTCGAGCGTCAAGTTAGGATAATATCTGATACGGTAATGCAATTCGCCCTCATCGTCATAGTAGCCGCTATACATTTCGTACCCAGGAACCATGTACCAGCCTGACGGAAGATCATTGCTGAGCAATGACCACGTGTAATCTCCGTAACGATCATCCACTGTCACTCGCAGAGAATAGAGGTATTTGCTTATCAGCCTTATGTCGCCGTCGAAGTTTCTCAGAATGACGATGCTGTCATCAGAGGCCAGAGTTGGAGGAACGTAGCCTTCGTCGGAGATGGTTACAGTCTTGGTCAAAGTTGCTGTGGCCACATCGTCCGAAACCTTCACCGTAAACGTGAATTTGCCCGCCTGTATCGGTGTACCCTCGAGCCATAGAGAGGCTACTCCTTCCCTGATGTACATTCCAGGAGGAATCGTCCCGTCAACGCTGAACGTGTAATTGCCGGACGCATTGTGAACGTAAATCTTGCCGTCAATGGTAGTCTGAATCTCTTTTTCATATGAAGATACCGAGGGTACATACTGCCCGGTCTTATCGTCATATGAGTAGCCGCTCACTGTTGAGACTTTTTGCGTCTCGGTAACTACCCGGCTGCCTTCGTACCACGTACCCAATGCCAGCGTATCGGTCATTGAACCCTCAAGATACAAGTCCTTAGAAACAACAGGAACAGGCTTGCTTCCGGAAACGATCGTGACGGACATCTCTTTGTCGGTGTAGAAATTGGCCCACGATGCCCTCAGCGTGAACTTATGTGTCCCCACATCTTCAGAGAGAAGATCGCCGTTAAGGTATATCCCGTATCCCTTTTCACCGTCGTAGGTACCCTTACGGACGTATAAGCCGCTGAGCCGATCTCTGCTCACTATTTCAACCGAATCAGGCACATAGAAAACAGGTTCGCCAGACACTATTTCAGCAAACGTTGCGAATGATTCAGAACTGTAATAGTTGCCATCGTCGCCCTTGTCTGGGTCATAGTAGCCCTTGTCGAAGTCGCCGGATATGACGAATACGTCCGTTGATTCCGGTTCCCATACCCAGATGGCGAAATCCTTCTCAGCGTATGTGTTCTTGTCGTCGTCGACCACTCTGAGAGTGAAGTTATACCTTCCGGCTTTGTCGGGAGTGCCCCTGAGCGCCAAGTAGCTTCTGTCATCGTCCTCGTTGTACCCGGGCACCATGTACAGACCTGAAGGGAACTCACCGCCAACCCATGACCACGTTCGGTTTCCGTCTCCTGCAATGTTCACGCTCACGCTTGAGTCGTAGTACTCATTCAGCTCTGTTGCGCCTGTGAACTTCTCGACAATGACCAGTCTGCCGTTAGCATCAGCAGGCTCTTTGTAACCTTCGCCGTCGATGATGACATCGTTGATCACATCAATTGAAGTCGCATCGTCCGAGATATGCACAACAAACGAGTAATCGCCTGACTCAATCGGTGTACCCTCAAGCCATAGGCTGGAACCAACCCTTCTGACATACATTCCGGGAGGAAGATCGCGGCTTGCAACGTCGAACGTGAAATCGCCGGACACGTTGCGAACGTAGATGGTACTGTCGATATGACTAGCCATGCCATCATATGAGTATGAAGATGCAAACTCCTCAGCCTTAAGGTCATATGACGCTTTCATGACTTTGAACTCATTGTCGTCCCTGTCATGCTCGTACCACTTGCCCTGCTTCCACGTGTCGCTCAATGAACCCAGAAGGTACATGTCCTCAGAAACCGGCGCAATCGTTACGGTCATATCTTTGGAAAGATAGAGATTGCCCCATCTTGCTCCAAGCGTGAAGTTATATGTTCCCGCAGCGTATGGATAACCACGAAGGTAAATCCTGTGACCTTCATTTTCATCATCATCGCCCTTACTGATTCCGAAACCGTAAGGCATTTCTCCGCCCTCTAGCATGACCACATCAGGCTCATACAGGACAGCTTCACCAGACACTGTTCCCTTCAGCGTTACGAATGACGAGTAGTGATTATTGGCGTAGCCCTTGCCGAAATCGCCGGATATGGTGATGGTCTTCGTCGGTTCTGGCTCCCATACCCACACGGAGAAATCCTTGTCAACGTACCAGTTGCGATCGTTGTCGACCACTCTGATGGTGAACTTGTACCTTCCGGCTTTGGCGGGAGTGCCTCTGAGCGTCAAGCTATTGCCTGTAACCCTCTCGCGTACAGTATAGTAACTTGGATGGTAGTTGCCGTCTTCGTCATACCAGCCGTTTTCGTAGTCTTCGTAGACGACCTCTCTAGAATAGTGCGAAGGATCCATGTACAACCCCGATGGAAGATCGCCGCTGATCACTGACCACGTGCAATATTCCGCATCACCGCTCACTGTCAGGGTTAACGGATCGCCTGAGTAGAGTGTCCACTGCCTGTTAGCCTTGACTTCCCCTCTGATGTCCATACTGCCGACAGCATTTGCAGGAGCTGTGTAGTTTGCGTCAGTGACGGTTACAGTATTCTCCACTTCTACCGAGTTATACCCGTCAGCTATCTTCACCACGAATGTGAAATCGCCCGACTGTACTGGAGTACCTTCAAGCCACAATCTGCCATAGTTGCCGCCATTGCTGTCTTGTTCGATGTCTCCCTTCCTGATGTACATTCCGCGAGGAAGATCACCGCTCGTAACAGTGAACGTGTAATCACTATACACGCCGTGTACGTCAATGGCATGCTTAACAGTAACATCTACTCTCGTTGTTGTAGTCGGCGAATACATCGCATTATCCTCGTCGTATACATACGACAGAACATCTCGGCTCTCGGTATGAGACCTGCCAGTACCTTCATACCACTTCCCAAGATCCAATGTCTCACTCAATGTACCCGTCAGATACATATCTCCGGAAGCAGGCTCGTGGGTATCAGCGATCGTGATGGACATCTTGCGTTCAGTGTAGAGATTCCCGCAGGTTGCTCTCAGCGTGAAATTATATGTCCCCGCGTCCTCAGTGCCAAGGTAACCGTAGCGGTAGATGTTGCACCCATAGCTGTATGAGTTCCAGTCGAAACCCTCTGGCAGATTTCCGAACAATTCCCACTTGTCTGGCGCATAGAACACAGGTTTGTCGCCCGACATTCCCTGCAACGTTACAGTGGAAGTGTTGTAATAGGTACCGACGTAGCCTTTGTCGAAACTGCCGGAGATGACGAATTTGTCCGTCCATTCCGGCTCCCATACCCATATCGAGAAATCCCTGTCAACGTACGTGTTGTTCGAGCTGTCGACCACCCTGAGAGTGAAGCTGTACCTGTCGGCTGAGTCGGGAGTGCCTCTGAGGTATAGGGTCGGATAGTCAGGATGCAGGTACAAACCTGACGGAATATCACCTTTGACAATCGACCACGTGCAATTCCCCGAAGCACCTTCCACATACACGCTTGCATCCCAGTACCCGTAGCGTGTGTTCAGCCTTTTCTCAGCACCAAAATCCCCGCTGATGATCATGCTGTCGCTGGGTGTCGGCTCTTCGTAGCCTTCGGGAGTAGTGACGCTGACGATATTGCTCACTTCTGCGGAGGTGTTCTCGTCCGATACTTTCAGCACAAACTTGTAATTCCCCGTCTCTACTGGAGAACCTTCAAGCCATAGGCCGGAATCACTCTTCCTGACGTACATTCCCTGAGGAAGATCGCCGCTGACACTGAACGTGAAATCGCCGGACGCGTTATAGACGTTAATGGTAGTGTTAACGTCCTCATCTTCTGAAGTCAGTGAATACGTAGTCCCTACATAATCTCCGGTCCCTTCGTCATATACATCCTGACCTTCGTATGAGAACACTTTGCGCGTCGCTTTGGTGCTGTTGGTATACCACGTGCCCTTTGAGTACGTACCTGTCATCGAACCTGTCAGATACATATTCTCAGGTTCAGGTTCATGTCCCGCAACGATCTCAATAGACATCTTGCGTTCAGTGTAGAACTCACCGCACGTTGCCTTCAGCGTGAATTCATACGTCCCAACTTCCTCTTCGCTAGGGGAACTGTAGCAGTCAATTATGAACTTGTAATTGCTGCTGTAGTAGCCTCTGTGGAAACCCGGGGGCAAATCTCCGCTTACTTCCCACTGAGCCTTGTAGAACACGGGCTTGTCATTCGACATTCCTTCCAACGTTACATATGACGAATAGCCATAGGTATCGGTGTAGCCTTTATCGAAACTTCCGGATATGAAAAACTCGTCCGTCCATTCCGCTGACCACGCCGTCCCGCATAGCATCGCCACAAGAACAACGCATAATACCATGAATTTACTTCTCTTCATGCTTTTTTCACCTTTCTTGAAAACTAGAAAAGATTTTCCTTTTGACCACATTGCGCTCGAACAGACAAAAATTAAGGCGGCCTCTCCTCTCGATGGCGCGGTGAAGCCTTCCTCTTGAAGCCTGATGAAGCTGGAACACGTAGAAACTTCTTCAATAGAATTTTCTCCTTACTGCTATATATCTCTGTAAAAATACCGCAACATGTAGAAAAAGCAGGAGTCGTTTTGTGTATTTACAATGAATGAACTGAATTTTTAATATGATACCACAAAATATAATAATTTGAAAAATTGTCGGCAGTTTTTTTTCTCGCGCTTGTAAGAATGGTATAAAATGCTCCAGCATCTAGTTCGTCAGACAAGAGAAAAAGCAGGACGAATAGCAAAATTCACCTACGGAATAATAGATTCACAGAGCGTCAAGACCGCCTTTTCCGTAGATGAACGAGGAATGTACGGAAGGGAAAAACTTTCCACTCACATTCCTCTAAAGTCACAAGTGTGCAGCGGCTGTTACATCAGTCTTGTTAGTCCCTTCTCTTCCCGAAAAGACGTATCAGGTACAGGAACAGGTTGATGAAGTCAAGATACAGCGACAACGCACCAATCACCGCGACTTTTCCGACTGCCTCATCGTCATTCATTCCCATTCCGTCAGCAAGCGTCTTGATTTTCGCAGTGTCATAAGCCGTCAAGCCCATGAAAATCACGATGCCCAACACGCTGATGACCGTCTCAGCCATCGTTGATCCCACGAAAATGTTGATCATCATCGCCACGATAAGTCCCAACAGTCCCATATAAAGGAAGCTCCCCCATGACGTTATGTCGCGCTTCGTGTAGAGAGCATAGAGGCTCATTGCGCCGAACATTCCCGCCGTCGAAAGGAATGCGCTGTAAACACTCTGTGCCGTGTAAACCAGAAGTACAGCCGAGCATGTTATCCCGTTGAGAACGCTGTAGACTCCGAAAAGAATCAGCGATGTTGAAACCGAATGCTTTGCGATTGTTGCACTGAGGTAGAATACTAGTCCCAATTCCGCGACTGCAACGATGATCAGCGGCGCGCTTGAACCGTAGAACATACGGAGCATCGCCGGGCTTGAAGCTGTCAGCCATGCTGTGAGTGATGTCAGGATTAAGCCGAGTGCCATGTACTGATAGACTTTGCGGAATAATGTGTTGACCGCTTCGAGGCTGTCTACCCCTGCAACATAGGGTGCGTAATTTTCGTACTGTGCCATAATAATCTCCCTTTCTTGTGTGAACTACCGCCCCTCACGGATTAGCGGCTTCCTGATTCAACGAGGCTGTTACGTCCTCTCCAAAAGCGTTTAGGATTTTCATCCAGGTTTCCTAGCGTACTTCGTTCTAGCGTAGCCCCGTTAGGGACGATAGCCCCATAAGGGACGCATCGCAGGTACCACGTTTTATTTATTTCGTTGTCGGAATTTATGTTATTCCCATTATTCAACGAAGAGAATTATATCATACCTAACTTAGAGCAATTCATCTGTGCGGGAGGTTTTTACGAGTTTTGGTAAAATATTACGGCTACATTCTAGCAGAGATTGTAAAATTCTAATGTGAAGGTGAAAATCTTGGCAGGAAAGAAAAACGATGTCCGCGAAATTACACGCAGCGGTTACGAGAGATTGTCTGAAGAATTGACGAACCTGCGAACTGTGGGAAGGCTTGAGGTTGCAAAGAAGCTTGAGGAAGCGAGGGCTTTCGGCGATTTGAGCGAGAATGCTGAATACGCCGCCGCAAAAGAAGAGCAGGCAAAACTTGAGGACAGAATCCACGACCTTGAGGAGACACTGAGCAAGGTAACAGTGATTGACGAGGAGAAGCTCGACACAACGAGGGCAGGCATAGGACTCAGCGTAACCTTAAAGGACCTGGACCACGAAGGGAAGCTCTACACATATGAGATAGTTGGCTCGGAGGAATTGTCGGGAGCGTCAATGTCATCATCAGGAGTTCAGAGAATTTCCCAGAAGTCCCCGGTAGGTCAGGCGGTACTCGGCCATGTAATAGGCGAGGAAGTCCTCGTGAAAATTCCAAGAGGTACACGAAGACTCAGAATCATGGCGATTGAGAAATGACGAATTATCCTGAAATTTTGCCTAAGATTGGCGGTCAATATCACTGGCTTGTTACTGGTGCGGGTGGGTTCATAGGCTCGCACCTCACTGAAGCACTCCTCTCAGTGGGTCAGAAGGTTACGGGCATCGACAACTTCAGCACGGGTTACAGGCATAATATCGACATGGCCGTTGAAGCATCGGGACACCCTGAGAATTTCGCGTTCACTGAGGGGACTATATGTTCGCCCGAAACTTGCAGCCTCGTAATGAATGGTGTCGATTACGTACTTCATCATGCGGCGTTCGTATCTGTCCCGGCCTCAATGAAAGACCCCGCGAAATGTTTTGATGACAACGCTGCAGGATTCGTGAACATTCTCGAAGCTGCAAGAGCTAACGGTGTTAAACGCGTAGTATACGCCACGTCGAGTGCAGTCTACGGTGATGATGAAACAATGCCGAAAGTCGAAGCTTCAATCGGGAAATCGTTGTCTCCTTATGCCCTGACAAAATACATCAATGAGTTATGTGCTGAGTTCTACACCAGGGTATACGGCCTTGAATGTACTGGCCTGCGATATTTCAACGTCTTCGGAGTGCGACAAGATCCTAACTGTGCGTATGCTGCTGTGATTCCGAGATGGATAGACGCGGTTAAAGCTGGGAAAATTCCCGTAATATACGGCAATGGTGAACAGTCTCGTGATTTCTGCGCGGTTCAGAACGTCGTAAAGGCGAATATTTTAGCTGCAATTAGTTCTTCATCAGCAGGTAAAGTCTTCAACATAGGCTGCGGAGTTGAGACAACGCTCAACGAATTGCTCACGAAGATTTACGCTGTCTTTGCTCCCGAACGTGAAGTGAAAGCTGACTACCAGAGTCCCAGAGAGGGCGACATAATCCATTCGTCAGCATCAATAGAGTATGCGCGTGAAGTCCTGAAGTTCGAGCCTGCTGTGTATCTTGATGAAGGGTTGGCGATGATGAGGTGATTATACGTCCTAGAAGACTACGTGTTACAAAATCAATACGCGACATGGTATGCGAGACTCGTCTTTCACCCTCAATGTTCGTCTACCCTGTATTCGTTCGTGAAGGCAAAAACATAATCGAAGACATTCCGGCCATGCCAGGTCAGAAACGTTACAGCCCCGACACTTTGCCCGTAATCTTGGAGCGCGCTGTTAAGGCGAAGATCGGCGGAGTCTTAATGTTCGGGATACCTGAGCATAAGGACGCTGAAGGTTCAGAGGCTTGGCGTGAGGACGGCGTTATACAAACTGCAATACGAACAGCTAAGCGTGAATTTCCCGACCTCACTGTTATAGGCGATGTATGTCTCTGCGAATACACATCGCACGGGCACTGCGGGCTTCTTCGCGGAAAGAACGTCGACAACGATTCAACCCTTGAAGTCCTTTCACGTGTCGCGGTATCACAGGCAAGGGCAGGAGCCGATATTGTTGCGCCTTCGGACATGATGGACGGACACACGCGGGCTATACGCGAGGCTCTTGACGCTGATGGAATGACCGACACACTCATAATGTCATACGCTGTGAAATACGCGAGTGCGTTCTACGGGCCTTTCAGGGAGGCTGCGGGGTCTGCGCCTTCATTCGGGGACAGGAAGACGTACCAGATGGATCCTCGTAACGTTCGTGAGGCTGTGAAGGAAGCGAGGCTTGACGTTGAGGAGGGAGCGGATATTATCATCGTAAAGCCCGGAATGCCATACCTTGATGTCCTGAAGACCGTGAAAGATGCTGTGAATGTTCCTGTTGCGTCTTACTGTGTGAGCGGTGAGTATTCAATGATTAAGGCTGCATGTTCAAACGGCTGGCTTAATGAGAAGAATGTTTCATGTGAAGCGGCGATATGCCTTGCGCGCGGCGGGGCGGATATTATCATAACGTACTATGCTCTTGAGCTCGCTGAATGGCTCTGAGTGAGAAGGCGGTGAACATTCATGAGGCCATGAATCCCGCAAAAAGTCAACCGCACCATGACACACGACAAATCATCTCCGCAAAACTATAATAATCCGCAAAAATTTACACAGGAGATGACTCCATGAAACACGTAATCCGAATCGTTCTAGGCATAGCACTAATCGCAGGAATATGCTACGGCCTCAACATCTTGCGTCAGGAGAAAGACCCAGAGCCGGAAATCGAGATCGTCCGCCCCGTCCGAACAGTCAGGCTTCAGGGCGAGGGTAAGGACTCGTTCACACGAAGATACTTCGGGACAGTTCAGGGTGGAAAGAGAGCTGACCTGTCATTCAGAGTTCCCGGCACACTCAGGAAGATTAACGCCGAGAAAGGCTCAAGCGTCAAAAGGGGTACACTCCTCGCAACCCTCGACCCCCGCGACTTCAACACCTCAATCTCACGCGCACAGAGCGCACTCTCACAGGCTCAGGCACAGTACAAGAACGCTCAAGCCGATTTCACACGCTACGAAAACTTGTACAAGCAGAGAGTCATAGCAAAATCTCAGTATGACGCGTACAAGACGCAGGTTGACGTTGCAAAATCAGCGGTCGACTCTGCAAACGCAAGCCTCAAATCCGCCCGCGATGCCCTCAAGGATACCGAGCTTCGCGCGCCATTCGACGGCGTTATTGCTGACAGGAAAGTCGAGAACTTTCAGGACGTTACGGCAAAGCAGACGATATTCAGCCTTCAGGATTTGACGACCCTTGAAATCGTATTCAACATTCCCGACAACGACGTACTCATTGCACCCGTCCCGGATGTCAAAAACCTCCAAGACCTCAAGACCCACGCCGAAAAATTCGACATCACCGCGAAATTCGACGCTCTTCCGGGAAAATCATTCCCCCTCGCAATAAAGGAAATCGCAACTCAAGCCACAGCCTCGAACACATATCCCGTTACGGCAACGATGCCTCATCAGAAGGACATCAGGCTTCTTCCGGGAATGGCCGTTAATGTTGAGGTTGACTTTTCTGGCGGCAAGTCTGACTCGGAGAATGACGGGAAATTCTCTGTACCTTCAACCGCAATTCTCAACGAGGGCGGAAGCAATTACGTCTGGCGTTACGCTGTCGGTCAGGTCTCAAGAGTTCCCGTGAACGTCGGGCAGATTCATGAGGGCGGATATGTTGACATTGAGGGGAAGACGCTCGGAGGCGGAGACGTTATTGTTACGTCGGGGGTGAACTTCCTCCACGAGGGCCAGAAAGTCAGACTCATGGAGGAGTGATGTAAATGGACATAGCAAGAGCAAGCATAAAGCGTTACAGGATTGTTATATTCATCTGCCTTTTGACGCTAATCGGCGGAGTGATGGCGTATTTTGAGATAGGGAAGCTCGAAGATCCATCGTTCACCATAAAGACCGCTGTAGTCAGCGCAGTATACCCCGGTGCAAGCGCGTATGAAGTCGAGCAGGAAGTTACGACGAGGCTTGAGGACGCAATTCAGGCGATGGGCGAAATCAAGCACATTCGCTCACGTTCAACGCCCGGCTTGGCGATAATCTACGTTGACATCAAGGACGAGTACACCAGCAAGGAGCTTCCTCAAATCTGGGACAAACTCCGTCAGAAGGTCAACGACGAACAGGTCTACATGCCCTCAGGAGTTACGACGCTAATCAATAACGACTTCGGCGAGGTCTACGGTCAGTATTACGCGCTGATTGGGGACGGTTACACCATGAAAGAGCTTTACGACTATGCGGACTTCCTCAAGAAGAATCTCGTACTCGTTGACGAGGTTGCAAGCGTGAAAATTCTCGGTGAGCAGACTGAAGCGGTCTACATTGAGTTCTCAGCAAGCAGAATGTCAGCGTCCGGCCTCTCGCCCCTCATGGTATTTGCGGCACTCACTCAGCAGAACACTCTCTCGGCTCTCGGAAACATCACTCTTGGCGACAGGTACATACGAATTTCACCGACAAGCGCGATTCTCTCTGTTGATGACATAAGCGACTTGGTGATAGGGAGTGCGGGCGGAAATCTAACGAGGCTGAGGGATATTGCGACAGTCAGGCGTGATTATGTTGACCCTCAGAGCTTCAAGATGAAATTCAACAGCCGACCTGCTCTAGCAATCGGAATTTCTACGGTCGAGGGCGGAAATGTCGTCAACATGGGGCGCAGGGTATCCGCTAGGTTGAAGGAGCTTGAGGCTTTCCGTCCTGTCGGAATTGAGCTGAATGAGATATATATGCAGTCCGACCAAGTCATAAAGTCGACAAATGACTTCATCGTCAACCTCATCGAGAGCCTTGCAATCGTCGTCGGCGTACTCCTGATATTCATGGGGCTTCGTTCAGGGCTGATTATCGGTCTCGTATTGCTGATTACGGTGGCGGGGACATTCATCATCATGAACAACACGGGGATAACCTTGCAGATTGTCTCGCTTGCGGCACTGATTATCGCGCTTGGTTCGCTCGTCGACAACGGAATCGTAGTCGCTGAGGGTATGCTCGTTGGCACCGAGCGCGGAATGTCGATTGAGGACGCTGCTTCTGAATCTGTGAACGGCTCAATATGGGCGATGCTTGGCGGGACTTTCATTGCTGTCATGGCCTTTGCGCCCATAGGACTGTCGAAAGCACAGGCCGGCGAATTTCTCAGCTCGATGTTTCAGGTCGTCGCAATCTCAATGATGCTGAGTTGGTTTGCCGCACTCGTTGCCGCCCCCGCGCTGGGCAAAGTCATGCTTAAGCCCTCAAAGCAGGAAGGAGACCCCTACGACAGATTTCTTTTCCGAATGTACAGGGCAATTCTTGAGGGCTGCTTACGGCACAGGATGCTCACGATCATAATCACTGTGGGAATGTTCGCGGCCTCGATGATAATATTCTCGCAGATGGCAACATCATTCTTCCCTGACGCTGAGACCGTTTATTACAACGTCGAATTGTGGAGCCAGCAGGGTACATCGCTTGCGGGTCAAGAGAAGGTTACGCAGGAGCTTGCTGACTATCTCAGCTCACAGCCCGAAGTGAAGAATGTTACTCAGTTCATCGGCGGAGGCGGATTGAGATTCATGCTGACGTACTCCCCGCCTGAGAGCAATACTGCATTCTCTCAGCTAATGGTCGAGATGAAGGACGCAAAAGACTCACGCAACATGATTCTCAAGACGCAGAAATACATCGAGGAGAATATGCCGGAAGTTGACGGACAATGCAAACTCTTTGCGCGTGGAAGCGGAATGAGCGAGAAGATTGGCGCGAGGTTCTACGGCAATGACCCCGAAATTTTGCGTGGTCTCACGAAGAAAGCACTCGAAATCATGGAGAGAGACCCATCATCGCAATTCCTCCGAACGGACTGGAGGGAGAAAGTCGAGGTTATACGCCCCGTAATCCTCAAAGACCAGATGCAGAATTTGGGATTATCGCGCCCTCTAATCAACATGGCAATTCAGACAGCAACGACGGGTACAACAATCGGCTCATTCAGGGACGGTGATAAATCACTCGCCATATACGCGGCCTTAACGCCTGAGGAACGCAACAACATCGCCCTTCTAAGCTCGCTACCTGTTTGGTCTCCGACTGTGAACAAGGCTGTCCCGCTCGGTACGGTCTTCACGAATTTGGAGACTGCTTTCGAGGACGACATAATCATTCACCGCGACAGAAGCAGAATGATGACAGCCATGAGTGAAATCAAGCTAGGCACTAACGCTGACGAAATGCTTGCGAGGATAAGGCCGAAAATCGAGGCGATACCTCTTCCGCTTGGTTACACGCTGGAATTTGGCGGACAGATGGAACTCTCGGACGAGTCGATGGCTGGAATGGCTGTAGCGTTTCCGCCGGCGGTGCTGATAATGTTCCTCATCATGATATTCCTCTTCAACGGATTCCGTCAGACAATCATAATCTTCGTGTCATTGCCGCTGATACTGATAGGCGTTGTTATGGGGGTATGGGGTGCGGGAATGGACGTTAGCTTTCTTGCAATCGTGGGACTGCTCTCGCTTGTGGGAATGCTTGCGAAGAACTCGATCGTCTTGCTTGACCAAGTGAGCGCGGATTTTGCGGCTGGAAGGGACAAATACGAGGCAATCGTTGAGGACGGAATATCGAGGCTAAGGCCAGTAGCGATGTCGGCATTAACGACGGTTCTCGGAATGATTCCGCTGATATGGGACGTAATGTTCGGGCCTATGGCGGTTACGATCATGGCGGGGCTTACGGTGAGTACGGTGCTTATGCTGCTGGTTATTCCTGTGCTTACGGCTGTGGCGTATCGTGTTCCTTGCCCTGAAGAGGACGAATAGGATTTGTGAGGGGAGAGATAAATTTCCCCTCTACTTTTTGATGTTGAAACGTTTCTCGGTGAAATCCTTCATGTCATCGGGGAGTTCAGCGACAAAATTCTTCCCTGAAATTTCCTCCAATGAATCGTCAATGTCATCTGGAAATCCCAACTCATATGCGTGGAGTAATGGGCGTGTTATGGATTTCATGGCTCTGTTAGCGTTAAAGTCGCCGTATTTCCTGTCGCCAAGAATAGGGTGTCCAATGTGTGCCGAATGAACTCGCGCCTGATGAGTCCTTCCCGTCAACAATTCAATCCTTGCAAGCGAGTACTCACCGTCTGAGGCTAGACATGTGATTTTCGACACTGCCCTCATTCCGTCGGGTGAGACCTTCACGGTGTTATTATCAGCGTCCTTAAGCAACGGAGCATCAACCGTAATTTCGTCCTGAATCTTCCCCACAAGCACGGCCATGTAGATCTTCCTGACCCTTCTGGCCTTGAAGAGAGCTTCCAATGCCCTCAAAGCGTCGCCGTGAAGAGCAACAGCCAACACTCCCGTAGTGTTTCTGTCGAGTCGGTGAACAGCAGCAGGAGTCCTTGTCCCCAAGAAGCTCCATATCCGTGTGATTACGCTGTCTCCGTTAGGTTCGTCGGGCTGAACGAGAATCCCTGAGGGCTTGTTGACTATCATAACGTTACGGCCATGATGGATTACTTTGATTTTCCCCAAGCCTGCGGATTTCGGGATTACAACCTCACCCTTCTCCCACTTCACTGTGAGTTCATCGCCTGCCGAAATATGAGTGCTTCCGTCCCTGACTCTAGTTCCGTTAATCCTGACCTCGCCCTTCCGGATTGACTTCATGATCTCGCCGAGCGTTACGTTCTTGAAGGTTGTCCTCAAAAATCGGTCTAATCTCCGCCCGTCATCATCATTTGAGACATTAAGGGTGTAGCTCATGACATCTTAATCCCCCGCCACAATCTACGGTCAATAGCGGGAAGGTAATCAGTAACATCTGTGTCGTTATTTAGCGCGTCAATCTGAGATTTCCAGTATGAGAGCTTGAAGTCAACATCATCGGCTGCACTCACGATGAACGCTTCGGGAGTTATTGGTGTAACCGGCGAACCGTACTCTCGCATTCCGTGATGGCTTACGAGTATATGACCGAGTGCTGTGGTGATGTCCCTGTCCAAATTCTCGGCCTCCGCAAACTTCTTGAACGTCGCGTAACCGAGCGTGATGTGTTCGATTGCGCTTCCCGGAATTGTAACCTGAGGCGCAGGATTTGCACTGTATGCTTCGAGCTTTCCGATGTCGTGAAGCAATGCTCCCGCGATTACGAGGTCAATGTTGACTGGGATCTTGAAGTCCGCGTAATGACGAGCCATGTCCCGCGCACCGATTGCCACTGACACTGAATGTTCGAGAAGCCCGCCCGTATAGGCATGATGAAGAGTTACGGCTGCCGGCCAGACTCTGAACTTCTCCCAGAGTCCATGCCTGAAGAATACAGCGTCAACGAAATCACGGAGCTTACTGTGAGAAATTTCGGCAATGAGATTGATGAACATCTCCTCTAATATTTCTGACTTGACGGGTGAATGACGAGCAAACATTCTCGGAGGATAGTCAGTCTGGTCAAGGTAGCAAACCTCGTTGAAGTTGTACTGAATCTGCTCCCTGAACTCTGCGATTATGCCGTCGATTTTCACGGACGATCCCTCGAAGCGCAAGCCGCAGTTGTCGGGGTCAATGGGGAAGTTGTCGCCGCCCTGAGTGTTACGCCACGATGTAGCCTGCCAGATTTTGCCGTCAATGTCGCCGGAAGAGTCGCTGACAGTCATTTCCCAGAAGGGATTATCGTTGCGGTCTTTTCGTCGCGTGAACTTAGATACCACGCCCATGACGGTGAAGCCTGAGTTTTTCGGAAGCTGCTTAACATCTCTGATGCTGAGAGAATTTTTCATTAAGAGAAAATGCCTTTCACGTGAATTTCGTATATTATATCAGTGTAATAACAAGGAGGAATTTTGATGATACTTTCAGGACTAGAAATAAAGAAACACATCGGCCATGAAATAATAATCGAACCGTTCGACGAATCGCGCCTTAACCCCAACAGCTATAACTTGTCGCTTCACGATGAGCTTTTGGTTTACACATGTGAGACGCTTGACATGCGCCATGATAACCCGTCAGCAAAAATCTCAATCCCCCCTGAAGGATTCGTATTGAGGCCGGGAAAATTGTATCTTGGCCGCACAGCTGAGTACACTCGGACGGAGGGCTACATTCCGATGCTTGAAGGACGCTCATCAATCGGAAGGCTGGGGATATGTATACATGTTACGGCGGGGTTCGGTGATGTTGGATTCGCGGGGTATTGGACGCTCGAGTTGTTCTGCGTTCAGCCTGTGAGGATTTACGCGGGCGTACAGATAGCACAAATATACTATCACACTATAAGCGAGCCGTACGAGAGCTACAAGTCCGGGAAGTACCAGAACAACACGGGCATTCAAGCGAGCATGTTGTACCGTGAGTTTGAGATATAATAGTTCGCTGTTCAGGTAGACAGGAGACAATATCGTGGAAAATATCGGAATGATAGTGAACTTACGAAAGCCCGAAGCCGTGAGCATGGCCGGAAAGTTATTACAGTGGGGAAAGGATAACGGCTGCCCGTTCTTGCTGCCACATCATGAGGCAAGCGCACTAACTACGGCGGGCCTCGACGATGAGCAATGGCTTAGAACCGTGAAACTCGCAATAGTAATCGGCGGGGACGGAACATTTCTTCGCGCTGCAAGGTATATAATGGGTACGGACATAATTCTTCACGGGATAAACATGGGTCATTTGGGATTTCTAGCCTCAAGCCGACCCGATGACTTCGAGCATGATATGGGAAATATCCTCAATGACAACTTCGAGGTCTTGGAACGCCGTGTTCTTAAGTGCGGCCTCTATCATGACGACTCGCTTTTACACAAGATATACGCCCTCAACGACATAGTCCTAACCACGAACGCAATAGCCCGTCTCCTGCGAGTAGAGATACTTTTCAACAGCAATTTCTTCTGCGAGATGCCTGCTGACGGAGCGATAGTTTCAACCGCGACAGGCTCAACAGCATACGCACTCTCAGCAGGAGGCCCTATAATCCCGCCACACATGAACGCAATGATACTCGCACCCCTTTGCGCTCACACGCTTTACTCACGCCCGTTAATAGCCGCTGAAGATGACTGTATATCGCTGATACCCAAAGGAGCATCGAGGGACATAACGTTGACGCAGGACGGTCAGCTCGCGTATGAGGTTCTTCCGGGCGACAGGATAGATGTGAGGTTGTCGCGCTCGAAGAAGATTCGGACGGTAAACCTTCCGGGACGGAATTTTCTTGACATAGTGCGTGAAAAACTTGGCTGGGGACAGGCGTTCAGATAGTGATAGAGCGAGTAAAGATTCACAACATAGGCGGAATACGTGAGGCCGAACTTTCATTCACTTCGGGCCTTAACGTGATTACGGGCGAGAGCGGTGCGGGGAAATCCAGCGTTGTGCGTTCGCTTGAACTTCTCACGGGGAGCAGGGGAGGCGTTAAGTTCATACGTGCGGGCGAGAAGGCTGGAAACGTCGAGGCGGTATTCAGCAATTCAACGATAACGCGCGAGATACTGAGTACTGGGCGTTCACGTGCAAAGATTGACGGTGTTAATGTCGGCCTCACTGAGTGCGCTGAACGTGTAAATTCCCTCGTGAGGATACAGAGTCAATTTGCCCAAATGGAACTCTTGGAACCTTCTCAGCAGTTGGCAATGATAGATACATGCTTGCCCGCAAGAGTGAGGGGTGAAGTGTTTGATTCTTTCCGTGAAATTTTCGACAAAGCGAGCGCGAGCAGCCGTGAACTTCGTGCAATAAAGAAGCGACGTTCCGAGATAGAGCGCAAATATGCGAATGCCCGCGAAATTTTTGACCTCGTTAAAATCGCCCGGCCTGAAGCGGGATTAGAGATGAGACTTGAGACTGCTTTGTCAGACGTAACTCACAGAATCTCGATGAGGGAACGTGCGCGTGAAAGTTTGAATTTGCTTACGGGCGGACTTTCTGAGAACGGCCTGATCGGTAACGCTGAGTCATGCTTCGAGGCACTCTATGATTTCATGGGCGAAGATGAGGCCGATGAAGTCCGTCAACTTTTCGTTGTAATGCGCGATTCAGTGAAGGGACTTTCCGGCGAGATTGGGAACGATTCGGACGATGCTGCTTTGAAAGATGAAACAGAGGCGAGGCTTGGAGCGTTGAGGCGGTTGAAACGTCTCTGCAACATTCCGGACGAGCGGGAATTGCTGACGTACTGCGACGAGATATACACGAATCTTGAATGGCTTGAAAAGAGTTATCACGAGCTTGAGGAATTGTCGGCGCGTTCACTTGATGAGAAGAAGCGGGCTAATGCTCTTGCGATGGAGATACGGCGTTCGCGTCATGAGGCGGGTGAAAAGCTGTCCGGGCGTGTGAACGCGATACTCTCTGAGCTTGCGATGTCTGGAATAACTTTCGGGATAAATTTTACTGGATTGCAGAAATTGCGCCGTGATGGTGCGGACGATGTTGAATTTCTGCTGACTGACGGGACTCGAAGCGGTGCGGTCGGAAAAATCGCATCGGGCGGTGAACTTAGCCGGTTATTGCTGGCGTTGCAACTGTCGCTGCCTGATGAGTGGTTGCCGCCGACGATAATATTCGACGAGGTTGAAGCGGGGCTTGGAGGAATGGCAGCGGTATTGTCGGGTCTTCAGCTTAAGAAGCTATCGCGGAAATGTCAGGTTATCCTTGTTACGCACGAGGCGAGCATTGCGGCACTAGGGGACTCGCATATATTGATACAGCGTGCTGACGGGGAGTCGGCCATGAAGAATATAACGGGCGAGGAGAGGGTAAGGGAGATTGCGAGAATGCTGTCGGGTTCGCCGGATATGTCGGAGGCTCAGGAACACGCGAGGATATTGCTCGGTTAAGGAGATGGGGAAATGCGCAGGATAATTTTAGCTTTGATGATGTCAATCTGCATTCTAACGTCGGCAGAAGGAGGCACTTGGCAGAAACATGTCTCATTCCCGGACTGGAAGGGCTACACTGATGACACACTAGCAATGAACAGCATGGTCAGCTTCAATTTCTGGCACGGTCAAGGGAAAATATACTTCAAGACTTCCGGCGGTGTAAAGTCATTCCGGGCGTTCGTCAACAACAAGAGCATCGACACATCATCGAGTGAGTGTGATATTTCGGGCGCAACTGTCGACGGCATAAACACGCTTCAGGTGTCGAACATTGAGCCACGCGGAAATGTCGAGGTCTTCATTCCTTACCCTGTTGTAATCTCAGGAAGCCCCGAAGATGGGGGAATACGCCCCGAATCACTCGAACTCATAGAGGACATAATATCGTCAGACATAGCGCACGGTTTCTCAAGCGCACAGCTCGCCATAATCCGCAACGGAAGGCTCGTCTACTCTAACGCGTGGGGAAGAACTGACACCTCGAACCCAGACAGCCCGAAAGTTACGCGCAATACTCTCTATGACCTAGCCTCAGTAACGAAAGTGTTGTCTGTGAATTACGCAGTTCAGAAACTCATGACGGACGGGAAAATTGATGTTGACGCAAAAATCGTGGACGTTCTTGGCCGTGAATACTTGGATAGCGCGAAAGCTCCTTACAGCAATGCCAGCGCGAAGACGATGCGTGAATGGAAGTCGACAGTAACAATCCGTGACGTAATGTGCCACAGAGCAGGATACTCCCCTGAAATTCACTACCACGACAAGAATTATGACCTCTCAACATTCCAGCACAAAGACGGCGCAATCAATCCGTTCTACACTGGTATTGACGGAAGCGAGGAAACCCGCGCAAAGACGTTCCGTGCGATACTTCATACACCGCTCGCGTATAAGCCTCGAACTAAGATAGCATACTCAGATATTGACTACATGCTGATGTGCTTTGTCGTTGAGAAAATTTCGGGGAAGCGACTCGATGAATATCTCCGTGAAAATTTCTGGAAGCCTATGGGACTTTCTCACATGACGTATAATCCATTGAAGAACGGATTTTCCCCTGATGACTGCGCGGCGACTCAGATTGACGGTAACACTACAACTCGCGGAACAAGGGTGAAATATTCGGGGCTTCGAGATTATGTTCTGAGGGGTGAGGTTCACGACGAGAAGGCCTATCACTCAATGGCTGGAATTTCTGGACATGCCGGGCTTTTCTCGAACGTTGAGGACGCTGCTGTTCTTCTTTCGGCAATGCTTACGGGAGGTTACGACGGACATAAATTCTTCTCGCGCAACGTGATCGACACATTCACATCGACGCAGGACAAGTCTTCGGGGCAATGGGGGCTGGGCTGGTGGCGTGAAGGCGATGATGCGAGGGCGTATTACTTCGGAACGCAGTCAGCTTCTTGGACTTTCGGACATCAAGGCTTCACTGGGACGATGATTATGGCTGACCCTTCGCGGAATTTAGTAATTGCGTATTTCACGAACAAGCTGAACACTCCTGCGGTTCTGCCGTTGAGTCGCAAGAAAACTTTTTCGGGGAACTGGTACACTGTCTCGACGCTGGGATTTGTGCCGCAGATTTTAGCTGTTGGAATGGACGGAAGGGAAGATGTTACAGCACAGCTTTGCGCGTTGATTTCGGACATGGCTGAAGGGAGTCTGAAGCTAATCCCGAAAGGAGCGGGGAAGAATCACCCTTCATTCAGGAACGCCGAGAGCAAGATTGATGTCATTACGAAATGGGGAAAACGTTACGGCCTTGATGAACTGAAGGAAAAAGCCGTGAAACTTCGGGGAATGTTACGCTGAAAACTTCCCCGCCAGCCTCAACGCTTCCCTCCTGCCCTCGTCAACAAGCGCAATCCCTTCATCGAGGCTCAAAGGTTCAGGCCAACTCTTTGACCCCAGTACTTCATCAACAAGTCCGGCAATCTCCGTGAATCCGATTCTCCCCTCAAGGAATAAACTCACAGCCACCTCGTCAGCCCCAACAAGTACAGCAGGATACCCGCCCTTCAATTTCATTACCTCGCGTGCGATTCTCATGGCCGGAAACCTCGCAGCGTCAGGAACCTCAAACCTCACATCATGGACACTGAAAGCCGGACGTTTGAACTCATCGCAGGGGAAGAACCTCTCAGGCCAGAAAAGGCACGAAGCCGCAGGAAGTTTCATGTCAGGTTCAGCGGCAAGCATCTTCACGCTACCGTCCTCAAATTCCACCAGCCCATGAACGAATGAGCCGGGCGAAATCAGCGCGTCAACCTTTGACTCCTCAAGCCCGAAAAGATACATCGCCTCGATCAGCTCAATACCCTTGTTCATGAGAGTTGCGCTGTCGATCGTGATTTTCGCGCCCATGTCCCAAACTGGGTGATGAAGTGCCATCTCAGGCGTAACCTTCCTCAATTCCTCTGAGGGAAGATTCCTGAAAGGCCCGCCCGATGCAGTCAAGTAAATTTTCCGGACGAACGATTTATCCTCGCCGTGTAAGCATTGCCATATCGCGTTATGCTCGCTGTCCAACGGCCTCAACTGGTCGGAGAATTTCACCAGCGGCATCACCCATTTTCCCGCGACGACTATGCTCTCTTTGTTGGCGAGTGATACTGTCTTCCCTGCCTTCAGTGCCGAACACAACGCTTTAATCGCTGCCGTTCCTGATGACGCGAAAACTACGTGCTCAATCTCGGGGTCAAGCGCAATAGCTTCAAGTCCATCATCGCCCGTCTCCTCATAAGGATAAATTTTGCTGACCTTGAATTTTTCCGCAAGCCCCGCTAATTTCTCGGAACGTTTATTTGCCGCGAGAGCCTTAACCGAAATCTTGTCCGGCCATGCTTCACAGACGGCCATTACCGAGCTTCCAACGCTCCCGGTCGCGCCGATAACGCCCACATTCATCACAATATCACCCTCAATACGAGATATGTCAGAAGTCCGTTAAACAGTATGCTGTCGAAGCGGTCAAGCATTCCGCCGTGTCCCGGAATCAGTCGCCCAGAATCTTTTACGTCTGCCTCACGCTTTATCAGCGACTCCGCTAAGTCTCCAACCTGTCCGAAAATCCCGCATATGAAGCCGATCAGTATCAACGGATATGTCGGGAGGCTGAAGAAGTATATTGCCCCTGCGTTTGCGAGAAGGCTTCCGATTATTCCGGCGATGAATCCCTGAACTGTTTTGCCCGGACTGACGTATTCACATAATTTTGTTGACCCGAACATCTTTCCGCCTATGTACGCTCCGACATCACAGCCCCATGTGCAGAAAAAAAGTGTATCGAGTACCTGTCTCCCGAAAGCGTAATCACGAAGCATGACCATGCAAGTCCAAGGCACAGTGATATACAGTACGCCCGAAATCACAGCCCCTGAGTTCATGACAGCGTGGCTTGTTCCGCGTGTCATTTGACGCTTGAATATCTCGACGGTCATTACAGCACAGACGCAAAGTGCAAGTATCATTCCCAAGACAATGGGCTGTGGCTTCTCACGCATTGCCGCGATCAGGAATATCAGCGAGAATATGTACCCCATGCCCGGCGAAAGTCTTGACCCTCTGATCTTGCTGACGAGCCTGTAATATTCACCGAGCGATGAGAGCGCGATTACCCCTGCAATCAGCGTCCAAACAATACCGCCCGTGTTGATCCCCCATAGGATCAAGACGACTATTCCGACGCTGCTGAGGGTACGGAGCCTTAGTTCGTTGTCAGCTTTTAAGCCCGCCATAACGTCGCTCCCTTCCCGCATAGCTGTCGAGTGCCTTGTGGAGTTCTTCCTCGCCGAAGTCCGGCCAGTGTATATTCGTGAAATAATACTCACTGTACGCGCTTTCCCAGAGCCAGAAGTTACTCAGCCTCAATTCCCCGCTTGTTCGGACGATCAGATCAGGGTCTGGAACATCGGGAAGGTAGAAATGCTTTCTGAGGTCTTCTTCTGTTACCGGGGATTTTGCGCCTGAAGAGATTAGCGAGTTCACAGCGTCAATGATCTCAGCACGCCCGCCGTAATTCAAGCAGACTATGAAGTCGACTGCATTCTCGTCCTTCGTGTAATCTTCAGCCCATTGCATTTGCTTGAGCAGTTCTTCTGGGATTCTGTCCTTTCTTCCGCAGAAACGTATCCTAGTTCCGAGTTCTTTGAGTTCGTCGACTTTTCGCCTTAGGTAGTAACCGAAAAGCCTCATTAGTCCCGTTACTTCCATGATTGGGCGGTTCCAGTTTTCGGTTGAGAATGCGTAGACCGAGAAGTACCTAATGCCCTCGCGCTTAACGAGCCTCACCATGTCTTCGAGTTTCCTGAGGCCGGCTCTGTGTCCCATTAGTCGGGGAAGGTTTCTGCTTTTTGCCCAGCGGCCGTTGCCGTCAAGAATTATTGCTAGATGTCGCGGAATTTTTTTGTCTGACATTTTATTTCAGCTCCCTTGTTGTAATGTATCTATTTTTTCTTTGAGAGATTTTACGTCCTGCCATGTTAGATATTTAGGGCTTCCTACAGCGCGTGATTCGTTCCTCAGAAGATAGCTAGGGTGAAACATCGGAAACATCTTTATCCCCCGCCAGTCGATCCACTGACCACGCAAGCCCGTTATTCCCTGAGTCGTCTTAAGCAGGAACTGTGTCGGAACATTCCCCAGAGTTACCACGATTTCAGGGTGAAGAAGCAATAACTGCGCCTCCAAATACTCGCTGCAAGACTGAGCTTCATCGCGCGTTGGATTTCTGTTTTCGGGCGGACGGCACTTCACGATGTTAGTTATATATAGACTGTTTCGCGGAATGTTGCCGCCGTTTTCGAGAATGTTCGTGAGAAGCTGCCCTGCCTTTCCGACAAACGGCCTCCCTGAAGCGTCCTCATCAGCTCCCGGCCCTTCGCCGACAATAACGACCTTGCAATTCACTTCCGGCCCCTCACCGAATACCGTGTTATTGCGAGTTTTGCAAAGCCCGCATTTCTGGCACTCCGAAACTTTTTTCTTGAGTTCGTTCCAAGCCACACTAATGTCCATGCTCATAAAAATATCTCGTTCACTCTAATATTGACCTGCCTAATATCCATTCCTGTGAAATAGCTAAGTCCCATTCTAATTTTACGCTGTAAAGTCCTCGCGATCGAGAGCGCGCTGTGTCCTGAAAGGTTAAGGTCGATTTCAACGCTCACCGAAAGCCTGTCCTCGTCCGTTTCAATGTCAATGCTGCGAATCTTCCTGACATGATTCCTGAGTTCGAGGAGTTTCCGGCACATTTCGAGTATCGCGTCGGCACCTATCGTAACACGACCGTTGAAGCTGAATAAAGGTTTTACGATCGTGTTGCTGTTCTCGTCCTTGCTCTTTCCCTTGAAGAACCCGCGGATCTGGCTCACCAATTTTCCAGCGAAGTTGTGCTGAATCTGAGCTTTCGCTACGGGGACTACATGCTGCTTCTTCTCCTTTCGCTCACGTAACGCTGCCTCGATTTCTTCAGGTGTTGAGACTTCGGTGATATTTATCGTCCTTACTGGGTGATTGAGGCCGAGACGCGCCGTAATCTTGTCAATCATGCCTGATGATGTTGCGAGTATCATCAGCTTTGACGGAGGATTCTTAGCGAGATAATTTGCTACTTCGTCCCTGTGTTCGGGGTACTCAAAGATTGCGCGTTTGATTGCACGTAACCTGTTGACCTCCGACTTTGCGCTCCTTCCGGCTAAAATTCTTCCGCGCGAAATTACGAGACCGTCATCAATTATAACGTCAATCCCGTTTTGACGCGAAATCATTGTAGCTCTGTGGCTCTTTCCAGTGCCTGCAGGCCCTATGAAAGCTGTAACCTCGATGTCAGATAAGCTCAACCCTCGCGCCAAGCCCCCGTAATTTCTTGTCGATGGCCTCATAACCTCGCCAAACGTGAATCATGTCATCGACTCTTGTCTCGCCCTTCGCGGAAAGCCCCGCTATAATCAGAGCCGCGCCCGCCCTCAAGTCGGTAGCCTTAACGCCCGCGCCCTGCAATCCCTCGACACCGCGAATTATTGCAACGTCCCTCGAAATCTGAATGTCGGCCCCCATTCGGTTTAGTTCCTGAGCGTAAAGGAATCTCGCCTGAAAAACGCTCTCCTCAATCGTGCTGACCCCTCTCGCCAATGACAGAGCTGCTGCCATCTGAGGCTGTGAGTCTGTCGGGAAGCCCGGATAAGGGAGTGTCTTTACGGAGACTGGGTGAAGACGTTTCTTTGAGGGGAAAATTTCGACGGAGTTCTTTTTGACAGAGAACTTCGCGCCTGCCTCCTCAAGTTTTGCGAGTATAGCGTCAATGTGTGAGGGCACTAAATCTTCGACCTTAATGTGCCCGTTAGTCATTACGCCCGCGAGAATGTATGTTGATGCCTCTATGCGGTCAGGGATTACACGCTCGCGGCCTGAATGAGCCTTGTCGATGCCGATGATTCTAACGCCTCCCGCGCCCTCAGTCTCAACGGTAACGCCGACGCAGCGCAAGACCGCCGCAAGGTTGTCAATTTCGGGTTCGCGCGCAACGTTCTCGATTATCGTCTCACCTTGAGCGAGAGACGCTGCCATCATGAGGTTCTCAGTTGCACCTACTGACGGGAAATCGAGGTATATTCTGCGGCCTCTGAGCTTTCCTTTGACGCTTGCATGTACGACTCCGTTCTGAATCTCAATTTCCGCGCCCATTTGCTTGAGACCTTTGAGGTGCAGATCAATGGGACGGCTACCGATTGAACAGCCTCCGGGCAAAGGCAGCGAGACTTTTCCGCAATTAGCAAGGAGAGGCCCTAAGACGAGGGAAGATGCGCGCATTTTCCGGGCTAAAGTCTCTGAGACTTCCCACTTCAATTCTTCGGGCGTGTGGAAAATGACCTGCGATGAATTTTCGTCGCGCTTGACTTCAACGGTAACGCCTAGTGATTCGAGCGTCTCAATCATGGTGTTGATGTCGTAGAGGTCAGGTACGTTATCGAGGGTGAGTGTTTCGCCCCTGAGCAAGAGGCAAACGGCCATGACAGGGAGAGCGGCATTCTTTGCGCCCTGAGTCTTGACCGTACCGCTGAGGGGTATTCCTCCGTTGATTTTCATTGTGTTATAGATGGTTGATTCCTCCCGTCTGTGTGAAATTTCAGTTTTTCCAGAGATTATTGACATACTTTGTGGCTTTTTCCGAAGTCAGGCCGAAATCTTCAATAAGCATATTTACAGCCTCCTCGATAGTAGATCCAAATCTCTTGCACATTTTCACTGTGGTCTCGATTGCGCCTATCCTTTTGCCTATCTTTTTGCCTCTCTTTTCACCTATTTTTTCCTGTTCTTTGCCATACATCGCTGTGGCATAATCTTGGTCAAACAGCAACATCATTGTGCTTATTACCTCCTTTTTCAGACCTTCGAGATATTCTTTCAGCATCCCCGTTGATTGTGTCGTAGAGGTCGCTTCCTCCAGTCTGTGTGAAAATTCAGCTTTTCCAGAGATTATTGACATACTTTGTGGCTTTTTCCGAAGTGAGGCCGAAATCTTCAATAAGCATATTGACAGCCTCCTCGATAGTAGTTCCGAATCTCCTGCACATTCTGACTGTGGTCTCGATCGCACCTTTCTTTTCGCCTATCCTTTCGCCTTCCATTTTCTGTTCTTTGCCATACATCGCTGTGGCATAATCCTGGTCAAACAGTAACATCATTGTGCTTACTACCTCCTTTTTCAGACCTTCGAGATATTCCTTCAGCACCCCGTCATCCTAGCATATGCTTATCGTGTTCTCTGCGGCCTCTTTCGTGCGGCCATGAATCTTTATCTGCTCGTCAAGAACATGCGTAAAGATTATATACTGTCCTATGATGTCATTTTTGTTCTCTGAATTTATGACCCTCACAATAAGCTCAAGTTTAGCATCAGGATTGTGCCAGAAATCCTGCCTCAATGAGATTATATCCTTCTCAATTCTCCGGTTTCCTGTGTATACTACGTAAAATTCCGGCTCAGGGATATTCATCTTCTTTGAGCCGTATACGTTCAACTCATTCTCGATTATATAGTCATGATAAGTGGCAGAGAGATAGAGCAATATCCTCACGAGCACATTTATGCTCCAGGTTGACTGTGCTTCAACGAAGATTATCAGCTTGTCCTCCACCAGCAAGGCTAAATCATTATACTGCCCATTGATGATAACGGCGTTAAGTGTAACGAGTTTTATGTCCTCCTCCTTAAGGCCGGTCATTTCCGGGTGAAGAGCCTTAACCATCTGGAGCTGATATTTGGGGATGCTGAATAAGTCAAGAAATACCGTATTCTTCGCTCCCCTCTTTACGTCATTTGATGTGTTTGCGCTGTCTATGGCTTCACTCCTCCTAATTCTTCACGATTCATTTAGTGCTGAGAAAAATTTTCCTGATCTCAGGATTCTTGCTTTCCTTCGCATAATCTCGGATAGTCTTGCCGAATTTGTCCCTGATTTCCGTATCAGCTCCCGCATCAATGAGAACTTTCACAGCTTCCGGGCTTGCGTCATTCATGATTGCGAAAGTCAATGCGGTCCAAAGAGCATTGGTCATAGCATTCACGTCAGCTCCGTGTGAGATTAGGAGCTTCACAGTCTCAGAATCTGGCTTATGCATGAAAAGCCACATCAATGGCGTAGCGTCATCATCGTCCGGGACATTAGGGTCAGCTCCCGCCTCAAGTAGAAGCCTCACGTTCTCGCGCGAAATTTTCTCGCCGGTAACCGCAAATGTCAAAGCCGTCCAGTCATGCTTGTCCTTCGCGTTGATGTCAGGTGAAGCGTCAAGAAGTATCCTCAGAGCGTCAGGGCTTGCCTTGTTCGACGAAAGGATCATGAGAGGAGTGAGGTTGTTCTTGTTTCTGCCATTAACGTCAGAACCAGAGGCTATTACCGCCCTCATAACGTCATGATTTGGGTTGAACATTGCTGAGGCTATGAGTGGTGAACGCCCCTTGTTGTCCTCAGCGTTTATGTCAGCTCCGCCCTTGACGAGAGCCGTGATGACTTCAGGGTTAGGGTTGCTCATTGCTGCAGCGATTAGAGGAGTTACTCCGTTGGGCAAGCGAACGGAGAGATCTGCGCTTGCTGAGATAAGCAGCTTGATGATTTCGGGGTTAGTATTGTTGAATGCCGCGAAAAATATTGCTGTTCCGCCGTTGGGGTCTTTTGCGTTAACTTCTGCGCCCGCATCGAGAAGGTATTTGACCTGCTCCGGGTTCTTTGATGTTCCGGCCGCGAGCATCAGGAGAGTTCGGCCCTGTTTGTCGCGGATATTAACGTCAACAGTGAAGAGGGTCTTTCCGTCATCATCAACGACTTTCACGCCCTCAGAAAAACTTTGCGCGCTCAAAGATAGCAATAACACTAGCGTCAACAAGAATACCTTTCTCATGGTTCAATCCTCCTTAACAGATTGGGAAAAGCACTGCTTCTCCTTTACAAAATGATTTTTTCATGCTCTAATATTATAACGTTTTTAACTGCAAGCAGAGGACAAGTAATGACAAATACAAACGAAGTACCCGAAAGGAAAGACATTCCCGAAAAATTCCGCTGGAACTTGGAGGCAATATATCCGACGTTTGACGATTGGCAGAAGTCTTTTGACCAGACAGCCGCGAAGATTGACGCTCTCAGAAGCTACGAGGGAAGACTTGGCGAAGGCTCAGGAGTATTGCTGAGTTTCATAAAAGATGATGAAGCGGTTTCGCTTGAGCTTGAGAAGCTTTACGTCTTTGCAAACATGAAGAGCCACGAAGACCTCCGCGAGACAAAAACAATGGAACTTGCCGGACTCGCAGAGAGCTTAATGGTGAAATACTCCGCTGCCGTAGCTTTCTTTGAGCCGGAAATTCTCGCGTTGCCTCACGAATACATCAACGACTGTATTAAGAATGAGCATGAGCTGACACGATATGAGTTCTTCTTCCGGAAATTACTCCGAGAGCGTGAGCATATTCTCCCGCACGAACAGGAAGTTTTGCTCGCAAAAGCCGGAGAGATTCGCGCAGTCCCCGAAAACGCATTCACACTCCTGACCGACGCTGATATGAAGTTCCCCGACATTAAGGACGAGGACGGTAATATGTCAGAGCTTACGGAGGAGAGATGGTACCGTTTCAGCCGAAGCAGAAACAGGCAGGTGCGTCATGATGCTTTCATGGGAATTTACGGGACGTACGCGAAATTCAAGAACGCGATCGCGGCCATGTACTCAGGCTCGGTGAAGGGCGATATATTCTACTCACAGGCGCGGAAATACAGAAGCTCCCTCGATATGGCACTATTCGCCGAAAACGTCCCCGAAGACGTCTACGATCACGTCGTCAATACAGCCCGCGAATACTCAGAGCCTTTGATGCACAGGCTTGTAGCTCTCAGGAAAAAGGTTGCGGGACTGAGCGATTTCCATTTCTACGACCTCAACGCCCCAATGACCGAAGACCCCGAAGCCCGGATTGATTTCCCCGAAGCTGTAGAAATTGCCGTGAAAGCACTTGCCCCGCTCGGCGATGAGTATCTTTCGGACTTCAAGCGCGGAATTAGCGAACGATGGATCGACATTTACGAGAACAAAGGGAAACGTAAGGGCGCGTACTCATGGGGAGCATACGGAACACAGCCCTACGTCCTCCTCAACTATGACGGGACGATTCACGATGTCTTCACACTCGTTCACGAGATGGGACACAGTATGCACAGCTACTACTCACGTAAGACGCAGCCGCAAGTCTACGCTGATTACACGATATTGCTCGCAGAAGTTGCCTCAACGACGAACGAAGCCCTCCTCCTCGAATACCTCCTCAAGAACTCGGAAAGTCCCGAAAAACGAAAGTGGCTCCTGAATTACTACTATGACATGGTGCGGACGACGTTCTTCCGTCAGGCAATGTTCGCGGAATTTGAGCGCGAGACTCACTCATACGCCGAGTCAGGAGGAGTATTAACGCCCGATTATCTCTCATCGTTGTGGGAGAAGCTCAACGCACAATGCTACGGCCCTGAGCTTGTGATTGACCCTGAACTCTGCGCGGAATGGGCGAGGATACCGCACTTCTACACAGCGTTCTACGTCTACAAGTATGTTACGGGCTTCACGGCGGCCAATGCTTTTGCGTCGTCAATACTTGCGGGCGAGGACAAGGCAGTCGAACGTTACCTGAGATTCCTCAAGAGCGGAGGGAGCGATTACAGCCTAAATATTCTTCGGAGGGCTGGGGTTGACTTGACTAGTTCTGAGCCGTTTGAACGTACGATGAAATTCTTTGAGGAGAGGCTTGACGCATGGGAGTGAGGCTAATTGCGTTTGACCTTGACGGCACACTCTTCAACGACAAGAAGGAAGTTACGCCGGAGACATTCAGGACGCTTGAACGCGCGGCGGGAATGGGGATTGAGATTGTTCCGTCAACCGGAAGATTCTGGAACGCGATCCCCGATAACATCAAGGCACTGAGCTTTGTTCGTTACGCTCTGACGCTGAACGGCGCGGCAATATTCGACGTAAAGGCAGGGAAAGTCATCGCAGAGTTCACGATACCGACATTGAGGGCTGAGACATTGTGCCATGTCTTCGATGATTTGGGCGTGATTTATGATTTCGTTGCTGACGGGAAAGGCTACATGAGGCGCGATAATTATGAGAGACTTTCCGAAGTCATGGTCGCTGAATGGCAGACGAAAATCGTGCGCGATATGAGGTCTCCTGTTGACGATGTTTATGGTACGCTGAGTAATGTCAGTGGTGTCCAGAAGATGCAGATATACACGCTCGACAGGGCTCTCCGTGAAAATCTCCTGAAGTCGCTTCCGTATGTGTTCCCGAAATTGCTGTTCACCTCATCAGTCCCGAACAACATCGAGATTAACGACACTAAGGCCAACAAGGGCGGAGGCTTGAAGTTCCTCGCCGAATACTTGGGGATTCCAATGAGTGAGACACTAGCGTTCGGAGACGGTCTCAACGATATTACGATGATTGAGGCTGCTGGAACAGGCGTTGCGATGGAGAATGCTGTAGACGAAGTGAAGGCTGCTGCGGACTATGTTACGCTGGACTGCAACAATGACGGGGTAGCTGAAGGGATAAAGAGATTTTGCTTCGGACAGTAATAATCGCGGCACTCTGCATAGATCTTGAGCATATAGGGCGGCTCTGGCTTTCTGATCCTGACGCCCTAGTGTTCAACTATGGAATGGCATTCAGTACGTTTCAGGATTACCCGGTGCTTTCGGCGTGGCTTTCGGCTCTTGCGTGCGTTATGTTGCTTGCGGTGTTTGCGTTTGCCGACCTCAACAATGGAGAATGTATAGGCTACTCGATAATGCTCGGTGGTGCTTTGTCGAACTGCGCGGAGAAATTGATTCTGGGATATGTGATTGACTGGATTCCAATGCCGTTCATTCCATTGACGATTAACATTGCTGACATTGAGGTGTCGCTGGGGGCATTGATTGCGTTTCTGAATTTTATGGCATGAGACTGAATCAGGGGAGCGATTATTGCCCTATGATTCCTCTTTAAGTTTTGCGAACTCCTCACGAATCAGACGGCGAATCTCATCATCGTTCCTTTCCCTTCGCTTTTCCCTGAACATCTCACGGAACATCTGCGCAAGAGTGATAACGAAACCGACAAGAGTTACGACTATGGTAAGTGTAGCAAAATCCCAGTTCAGAGAGTTCTTGACTTCCTCTATTTTCACAGCATTCACGCGTACCTCAGTCTTGATCTCGCTGGTTGCTTCGGTAAGACGAGACTCTACACCTGTAATCCTGTTCTCAACACCCGTAATTCTATCTTCAACGCTCTTAATCCTGCCGTCTATGTAGACCTTAAGCCCCTCAATATCCGCCTTAGTGATAACATCGTTACTAGCCATTGTTCACACGCTCCTTTCTTTTTTCATATCATAACACAAAACTCCCCCGACCGAAATCAGGGGAGCATCGAGTTTCACTTCATTAAGTCCGCAATAGTTATACCGTCAAAGAAATCATGTATTATTCCGCCGAGCTTCTCCCACATCGGGCGGGTACGGCAATCCTTAGCTCTAGGACATTCATTAGGCTCGCAAGCAGTACACGTTACAGGCGCAAACTCCTCGTTCATAGCCAGAAGAACATCGCTTACTCTGCATTCTTCCGGCCTGACAACGATACGGTAGCCGCCTCCGACCCCGTGCTGTGCCTCAACGAAATTCCCCCGCGACAACGAGGCCATTAGACGCTCGGCATACTTCTTCGAGACTTCCTGACGCTCCGAAAGCTCCTGCGTTGTGATAAATCCCTCGTTCTTGTTCTCCGCAAGGTCAATGAGAAATCTCAGCGCATACCTTCCGCGTGTCGAAATCAGCATCTCATCACTTCACTGCCTCGAATCCCTTCTGCAAGTCGGCGAGAATATCATCAATGTGTTCCGTCCCTATCGAGAGCCTTATCGTCGTCGGACGTATACCGCATGACAGCAATTCTTCCTCGCTCAACTGTGAGTGTGTCGTAGATGCAGGGTGAATGACGAGCGATTTAACGTCAGCAACATTTGCAAGGAGTGAGAAGAGTTCCAGGCTCTCCGTGAACTTCTTGGCGGTCTCAGCGTTGCCCTTTATGTCGAACGTGAATATTGACGCGCCGCCGTTCGGATAATACTTCTCGTAAAGCTCTTTCTGTCTACCAGTCTCAAGCGACGGGTGATTTACGCGCTCGACCTGATGATGCCCCTTCAGGAATGATACGACCTTCAGAGCGTTTTCAACATGCCTCTCAACCCTCAGAGACAGCGTTTCAAGCCCCTGTAACAGCAAGAACGAGTTGAACGGCGACAAGCACGCCCCCAAGTCCCTCATCAATGTTGTGCGAAGTTTGATGATGTACGCGAGATTTCCGACAGCCTGAGTGAATACTACGCCGTGATACGACGGGTTAGGCTTTGAGAGTCCGGGAAACTTGTCATTCTTCGCCCAGTCGAAATGACCGCCGTCAACGACAACTCCGCCCATGACCGTTCCATGACCTCCGATGAATTTCGTCGCCGAGTGAACCACAATATCAGCACCGTACTCAATCGGCCTGCATAAAAACGGCGTTGCGAAAGTGTTGTCGATCACCAGCGGAATTCCATGCTCATGCGCGATTTTTGCGACTGCCTCAATGTCGATAACGTCAGAATTTGGATTGCCCAGCGTCTCGGCATAGAGCAATTTCGTGTTAGGCTTGATGGCTTTTGCGAAGTTCGAGGGTTCTGACGGGTCAACAAAAGTCGTAGTGATTCCCTGTTCCGGCAGAGTGTTTGAGAAAAGATTGAACGTTCCGCCGTAAAGGTTCGTTGACGATACTACATGACTTCCGGCGGGCGCAATGTTCTGGACGGCGTAGGCTATTGCCGATGATCCCGACGACGTTGCAAGTGCTGCTGCCCCTGACTCCAGTGCCGCGATGCGCTTCTCGAAAACGTCATTCGTGGGATTCATGAGGCGCGTGTAAATGTTTCCCGGCTCAGTGAGTGCGAAACGTCCCGCCGCTGTTGCCGAATCCTTGAAGACGTATGAAGTCGTCGCGTAAATTGGAACTGCCCGCGAGTCTGTGGTTGGGTCTGCGCTTTCCTGACCTGCGTGGAGCTGAATTGTCTCGAATTTGTATTTGTTGTTGCTCATTATGCTGATGTCCTTTCGTTCTGATTTGTCGGGTAATGTAGTTTTCTCCTGTGCCCTCGAAAATATTTTCTCAATAATTTTTCCTATGCTCATTAACACACCTTCTAAGTATGAAATTAGCTGCGGAAATTTTACACGTTAAAACCACAAAGTCAAGTCTCAAAAATTGCTGACATGTTGCCTCATTTATAAATCAATTTTTGCATAGAACAGATATTTTGAATTATAATCATATAATTTTTACATATTATGCACTATATATAAAAATTTAAGCAGAATATTTGACAAATTTAATGTTTAAGAATAATATTCTCGAAAAAGTTGAAGGGGAGTTTTTGTGATGAAGGTAACAGAAGAAGAGCTTTGCCGACATTCAGACAGTGTGAACGAACAGCTTGCACGTTACGGCGTAAAATTCGGAATCTACAAGGGCGGCGAATTTCATGAACAGCTATTCCCGTTTGACGTGATACCGAGAGTTATAGGCCATGAGGAATTTTCCTACCTTGAGCGCGGATTGAAGCAAAGAGTTACGGCACTCAATGAGTTTCTCAGGGACATATATTCGGACAGGAAGATCATCGCTGACGGTGTTGTCGCGGAGGAGTTCATATATTCGGGAAGCGGATACATGGCCCAGTGCGACGGTGTTTCCCCGCCGGGAGGAATCTACTCACACATCTCAGGTATCGACTTGGTACAGGGCAAGAATGGAAGCTGGTACGTTCTCGAGGACAACCTTCGTATTCCTTCGGGAGCATCGTATCCAATGATAGCGCGTGAGCTTTGCATGAGGAGCATTCCTTCGGCGTTCGCGGATAATCTCACGGAGGATAACAGGAACTACCCTGAGCTTCTTCGCCGGACTATGGACTACGTGAACACGGGCGGGCATTCCGTCATACTCACTCCCGGACGCTTCAACGCGGCATACTTCGAGCATTCATATTTTGCCGAACGAACAGGGGCTAGGCTCGTTACTTGCGAGGATTTGACGGTCGAGAATGACAGGCTGTACTTCATCGACTATTCGGGAAAGAAGGAGCAGGTCGGTGCAGTATACCGCAGAATCTCAGACGACTACCTTGACCCCGTGAACTTCAATAGAGAGTCGCTAATCGGAGTCCCTCACATCTTCGACATCTACAGGAAGGGCAACGTCGCACTGATTAACGCTCCCGGAAACGGCGCGGCCGATGACAAGGGAATATATTACTTCGTCCCAAGAATGGTGAAATACTATCTCGACGAAGAGCCAATATTGCAGAACGCACCGACATACTTACCGTTCTATGATGGCGACATGAGATATGTTCTTGAGAATTTCGACAGCCTAGTGATTAAGGACGTTGCCGAAGCTGGAGGATATGGAGTTGTCTTTGGGAGTAAACTTTCATCAAAGGAAAAGGAAGACTTCAAGGCCATGTTGAAAGCTGAACCGAGAAGATTTATTGCCCAAGAAGTAATAGACTTCAGGGACATTGACATTTACGAGGACGGAAAGAGAGTCCCAAGAAAGGCGGACTTGCGTGCGTTCGTGCTTATGAGTGATGAGCCTGTCGTGTGGAAAAGCGGTCTCACAAGATTTTCGCGGAACCCTGACTCATTCATCGTCAACTCATCTCAGGGCGGGGGCTTCAAAGATACATGGGTAATGAAGGAGGAATCATGATGTCGATATTATCATTCGGAAACAGCGAGAGATTATTCTGGCTCGGACGATACAGCGAGAGAGTCTACACTGGAATACGAGCATTGTCTGGGCATTCAGTGGAGAGAAAATGTTTTGACGAAAGTAATCCGGAGTCTCTATATTGCAGCCTCATGTACGCTTACGATAACGCGATTGTACTCAGGGACGAGATAGGGAGCGAGGCATTCAGCTACATTCAAATGGCGGTCTACGAGATGAACTCGGCGAAGAAGTCCCCCGCGCCAATGTTGCAGTTGCAGAAGGTGAACGACAATATTGCGGCGTTCTGGGGCATGGCCGATGATGTTATAAGCGATGAGAACGTTCGGGGCATCATAAAGCTGGGAAAGAGGATTGAGCGCGTTGACCTTTACGCGAGGGGAAGTGCGGGGAATGACGAAATCCGACGCGAGGTTACTAGGCTCACATACAGGATAGAGAAAACGGGGCTTCACTACAATCCTGAGACTCTTTCGGCACTGAATGAGCTTGCTGAAGGGGAGAACATCAACCGTCCTGAAGTTATACGAATGGTCGAGAGCCTGATAAATTTTCCTGATTATGCGGGTTAAAAAACTTCGATACAGTTATCACATGCAACTGGATTTTGAGCGGCCTGCGTGGGAACATAACTTCAAGCTGCGCTGCTTTCCTTCGAGCGATGAGAGGCAGAAGATTTCCGGCGAACACATAAAGATTTACCCCGTACACTTCAGCAACTCAGAGAGGGATTCTTTCGGGAACATGTGCATATATGGGACAGCGAAACAGATTCACTCTCATTTTTCGGTTGACGTTAGTGGAATCGCTGAGACTGACATTGACGGGAAAGTAATTGCTGAACCTCACAAGGCCGGAATATTCAAGTATGAGACCCCGTTGACCAAAGCCGGAGTGAACATAAGGGAGTTTCACAGAAGCCTTGAGCCTAGAGGCTGGACGGGGGAATTTGAACGCGCAGTATATATGATGAGAATGTTGTGCGACGATTTCTCCTACGTCTCAGGGTCAACAGGAATAGCGACGACAGCAGAGGAAGCCTTCACGATAAGGCGGGGAGTGTGCCAGGATTACGCTCACATATTGCTGGCACTATGCAGGCTTGAACGTATACCATGCCGTTACGTTGCTGGAATGATTCCGGGCGAAGGTGCAACTCACGCATGGACGGAGATTTTTGACGCTGGGATATGGCGTTCGCTTGACCCGACGCACAACAGGGAATGCGACGATACATACATCAAGATTTCTTCGGGGCGGGACGCTCAGGACTGCGCGATAAATCAGGGAGTGTTCTACGGAGGAGGTAAGCAGACACAAAGCGTGCATGTAAGCGTGAGGATATTATAGATTACTAATTGACGAAGCCTCCCTGTAACTTATAATTGCAAAATATCAAGAGGTAACGAGGAGGATTTTCATGAGTCTTTTCACGAAAACTAAGCCGATGAACAAGGATTTGCGCTTCTCCGTCGTATATCCCAAACAGTTTTGGGACACTAAAACCGGAGCCGTCCTGAAATATACCGTGATTACTGCCGTAGTTGGAGCTGTAACGTATTTCACCGTAGGGGCTGGGGCAATGACGGCAGTTTCTGCGCTGCTTGCACAAGCCACTCCGGGAATGCTCTCTCTGTTTTGGGCTATAGGAACGCTTGATGTGATAGGCATCGGGACATGGATTGCGAGTTATATGGCGGTTTCATCTATCGTTGGCGGAAGTTTCGCTATAATCTCAGGGGTAACGGCTCTTTGCGCTGTCGGTGATTTGGCAATCGCAGGGGCAATATATGCGGCACTGGGTTATGTCCCATCAGGAGGAAAGCACCGCGACGAAATGGAAATCATTAAGCCGAGTCTATTCTATGACAATCTTTCGCCCGTCATTAAAGATGACTTGAAGGAAGCTCGGAAAGCCCTCAAACTTTTCACGAAGGAACACGATAAATCACAGGCTGAACGTTTCATGTCTTTGCTGAGGAAAGTTGATTCAAAACTGTACGATCAAGTCTTGAGAGTGAAGGACGACACAACAGCATACAACTACTTGATGATGGCTGTGATACGCTACAACCTCGACAATTTCAGCGGAGCAGAGGACGCACTCAGGCAGGCTCGGAATTATGCAGACCCGTCAAAGTCATCTGTACTGGACTACATAGAGGCATTACTGGCTTTCCGCAAAGGGAATGAGGACGCGGGCATGAATCTGCTTCACAAAATCTCGCTGAATGAACCCAAAAGAGCTGTGTCATACATACTCATGGCGCAAATTCACACGAAGAACAAGTATCACATGAAGGCGTTTCATGTTCTCGACAACGGCATAAAGAACACCAGCGAGGAGACGTGCGTGATGAACTTTATGGCCGGAAATTCCCTGTACAACGCGGGAGAGTATAAGGCCGCGATACCGTACTACAAGGAAGCGTTATGGCACATGACCATCAATGAGCACGAGGCAATATACAAGCTCTGCATAGCAAAATGCTACAAACGGCTCGGAAAAGAGGATAAGGGCTTGAAGTGGCTTGATAGAGCTGTGTCGGAAGTGAAGAAGAATGAAAAAATGGTCAAGGAACTTATAGCACAATATTTTGCTGACTGACACGCGGCCATGAATTGCAGTTGCGGCACAAAAAACAGCAGGCCGTGAATCCTTGCTATCCCAATGGTGTGCCGCATAAGTACAGGGTCTCAGGGCTTATGTCCATATCTCTTGGCCACGTAACTGTTCCGTATTCTGCTCTCGCGGCCATGAAGACACTGCGTAGGTTTCTGTACATTGGGAGGTCGAGTAATCTGACGGCATTGTAGAGTTTGCGCTCACCGTTTGTGAATGTTACTGTCAGCGTGTAATCGCTGTGAGGCTCTGCGCTGATTACGCGGGGGAGGAGTTTCTCTTTCCCGTGAATGATGTCGTCCATAGCTCTAACGTAGGGGGTCTATCCTGAAAGTCTCTTCGCCGTTTAGGGCAAGTGTCCAGTCAGCATTGAGGTCTTCCTCGTGAATCAACGCCCATGCTTTTACGAGTGCCGCCTGCTTTCTGGGAAAATCTCCTGCTATGATTTCACCGCCGAGTGTGAATACTGCTTCATATTCTCCGTAGAAAGCGTGCATATGAGGCATCTTGTGTTTATCGTTATCCCGGAAAAACATTCTAAATAATTATTCCGTAGAACAAACTGATTATAGGCATTCTCAAAACCTCTGTAATTCATGATATTTTCAATTATAACCTAAGTATCGTGAAAACAAAGCTCCCCTGTCATTCAGAGGAGCCGAAATGTATCACCCTGTCGTAGCCTTCGGGAAGATATTTGTATGTGAGAATGTATAGCGCACTGCTAAGTCGGTTAAGGACGTGGCATATCCTGAGACCGTCATCGCCGAACGCCCTTACCGCACAGAGTTCAGTCTCACGCACCAGTGTCCGCAAGAGATTCAGCTCCGCAGACTTCCGCCCCATTTCATGATGTGGGAGGATATGGCCAAGCCCGTAATACATAGCCGGATTGTGTGAGCGAGTGTGTATCTCGTCCTCGTCAAGCCCCCAGAGAGTCATTCTGTCAGCAAAAACCTGGGCGCAAGCCTCGCATCTCTGCAAACGATTAACGACCGCCCTCAGTTCCTCAAGGTCAGCGATATATTCCTCCGAGTCCGACTCTGCCTGACACATTATGATTCTCGCGTTGAGGCTGTCGAGTTTCCCGCGAAGCTCAATCCGCGCGCTGTCCTTGTAGCTCATGCCCCAAGCGTCGCAACCATTACGGCCTTTATGGTGTGCATTCTGTTTTCGGCCTCGTCAAAAACTTTCGACCTCTCCGACTCGAATACCTCCTCCGTAATCTCCGCGCCCTTGACCGCCGGCAAACAGTGAAGGAATATCGTCGTGTCCTTTCCAGTAGCGTTCATGATTTCCGTCGTTACCTGCCACGCGCCCAAAAGCCTGAAACGTTCCTCTTTGAGTGCCTCCTCGCCCATTGACACCCAAACATCGGTGTATATCGCGTCTGCACCCTTCACGGCTTCTTTCGGGTCATTGACGACTTTGATTGTCGAATGTGCTGCTATGCTACGGCATTTTGCGAGAAGTTCAGCGTCTGGCTCAAGCTCTTTGGGAGTGCTGATTACGTAGTTTATGCCCATTTTCGCGCAGCCTATCATCAGAGCGTTGCTCATGTTGTTTCGACCGTCTCCGAGATATGCGAGAGTCAGCCCCCTTAGAGTCCCGAAATTCTCACGGAGAGTAAGGAAGTCGGCGAGGACTTGGGTAGGGTGGTCGGTATCGGTGAGACCGTTCCAGACTGGCACGCCTGAATACTTCGCAAGTTCCTCGACTACGGACTGCTTGAAGCCCCTGAACTCGATACCGTCAAACATTCGGCCTAATACGCGGGCCGTGTCCTTGACGTCTTCCTTTGCGCCGAGCTGAATGTCATTCTTGTTGAGATATTCGGGGAACGCTCCCTCATCGTTGCAGGCAACCGTGAAAGCACAGCGTGTTCTCGTTGATGACTTCTCGAAGATCAGGGCAACGTTTTTCCCTGCGAGGGTCTGCCCGCGAATACCTGCGCGCTTCTTAGCCTTCAAGTCTGCTGATAGAGTGAGGAGATAATCTATTTCGGCTGGGGTGAAATCCATTAGCGTGAGGAAACTTCTTCCCCTGAGATTTACTGCCATAATTCGAGCCTCCTTGTGTGATTTTCTGCGATTATATCACCAAAAATAAATCCCCCCAGTTTTAAGGCTGAGGGGAATTTTTGTTGACACTGGCGGGAATCTCTAATCCTTAATCTTCACCGCTATTACAGGGTTGTAGACCGTTTCAGGATTGAGCCACACTGAAACCGTTACCAGCCCGCTCTCAGGGACAGACGATATTTCCTCGCCCGTCTCGTCATAGAACTCCGCGTACTCATCATCCTCCGAAGGGTTGTCGGAATTTGCGATGTACATAAGCTCCAAGCCATCCGGTACGTCATCGTCAATAACGAATCCGAACTCGTACATTCCAGCCTCATCAGCCGAAATCGTTCCAAGCTCTGCGACAATCACATACCCTTCCGAAGAAACGTACGCTTCATCCCAGACAAGTTCGGTTACGTTTTCACCAACACTATCAACAGCTTCCGAATCATTCCTGAGTGTGCTGACTTCATTCTCGGAAGCAACGTTGCCGGGAAGTGAATTGCTCTTTGCGTTCACTGCTAGCGAGAGACTCTTCTTGACTTCCTTCACAGGATTCGACGCGTAAATCTTCACCGAGAATTTCTTTCCTGACACTGTGGGGATTCCCTTTATCATGTCCCCTTCAATGTGAAGTCCGTCCGGAAGTCCTTCAGCCCTCCATGTTATCGG
>CALGGR010000177.1 GCA_937915755.1 uncultured Fretibacterium sp. | reverse complement strand
GCCTCTACACTAAGATGGCTGAAAGAAACGGTTACAACGGCGGCCCTCTCAGAATCGGCAGAGTCAAAACTCCCGTTACCGCTCTCGTTGTCAGACGCGATGAGGCTATCGATGCATTTACTCCTAAACCTTTCTGGGTTGTCAAAGCTCGAATTTCTGTCGCTCATGGCTCATTCTTCGCTACGTGGAAACCTAAAGACGAGCAGGATGGTCTTGATGAGGACAAAAGGCTCGTCAATCAGTCTATCGGTGAGGCTCTCGTTACAAGACTAAAGGGGAAGCCCGCCGTTATCTCTAAGTACGAGTGTAAAAAACAGTCCTCAAAGCCCCCTGTCGGCTTCTCGCTTCCAAAGTTACAAATGATCGCCTCAAAAAAATACGACCTGTCTCCCGCTAAAGTTCTTGAGATTTGCCAAAAGCTATATGAGCAGGGCATTCTTACTTATCCGCGCTCTGACTGTGAATTTCTGCCCGACGCTCATCACGACGACGCTCAACGGGTCTTTGACGTTATCGAAACTTTATCCTCTCTCAGAGTTCCTCAAAATGTCGATAAAAACCGCAATTCTCTTGTCTTCAACAGCAAAAAGGTCGAGGAACATCATGCTATTATCCCCTCCGCTTCCTGCAAGGCTACAAAACCTCTTGACGGAGACGAAGCTCTTATCTTTGAGCTGGTCGCAAAGCGTTACATCTGCTTCTTCTTGCCGGACTACGAATTTTTGCAGGTCAATATCATCGCTGATATTGACGGCGAATTCTTCACTGCTTCGGGGCGGCAAGTTCTTAATGACGGCTGGAAATCCATTGAGAAAGACTTGCAAGACAAAGACAACGAAAACGATAACGACGAAGAAATTAATTCCGTTCCCCTGCCTGAAACTTCTGAGGGTGAAAATGGCTCGTGCGATGATATTAACATGCTGGAAAAGAAAACTAAAGCTCCGGCTAGGTTTTCTGAAGCCTCTTTGCTCAAAGCCATGAATGAAGTCTATCGCTATGTCCTTGACCCTGAGATTAAGAAAATTCTCAAAGATACTGACGGCATTGGCACAGCAGCTACTCAGGCCGGAATTATAAAGGAACTTATCGACAGTGGCATGTTAATTAAGAAGGGCAAAAATCTCATCTCGTCCTCTGCCGCTCGCTGTCTCATACACGCTTTGCCCGAAAACATTACTCTTCCTGACCTTACTGCCATTTGGGAGACTTACTTCAGGAAAATTAAGGCTTCTCAAATGTCCATCGAGGAAGTCATCAACTACATTCAGGACACTATCAGGGATATTATATCCTCTGCACAGCCTATTACTGTTCAGGGAGTGGAAAATACAAAGTCTAAGAAATCTGACGGCAAGAAGTCCTCAAAGAAAAGTAGCGTCAAGTGTCCTCGTTGTGGTGCGCCCATGTTCTTACGCAACGGCAAAAACGGCTCGTTCTGGGGCTGTTCTAATTACCCAGAGTGCAGAATTACCGCTGACGACAAAAATGGAAAGCCCGTTTTCAGAAAGTGAGACTCTCCATGTGCAGAAAATTTCAACGTCGCAATGCTCTGTTCGTTCTTCTTGTCGGGTCAATTCTTGCCGCTCTCATTTGTTCCGAGTGCTTCATTCTTAACACTACTGCTTCCGTTCCTCGCGGACTCTGGCTGAAACTCGACACTCTTCCGCAAAAAGGCGACTTCGTTCAAGTTCCGATTGACGCTTTTTCTTCTACCGAATGGGTGCCTCACGATTACTTCAGACTTAACATGTGGGGCAATCGAAAGCCGT
>CALGGR010000176.1 GCA_937915755.1 uncultured Fretibacterium sp. | reverse complement strand
GTGCTGAAGATAGAGCACATAGAAGACCGAATAAAGAAACTTGAACGCTGGGTAATGCCGGTAACACTGCTGATAAAAGATTTAACCAGTTCAGAGGTGCTAGAAGGCTCGAATAACGAGATACTAATGAAAATCTTGAAGCTGGTATATTTCGGACAAAATCAGCCGGATGTAGTAATCGGTGAGTTGAAGATAGCATACAGGACGTTCATACGCCGAAGACAGGAGCTTGTTTACCGGGCAATAAAATATATGTGCTTATAAAGTTGGCACTTTTTTGGCAAAAATTTGGCATTTTTTTGGCACTTTTACGCGAAAAACCGTGATATACTCATATCATCAAATTTTCTCCCCGCGCAGGGGAGATTTTTTTATGGAGAAAAAGCCAATGGAGATAATAAAAGTACCAGTATCAAAGATACAAGAATACGAAGGAAATCCACGCCGAATAAATGACCATGCAGTTGAAGTATTAGCAAAGAGTATAAGAGAGTTCGGATTCAAAGTGCCTGTAGTGCTGGATAAAGAGCGAGTGATAGTAACAGGGCATACACGTTTATTAGCGGCCAAGAGATTAGGGCTTGAAGAAGTGCCTTGCATAGTAGCCGATGATTTATCCCCCGAGCAAATAAAAGCATTCAGGCTGGTAGATAATAAGACCGCTGAGCTAACTGGCTGGGATTTTGAGAAATTAGAATTAGAACTTGAAGACCTGGACTTTGATGTTTCAGAGTTTGATTTTGAGATCCCCGAAGAAGTGAATGTAGATGACCTTTTTGAAACGCGTGAAGTGAAGCCGAAAGACAAATCATCGCATGTAATAAATTGTCCAGAGTGCGGAGCAGAAATTGAAGTGAAAAAATGAAACTCTATTTAGCTTCACTTGAAGGAGGCGGGCAATGGAAATATGTATATCCTTTATTACCAACATTAACTGAAAAAATATATGTTTTAGGCTCATTTTTCTATATTCGTTCTTTGCAAAATTATTCAAGTGTTTATCCTATCTGCAAAGATTTTATGCTCGACTCAGGAGCGTTCACCTTTATGAATGGAGTAAAACTTCCGAACTGGGAGCATTACATAGAGAACTATGCAGATTACATAAAACAGCACAAAATTCAAAAATTCTTCGAGCTTGATATTGATAACGTAGTAGGTTATTCCAAAGTAAAAGAGCTTCGCTATAGGCTGGAGAAATTAACAGATAGGTATTGTATTCCTGTATGGCATGTATCGCGCGGTTTTGATGAATTTAAGCGTATGTGCGATGAATATCCTTATGTTGCAGTAGGTGGGATAGTGAGCAAGGAAATTACACCAGATAAATACGATATGTTCACAGTCCTAATCAAAGAGGCACATAAGAGAAAGGCAAAAATTCACGGGCTAGGATTTACTTCCGTAAAGTTATTGAGCAAATACCATTTTGACAGCGTAGATAGTTCAAGTTGGAGTTACGGAAGACGACAGGGGTATTGTTATATTTTTAGGCATAACACAATATCGCAGATTAGAGCCAGCGATGAAGACAGAGCTAAAGGAGTACGTACGAAAGCACAGGGAATAACGGAAAATAACTTCAGAGAATGGATAAAGTTTCAGAAGTATGCAGAGGTACATTTATGATGAAGAGGACAGAAAGAAATCTAACGCTAATCAATGGAGTATTTGTAACTTCATTGCTGATAGCCAATGTAGTGAGCAGCAAAATAGTCTATTTTTATGGAATGACAGTTCCGGCAGCGATTGTGGCCTATCCTGTAACGTTTCTGATGACGGACGTGATAGGTGAAATTTGGGGGAAAGAAGAAGCAAACAAAACTGTTAGGCTTGGTTTTATATGCCAGTGTTTGAGTTTATTGCTTATTTGGCTTGCAATGCTTCTGCCTGTTGCGCCGTTTGCAGATAATCAGAGTGAATTTGTTTCAATATTAGGCAGTTCGTTCCGAGTTGTATGTGCGTCTATGGTAGCTTACATATTCTCACAAAGCTGGGATGTATGGATATTTCACAAAATCAGGGACAGATACATATTGAAGCATGGAAGCACGAGCGGAGGCCGCTGGATATGGAATAACGCCAGTACAATGACAAGCCAGATGATAGATACAGCAATATTTATTACAGGTGCTTTTTACGGAGTTGTGCCGAATATAATAAATATGATATTGAGCCAGTATCTTATCAAAGTAATCTATGCGGCACTGGATACTATTCCGTTCTACCTAATGACAGGTGTCGTTGAAGGTGAAAACTAAATACAACCCCGAAACAACTCCCGAATTAGCAGAGAAATACGCAAGAGAAGGCTACTCCGATAGCCAAATAGCCGAAATGCTAGGAATAAATAAAACAGCATTCTACGATTGGCAGCATAAGCATTCGGAGTTTGCGGAAGCGTTAAAAAGAGGTAAAGCCCCTGCGAATGCTGAATTGAAGCGTGCAATGCTAAAAACAGCGATGGGGTATGAAGTGGAAGAGGAAGAAACGACCGCAATACTAGACAAGAATAAGCAGGTAAAATCCTATCGAACAACGAAACGCCGTAAATATATCCCGCCAAATCCAACAATGCAGATATTTTTAGCGAAAAACCGAATGCCAGAAGAGTTTAGAGACGTAAACCGGCATGAAGTAGATTTGCGCGGAGAAATAGGAGTAAATTCACTAGCGGAGCTGATGATGGAAGATGAGACTAGAAACGAAGGCAATTAATGAGCTAATCCCCGCCGCATATAATCCACGCAGGATAAGCAAAGCAGAATACGAGAAGCTGAAACGCTCAATTAAAGAGTTTGGCTATGTAGAACCAGTAATCTGGAATGAACGCACAGGGAAAGTAGTAGGCGGCCATCAAAGGTTAAAGGTGCTTTCAGATATAGGAGAAAGAGAAATAACCTGCGTCATTGTTGATTTGCCGGAAGCGAAAGAAAAAGCACTGAACATAGCGTTGAATAAGATTTCAGGAGAATGGGATAACGAAAAATTATCCTCGCTGATTGAAGATTTAAGGCTTGATGATATAGATATAACGCTAACGGGCTTTGATTTAGATGAACTTCCGAAGTTTGAAATTGATGATGATGATGGCTATTACGGTGATGAGCGGGAGAAAACATACAACCTTTACCGTCTGTATGAATACGATGAAAAGCGAACAGCAGGCTATTACCAATTTCCTACAATAAAAGCCTCGCATTACGTACCTGATGATTTGATAGGTTTCAATTACGTAAAGAGCTGGACAGGAGAACGCAAAGGGCTTGGGGTGCATTTCTTCATAGATGATTATCAGTTCGAGCGTATATGGAAAGAGCCATATAGAATGATTGAAAGAATGCGCGGATTTAGCTGCGTGTTAATGCCAGATTTTTCAACGTATGCGGATATGCCGAGAGCGATGCAAATCTGGAATATCTACCGAATGCGCCTGATAGGACAGGTAATGCAAGATGAAGGGCTTGAAGTGATACCGATACTGCGAACATTAGGCGATGATACGTTCGATTGGTGTTTAGAGGGAATAGAACCCGGAGGAGTATACGCAAATTCGACTGTAGGCATAGCCAGAGCAACGAAAGATTTTAAGGAGATATGCTATAGAGAGCTGTTAGCAGTAAAAGAAATACTGAAGCCAGAATGTATCATACTTTACGGGGAAGATATAGGCTACGATTTTGAAGGGTTGAATGTGAAGCACATAAAGCCGCGAAAATGGAAGGAGTGAAAAGAGTGTCGCAAAAATCTTATAGCGGTATCAAGAGAGGCGGAAGTGGTAAAAAAGATGTAACCACGTTGGAGTATAAAGAGTTTGAAGCAACGCCGAAGGATGGAGGACCTAAAGACGATACCTATGATTATGGTTATGATGGTGCAGAGACAACAAAATGGTTTGAAGATAATTCAAATTTTAGAACAATCTTAGGTGCTGCCACAGCGGAAGATAGAGATGCGTTAGAGGCATTTACTACAGGACATTTTATGAATGGTCAGCAGTATTTAGGATTTTCAAGTATGTCCTCAAGAGACCAGAGATTTGTAAGAAGTTATGACAAAATGCTAGACCAAGCCGTAATGCGTTCGAGTGTAACGCTGACACGTTCATCAACAGCAGAATTATTGTTTGGTGGAGGTAAAAAGACAGCCACATTAGAGGAACTGCAATCCATGAAAGGAAGAGTTGTAACCTCCAAGGCGAATTTATCCTCAGCTGCGGCCAAACGAGGACTTACAATCGGAGACGGAAGCAAACAAATCGAGTACAAGATACATGTTCCTGCCGGTTCAAAAGGAGCAGGAATGTATATAGGAGTAAACGGTTATCACGCATGGGGAGAACGCCAGCGTGAGTTCATGATAAATCGTGATACAGATTGGCGAGTAGGGGATACAAGATACAATAAAAAAACAGGAATGTATGAGGTTGATTTGTATTTTCAAGGGCTTCTACCGCATGATTATCGCTAAATTAGGTTATAATATTTCTAGAATATAGGAGGAAAATAAGTATGGCAAAACGAGAAATGACAGCGGAAGAGAAGGCATGGAAGAGGCCAGCGCACTCAGGATTTGATGCCCCTACATATGGAGAAGTTGTGCCGATAGGTGAAGTTCGAAAATACCGTGATGGTACTACTTATGTAATTACTAAGGATGGCCCGAAGCTAATTAAGAGGTCATAAGTTAAGCAATTAATCGAGAGAGTATGAGCACACCTTTTTTGTGGTGTGCTTTTTTGTTTTGAAAGAAGGTATAAGAGACAATGACAAAAGTAGAGAAAATAAAAATGTTTATGCAGTACCGTAATGCAGTGAAGAGCAATAAGAGTACGACAGTGGAAGACCTGCAAGAACTGCTAGAAGAGACAGAAACGCTTATATATGACTATGCAGATTATTTGAGAGTAGGAAAATTCGATGAAGTGATGAGCAATGTTAAGAAGTTCAATTTCCGAGAATGTTGTGCATATCTGACGTTTATAATGAGGTTTGAGCAGATAGAAGGAGATTGGTACGAAAAATGCGTGAAAGATGGAAGTATAGTCAAGCTGTTAGAGCGTGTGATAGAAATCATGTGATATGAAGAAGCCTGCTGAAGTCCAGACGATAAAAGCGAAATTCCGCCAAAAACTGCAAGACCCCGAATACTTCACATCAAAGATACTGAACAAACACTTATGGAGCATACAAAGCGAAATTTTAAAATCAGTGAGAGATAATCCGCGCACTGCAGTACGTTCATGTCATGGAATAGGCAAGACATTTACAGCGGCAATGTGTATTTTGTGGTTTCTGTACACGCACCCGAAGTCAATAGTGCTGTCAACAGCACCTACATGGAGGCAGGTAGAAAAGCTAATCTGGAAAGAAATTCGAAGTGCATACCGGGAAGCGGCAATCCCATTAGGAGGAAATCTTTTACCGAGAACGCCGGAACTTCATTTAGTGCATGATGAATGGTATGCAGCAGGACTTTCAACGAATGAGCCAGACAGGTTTCAGGGGTTTCATGAAGAGCACATATTAGTGATAGTAGATGAGGCCGCTGGAGTGAACAAGGAGATATTCGAGGCAGTAGAGGGAATATTAACGAGTTCCGGAGCGCGTTTACTGCTAATAGGCAACCCGACAAGCATAGGCGGAGCATTCTATGACGCATTCATGAAGCCGGGCTACAAGACATTTCATGTTAGTGCATACGATACGCCGAATTTCATAGCTTCCGGGATAACGCCTGAAGACATAGCGCATGATACATGGCAGGCCAAGCTAAAAGAAATTCCATATCCCAAACTGATAACGCCTCAGTGGGTATCAGACCGTTATAAAACGTGGGGAGAAGGCAGTTATCCATATCAAGTGCGTGTAATGGGAAATTTCCCGCAGCAAGGAGAAGATACGCTAATTCCGCTGTTATGGATAGAGCTGGCAATGGAACGCTGGGAAGAGCAGCCGGAAGCAGAGCCAATACAGTTAGGCGTTGATGTAGCTGCTTACGGCTCGGATAAAACGGTGATAGCTATACGCAAAGGCTGTAAGGTTATGGAGCTGAATGTGTACAGCCAGAAGAATACGCGGGAAACAGCAGGGCTTGTTGTGAATACAGCGCGGGAGATAGGGACAGCAAAAATAGCGGTTGATGAAATCGGAATAGGTCGCGGAGTAGTGGACAGCCTTGAAGAAGAAGGCTATGAGAATGTTGGAGTGAATGTTGCAGAGCGTTCAATAGACCCCGAAAGGTTTGCAAACAAACGCGCGGAGCTGTGGTGGAATATGCGTGAACTGCTTGACCCAGAGAAAGCCCCGATAGCATTACCGCCCGATGATGAGCTTTTATCAGAATTGGCTTCAGTAAAGTACAAGCTAACAGCACGTGGAGCAATCCAGATAGAGAGTAAAGACGACATGCGCAAGAGACTTGGGCATTCTCCCGACAGAGCTGACGCAGTAGTTCTAGCGTTTGCGAATGCTGAATATGAAGGATTTGTATCACTTGTTGGAGATTTATACGTATCAAAATATTTTTAGTGAAGAGGGGTGATTAAATGAAAGTAAAAGAAGCGTCAAAGTCAGTAGGCTATGGATATTCAGATATATTAACGGAGCTATTAACCGCGCTGACCCGTCCAATAACGAACAGCGATGAATTTCGAGGCTACTATAAGCAAATGCTATCGAATGATGAGACGATAGGAACAGGGCTAGAGTACCTAACCGGGCGTGTAGTTTCGCGTATAGGAGCATATTCGCACGAGAATGAGAAGATAAAAGAACTTGTTGATAACTCAATAGAGAGCATACGAGGTACGATGACGGAAGTCCGGCGCGGAATACTGCGTAACAGCTTTGCATATGGCTTTGGAGTTGGTGAATTTACGGTGAAGAGCGTAAACAGCCAGTGGCTATTGTCATCAATCCAAGTATTAGACCCTACGAGTATAAAGTTTCAGATGGAGAAATTTGAAGATAATTCGTATGGAGTAGGAACAGTAGTTCAATCGACAGGAATGTCAGATATAGAGATACCAGCTGGGAAATGCCTGATAAAGACTTATGGTGATAGCTCAACACCGTATGGAAAAAGTTTATTGCGGCGTTGTTATAGATGGTGGGTATTGAAGAATGCGATACCGAAATTCTGGGGAGTGGCATTAGAACGTTTCGGAATGCCGATAATGCACGGAAAAGCCAGCAGTGAAAAGATAAAGAAGGGGCTTGAAGAAGCATTTGCAAATCTCAATTCAAAGGCGCATATAGTAACAGATGAAAAGACGGAAATACACGCGATATATTCCCCTAGTAGTTCAATAAGCAACGGTTATCAAACAGCAGAAGAACTTTGCGACAAGATGATGTATAGGGCTATGTTTCTGCCGTCGTTGTTAGGAGCAGGAGAAAACGGAGGCTCATACTCATTAGGGCAGGTACATTTTGAGCTATTCAATGCAACAGCGGCGGCATTGGCGGAAGATTACATTGACGCGGAGCTAGAGCAGTTATGGAGGCCGTTAATCGAATGGAATTTCGGGGAGCAGGAGAATTACGGAGACTTCATGATAAATGATGATATGCCCGCCGGAGAGAAATTAACGTTAAGCAGTATGATGATGAACTTAGCGCAAGCCGGTGTAGTAGACCCGTTAGGCGACCGTGATTGGATACGTGAATTACTAGGATTGCCAGAAGCAGAGAAAGGTGCAGTGATGCCGAATTGGGGAATAGAGGAGACCGCAAGCAAGCCCGAAGAAACCTAATAGCCCGAACAGCGCGAGCATGGACGCAGGGATATAAAAGATTAGTGAAAGAACTAGAGGAAGCCTCACAAGCATGGCTGAACAGGTTATTGAACCAAGCAGAACAGGATACAGCAACCGGAGATATAACAAACATTCCAGAATTACCTCCAAAATTTAGCAAGATACTAAATAGAGAATTACGGAGAGCATTAGCGCAAGGCTATTGGCTTCAGCATTTGTATTTGCAGGAATATCGGGGCAAGAAGTATCGAGGGAAGATAACGCTTGCAGATATACCCTCAGATGAGGAATTACGAGGGCTGTTGATTTCCGGTAAATGGGATAAAGTGATACCGCAAGACGCTGTTGAATGGCTTGATAGCTACACACCTAGATTAGCGGGAATATACAGCAATGCAGTACTAGAGAAAACGCGGGACGTTATACGCAGTTCAATGATAGAAGGCTCAACATTGCAGGAGCGAATGAAGGCACTGCAAGCAAGTTCAGCAGAAATAGCCGCAATGTCAAAGCACAGGATAGAGGCAATAGCGAGAACGGAGATAACGCGGGCGGACACGATGGGAAGGCTAATATCCATGAAGGCAAATGATGACGTGATAGGCGTTGAATTTTCTGCTGTAATGGACGATAGAACCACAGATATATGTGCTTCAAGGCATGGTTTAGTTATGAGGCTAGATGACCCGCGACTTCCGGAGAATACCCCGCCCCTTCATGTGAATTGTAGAAGTTTGCTAATCCCTGTAACAGTCTATGATTATCCTGACGGCTTACTGACGAGCCATGAATTTGACGAGATAGCTTCAGGAATACAGAGGCCGGAAGATATTGAGGAAGTCCAGAAGATATTAACCGGCGGTAATGAAGCAAGTGCACCTTCAACAGGGGACGCGGTATTTGATACTGAAGCATTGCAGGAGATGGCAGAACAGGGAGTAATGCCGCGTGAAGTGCTAGGGACAAGGGAAGAGCAGGCGGAGATATACCGCGAAATAAACCGGCTGTATGAACGTCCTACAGGATATATCAGCAACGAAGTAAAGGATATTGGGAGCGGAGCAGAGATTTTATTTCATGGTGAAGGCTTTGAAAATTTCTTATTTCAGCGAATGTTCCCGTCAGGCAAAAACGCAGATATTCAGGAACGTGAAGGTGTAATCAAATACATGCTTTACGTGATATTGGAGATGTTAATGAAATGAAATCTAATAGCGGTATTGATAGGTCAAGAAAAAGGGGGACAAAGGAGCAGGAGCCTACAAGCGGAGGCATAAGGACACTTGAACCTTCCGATGTAACGATACGCGGTGCAGATGAAGACAGCTTAAAGCGTTTGGCTGAATTAGCGAAGGCCGGAGAACTCCCCGCCAAGATAGAGGGAAGTCAAGAAGAGCAGGCACGGATATATGAAGAAATTAACCGGCTTTATCCATCACCGCCCGGAGCAATGGGTGAATACAAAGTAGAGGATTTTGGTCGCACCTTAGATATACATATGACTTATGGATTATTAGCTGGAGAAAATCCAGTAGTAAGACTTCCTAGAGGGCGAAAAGCAAGTGAAGCCGAACGAGCGGGAGCAATAAAATATGCAATATATAAGCATAGAGACGCATTAGAACTAGCGGCAATAAGCAGACAGCATGGCTTCCCATCACTTGATTTTGCTGAAAAATGGGGAGGCCGTATATTGAACAGTTCCGAAAAAGCACAAGTGGATAGAGAAATTGAAGCGCATGTGCAAAAACTGTTCAAAAGTCCAATATCAAAAGGCGGTAAAAAATTCAATGAAGGAGAATGGCGGCAAATACAAGGAGGCTGGGTAAGAGCAAGTGATAGGAACTCACCTTACTTGAGGGAGCTTATAGAACGTACGGAGCGTGAGATAGCCGAACGAAAGAAAGGCAGGTGAAAGCAGTAATGAAATCTTATAGCGGGATAAAACATGAATATCGATTAGAGGCATGGGAAACAGAAAACAGCACGTATTATCGTCCAAGATACACAAAAGAAGCGAAACGTATAATGGAAAGGGTAAGGACAGCGGCTGTAGGAACAGAAATTGAGGTTATATCTGAAAGTACTTTTTTGGGGAAAAAGGATGTATCTTCAATCAAGTATCGTGTAACAGGTACACAAAAGAATAAAGTACTTGAAGAAGTGCAGGGTAGTAAAAAAGGTTGGAAATGGTACGGGAATGCACCAGAAACTAGAATAAATTTATCGCGAGAAACTGCAACTGAAAGTCTCTTAGCACGTTTTGGCGATGGTAATTTAATCAGCATAAGAAGAACGCCATTAACCAGAAAAGAACGTAAGGATATGAATGCAGAAAGAACCGCTGAACGTAGGCAATTCAAATTTAAGTTTTAGCTATGCGTACAAGGAAAAATAAAATCTCCGAACTAAAAGCGCAATTCAAAGAGAAGTTACAAGACCCCGAATACTTCACATCAAAGATACTGAATAAACACCTATGGCCGGTGCAAGCTGAAATTCTAAAATCAGTGAGAGATAATTCGCGCACCGCCGTACGTTCATGTCATGGAATAGGTAAAACGTTTACAGCAGCAATGTGTATTCTGTGGTTTCTATACACGCACCCGAAGTCAATAGTGTTGTCAACTGC
>CALGGR010000175.1 GCA_937915755.1 uncultured Fretibacterium sp. | reverse complement strand
GGCGACCACCGAGATCTACACTCTTTCCCTACACGACGCTCTTCCGATCTAAGAACCTCTATAACGAAGCTCTATACAGCATCAGGCAGTATTACTTTGCCGAGCACCAGTATCTCCGCTATGAGAGTAATTACCATGTCTGCAAGGACAGCCCGAACTATAAGGCTCTGGGGACTGAGATAGCACAGCAGACATTGAAAGTCGTTGACCGTTGCTTCAAGTCTTTCTTTGCTCTTATCAACAAGGCTAAATCCGGCTCGTATCAGTTCAATATGGTGCGTCTGCCGCATTACCTCGACAAAGAAGGCTGGTTCTCCTTGATTATCCCCCGCATCAAGATTAAGGACGGGACTTTTGTCCTCCCCATGTCGCTGGGCTTCAAGAAGGAGCACGGAGAGTTGCGCTTTGCTATACCGCCTAACATCGCCGGTAAAGAGGTGAAAGAGGTTCGCATTCACCCGAGAAATAATGCACGTTACTTTGAGATTGAGTACGTCTACGAACAACCAGAGGTTCAAGCTGATGTGGACGCGGATAAGTTCTTGGCTGTGGACTTGGGGCTCGATAACCTTGCGTCCTGCGTAACGAGCGGCGGGGCATCGTTCATAATCGATGGCAGACAAATAAAATCTTACAACCGCCTGTACAACAAGGAGAACGCACGGCTTCAGCGCATCAAGGACAAACAGCACATCAAGGGTTTCACGCGCCGCCAGTATCTCAATCTCAGGAAGCGTAATGCCCGCATTAACCACGCGATGAGCACGGCGGCCCGACGCATAATCATGTACTGCATAGAGCACCGCATAGGCAATATAGTAGTCGGGTACAATCAGGGCTGGAAGCAGTGTGTCTCCATCGGCAAGGCGAACACTCAGAACTTCGTGCAGATACCGCACGGGAAACTAAGGGAGAAGCTGAAGTACTTGTGCGAGCTATACGGCCTGAAGTATCACGAGCAGGAAGAGAGTTATACGTCAAAAGCATCCTTCTTTGATGACGACCCGCTGCCAGTCTACAACGCAGATAATCCGCAAAGCTATACCTTCAGCGGCATACGGATAACGCGTGGGCAGTACAGGACAGCCGCAGGGTATATCCTGAACGCGGACATAAACGGAGCGTTGAATATTTTGCGCAAATGTAAACTGGTGAGCCTCAGGGCTCTACAGGATAGAGGCTATGTAAGCCAGCCCCGACGAATAAGGCTCAATAGAGCAGACTTCGCCGAAAGCCCCCGCCTTTAGGCGTGGGGTTGCTTACTCACATTGACTGCGGAGGCAAGAGAAAATCTTTGTGGGAGGTCAGAGCATGAACGTCGACACATACATAAACACTGGCGCAGGATTGCTCGGTGCATTCGTGTCGTGGTTCATCGGCGGCATCAAAGGCGGCGTTCTGGTTTTGGCCGTCCTCATGATTATTGACTACATTACTGGAGTCATGAAGGGCTTTGTGCTGAAGAAATGGAGCAGTGATATTGGGTTTCACGGTATCGCAAAGAAGGTCTGCATGTTCCTCTTCGTCGGTATCGCCAACGTCATTGATAACGAGATGCACATTGAGCTGTTGGGTCATGCTGACGTTCTGCGGGATGCGGTGATTTGCTTTTACATCGCAAACGAAGGGCTGAGCATCACTGAGAATGCTATAGCTTTGGGAATGCCTGTTCCTGAGAGCTTGAAGAAACGTTTTCTCGCTTGGCAGAACAAGCACCTTGTCAGTAAAAATACACCAGAAGAAGACGACTAAATACCGCCTTGCCTTAACTGCGTTCTGGGATGAATATATACTCCAGAATTTCAGTTAAAGGAGGCCGTTCGGGTCATGAAGAATCCTGAACTTATCGACATTCACGGCGTTAAGGAAAACATCACATCCCTCTTCAACGCTAACAACTGCAACATCTTCCTCTTCCAAGATACCGTTGAAGACAGCAACTCGGGCGAGGAACTCACCGCAAACATCAACAAGCTGAAGCTCTTCAGCAAGTTCGCTCTCGACCGCGAGACTGAACAGTACGCAAGACTCGTTACTACTGACTGTTTCGGCAACGTTCATTACCTTATTGCAAGCAAGTGAGGTTCAAGGGGGTTTTGTGCCCCCTATGCTTCAAGCTCTGCCTCAAGTTTGCTCAGGTCTTCCTGAGTCCATTCTCGCGACACTCGCCCTTCCGTTATCCTCAGCATTTCGGTCATCGTCTGTTCCGCATTACCTCCGAACCTGTCAAGGTATCTCTTGTAGACCTTATTTATGCGCTCAACATCTATCCCGCTGTCAAGCCACTCCTTTAGCTTGCACCCTGTTTCTTGAGACAGCTTGAATATCTGCCCGTCGAAGAGGCAGATATTCAAGCTGTCTCAAGAAACAGGGT
>CALGGR010000174.1 GCA_937915755.1 uncultured Fretibacterium sp. | reverse complement strand
GGGAAGTCAACGGGAAGAGCGGGGTCAAGGCGTACGTCAAGGCGATGTACGTCACTATCGAGGAGGACGAGTTCGCCGCCAAGTACTTCGGCGAAGAGAGCGATGTGCCGTTTGATTAAGGGTTTGACCGGGAGAAATCGCGTTTAAGGGGCCTAGGAGCCGTTCTAAGGCCCCTTTTATAGCTTTCTGGTATCGAAGGAGGTGGTTCATATTTGTCTGGCTTATATGCCCATCAGAAGGCCGCTATGGAGCAAATGAAGAGTGGTTGCGTGCTGTGCGGTGAAGTGGGATCTGGAAAGTCCAGGACAGCCCTCGCGTATTTCACGGCAAAAGTGTGCGGAGGTTACTCGACTTACGACGGAGCGCACTCTTGCCTAAGGCGACCGAGGCCCCTTTACGTCATCACCACGGCCAGGAAGCGGGACACTATGGATTGGGACACGGAAGCCGTCCCGTTCCTGATCTCGTCCGAGGGTTTCAGCGTATGCGAGTTCCACGTGGACTCATGGAACAACATAGGCAAGTACACAGACGTTCACGGGGCGTTCTTCATATTCGACGAGCAGCGCTCCGTAGGGCGCGGCGCATGGTCCAAGGCCTTTCTCAAGATCGCCAAGGGAAACGATTGGGTCATGCTCACAGCCACTCCTGGGGACGTCTGGATGGATTATGCCACGCTGTTCATAGCCAACGGGTTCTACAGGAACATAACGGAGTTCCGAAACGAGCACGTCGTGTACAGCCGCTTCGCCAAGTACCCGAAAATCGACAGGTACGTGAACACAGGAAAGCTCGAGAGGCTCCGGAAGCGGATACTGATTCCCATGGAGTTCTCGAAGGAGGCGGTGCGCCATGAGGAATGGATCAAAGTCGGGTATGATGAGGAGCTCTATGCCAAGTTTGCAGTCAACAGGTGGAACGCATACGAGAACGAGCCGATACTCAACGCCTCCCAGTACTGTCAGCTATGCCGTAGGGTCGTCAACGAGGATCGTAGACGGTGCGAAGCCGTCTGGAACATTCTCAACCGCTGCCGCAAGGCAATCATATTCTACAATTACAACTACGAGTTGTCCCTATTGTCGGAAATGCTCCTTGAACGACAGTATCCCCATGCCGAATGGAACGGGCACCGTCATAATCCATTGCCCGATGGCGAAGTATGGGCCTACTTGGTCCAATATACGGCTGGGGCCGAAGGATGGAACTGCGTGACGACCGACACGGTCATATTCTACAGCCTCAACTACTCTTACAAGATCATGGAGCAGGCGCAAGGGAGAATCGATAGGATGAACACTCCGTACAAGGATCTCTGGTACTACTTCGTGTTCTGCGACGCTGATATAGACAAGGCGGTCCGAAGGTGCTTAAAACGCAAGACGATCTTCAACGAAAAGGCCTTTGCCGGTCTCTAGCCGCTCCTTGGAATGGTTCGCGCGTTTTACGGGTATTATAATGAGAGGAGTAGGGTAACGAATCTGGAATTTGTTTGTTTTGCAAACATTTTGCCAGGTGAAAGCCCCTATTCTTCTCTTTTTCTCGAAAGGACCGACATGCGCGAAAACCAATATCAACAAGATTTGAAGAAACGAATCAAGGAGCGGATCCCGGATTGCCGCATCTTCAAGAACGACTCCATGGACGTTCAAGGATTTCCAGATCTTTCGATACACAGATGCGGAAAAGTCGCCTACCTCGAAGTGAAGAGATCGCCTAGAGAGAAGAAGCAGCCCAATCAAGAGTACTACATCGAGACGCTTTCGAAAGAAGGAGCGTTTGCGAGTTTCATATTTCCAGAAAACGAAAAGGAGACGCTAGATGCAATGGAACGAGCATTGGGGGCTAAAGGATAGGCATGCTTTCCTCAGTCCCAGTCAATACCATTGGGTGAACTACACTCCAGAGAAGTTGGAGGAACGGTATTTCAACGATCTGGCGAAAAAGCGAGGAACAGAGCTACACGAGTTCGCCTCCAAGGCGATCAAACTTAACCGCAAGATGCCAAGGAACAAGGACACGCTTAACTCGTTCGTGAACGACGCCTTAGGTTTTGGCATGCAATCGGAGCAGTCTCTGTATTACAGTGACAACTGTTTCGGGACTGCAGATGCCATATCTTTTAATAAGGGCATGTTGAGGATTCACGATCTGAAGACTGGTATCACTCCGGCGAGTATGATGCAGCTCTTGATATATGCGGCTTTATTCTGTCTCGAATATGGAGTGGATCCGTTGAAGATAGACATAGAGCTACGCATCTACCAGAACAACGAGATCGACATTCATATTCCCGATCCGGAAGAGATCCAGGAGATCATGGACAAGATCGTCGAATACGACAAGCAGATCGAGTTCTTCAAAGCTGATTAAGGGAAAGGAGCGGCCCTGAAATGGAAAACGAGTTATATCATCTGGGTACGCCTCACGAGGGAGCTACTCCCCATTCGGGTCGATGGCCTTGGGGATCTGGAGCCAATCCGAATCAGCATCCCAAGGATTTCCTGACCCTAGTCAATAACCGCAAGCAAAAGGGGATGACCGATGACGAGATCCGGGAAGCCTTTGGGTTGACGGTGGATCAATATCGTGCACATCTTTCGACATCTAAAAGAGTGAACCGCGAGATAGAGCGGGCTGAGGACCAGAAGCTCATAGACAATGGCGTCACCAGCCGTTCGGAGAGGGCCCGTATACTAAGCGAGAAGTTAGGGTACGAGATCAGCGAATCGACGTTGAGGTCTAGGGAAAGCGATTCCGCGGTTTCGAAAGACCAGAGGCGCAAGGCCACCGCAGATCTCTTGCGTAAAGAGGTCGACGAATACGGTATCGTGGATATCGGCAAAGGAGTTCCCACGAGCTTGGGGATTACCCAGAATCGCCTTAACGAGGCGATAGCGGAACTCGAGTACGAAGGGTATATCGTCCACAGGTTCAACCAGAGAAACATGTCGAACCCTGCAGTGTCGTTTCCCATGGTAGTGCTCTGCCGTCCTGGTACGGAATACCCAGATGTCTTTACGAACAAGGATCAGATCCACGTAATCAACGCCAAATTCGAGTCCAAAGACGGCGTAGGCCTCCTAGGGTTGAGGAAGCCGGAAGCCGTGGATCCTAAAAGGGTCGAGATCGTCTATGGGGACAAGGGCGCTGAGAAAGACGGCATCATAGAGCTAAGGCCCGGAGTTGCAGATTTAGATCTGGGAAACGCGAACTACGCTCAGGTGCGGATCAACGTTGACGACACGCATTACATAAAGGGAGTGGCCGTCTATGCAGACGACCTCCCACCCGGAAAGGACATCAGGTTCAACACGAACAAGGCCCTGGGCACCCCGATGCTCGGCCCTAAGGAAGACACCGTTCTAAAGCCTTTGAAAAGGGACAAGCTATCGGGTGAAATCGACTGGGACAATCCTTTTGGATCGGCAATACAAGAAGGAGGGCAGAAAGGCGCCCTCAACATCGTTCATGAGGAAGGTGACTGGCAAGAATGGTCACGCACCCTTTCGTCCCAATTCCTGTCCAAGCAATCAGAGAAACTGGCAGAGCGGCAGTTAAGGTTGTCGATCAAAGAGAAGCAAGAAGAATACGAGACAATCATGGGGTTGACCAACCCCACCCTAAGAAAGCAGCAGTTGATGGAGTTCGGGGATCAATGCGATACCGCTTCCGTCTACTTGAAAGCCGCGGCTATGCCCAACCAGTCCACAGGACTGTTATTGCCGGTCAGCTCGATGAAACCGACAGAGGTGTACGCCAGGAACTACGAGAACGGCACTCAGGTATGCTTGATTCGCCATCCTCATGGAGGCATCTTCGAGATACCGCAGCTCACTGTCAACAACAATAACAAGGAAGCCCAGAAACTGATAGGAGACAGCACGGATGCCGTGGGGATACACCATAGCGTAGCCCAGCAGCTATCTGGTGCGGACTTCGATGGTGACACCGTCGTGGTGATACCGAATAACAAAGGCGACATCAAGGTGTCTAAGATACTGGAAGGCTTGGAAGGATTCGATCCAAAGTGCTACAAGCTCCCATCAGATAAGCCGGGTATCACAGAAGATTACAAGCAAAAGCAAATGGGGATAGTCTCGAACTTGATAACCGACATGACTTTGAGAGGAGCTCCTCCAGAGCATCTAGTGAGGGCTGTCAAGCATAGCATGGTGGTCATAGATGCAGAGAAGCACCATCTGGATTGGAAGCAGTCGGAGAAAGACCAGAGAATAGACGAGTTAAAGCGGTTGTACCAGCCATCTTTCGATGAAGAGGGCAACCTCAAGTATGGTGGGGCATCCACCCTCATCTCCCGTGCCAAGTCGACAGTATACGTAGACGAGCGTAAGCCTTCGGCTGTTGCAATAGACCCCGCCACAGGAAAGAAGTCCTACCCTGATTGGACCCTGACTGGGGCCGGATACTACGACAAGAAGGGGAACTGGATCAAGAAGCAGTCCGAGGTACATAAGATGAGTACCGTCGAAGATGCCCGTGAGCTCTTATCTACTGCAAATGGTGGTCGAGGCACGGCTATGGAAAGAGTCTATGCTGACTATGCCAACACGATGAAGTCGATGGGTAACACCGCACGCAAGCAGGCACTTGCCATAAAGGACACGCCCCAAGATAAAGAAGCAGCTAAAGCTTATGCACCAGAAGTGGCGTCGCTTAAGCAAAAGTTAGCAGAGGCTTTAGCTTGGGCACCAAAAGAAAGGCATGCTCATTTGTATGCAGATGCTGTAGTGAAGGCCAAGAGGGAGCAGTACGGGGACACTCTAGACAAAAAGATGGTCAAACGTATACGAAACCAGGCATTGAAAGAGGGGCGGGCCCAATTAGGAGGAAGGCGGTCCAAGATCGAATTCACGGATCGTGAATGGGAAGCGATTCAAAAGCATGCGCTTCCTCCCAGTGTTGTAAAAGAAATCTTCACAAAGACAGATCAAGACTATCTTAAACAAAAGGCCATGCCTACACGGAAAGTAGGCCTCACACCTGCACAGCTAGCCACTGCTAAAGCTTTGATAGCTAGCGGACACAGCTTTGAGTCAGTAGCTAAGCGTTACGGTGTTAGTTTGTCTACCATTCAGCGTGCTGTTAAGGGTTAAATAACTAGGAACACCTACGCAAAAGTGTTTTTAGTTAAAGCTTTTTAAAAAAAGAAAGGAAAGTCAATGACTTTTATGTTAACAACAATTGACAATCCTTTTAATCCTTTTGATGACTTCGACAAATGGTTTAATTGGGATTGTCTTCATGGTTACAATTCTTGTGGTTTGCTTGATCGTTTCTCTTTTACTAGCGATGCTTTGCCTGATAAACAAAACCATCAAGAATTAAAACGAGCTATGGACGAGATAGTGGCGAACGATCTAACAGGTATGCGATTAATCGTTGAAAAATAGTGAAACTAGCCGCTCACCTGGGCTTTTTCGACAT
>CALGGR010000173.1 GCA_937915755.1 uncultured Fretibacterium sp. | reverse complement strand
CAGCTTGAGGCTCTACAGCAGGAGTTACAGCGCAAAGATGAGGCATTAGAGCGGTCAACGTCTCAACATCAGGAGGCTTCACGGCGCATAACCGAGCTTGAGAGTCAGCTTGATACCTCAAAGGCGGAACTTCAGCGCAGGGACAAGGCATTGAGACAGGCTGAGGCTCAAAAAGCAGAGGAGGCCAGACAAAAATCGGAGATACAGAAACAGCTTGAGGCTCAACGGCAGGAACAGGAGCGTATGCAGGCGGAACTTCAGCGCAAGGACGAGGCACTAAGGCAGACTGAAGCAAAATCACACGAGGCTTTACGGCAGGTTGAGGAACTACAGCAGGAGCTTGAACGGGAAAAAGCCAAGAATAAACTTCCCCCGATGAGTGATAAGGATTTTCTGAAGCTGTGCGACTCAGGTGATGCCAAGAAAATTGAAGAAGCCATCATGAACGGCGCAAATGTAAATGCTAAGTACAGTGAGGGATATGGGCTTGGCTATATACCTGGATATACAGCTTTAATGCTGGCGGCACGGAACGGCGACACACGAACAGCAGAACTACTCCTGAAAAACGGAGCTGATGTCAACGCTAAGGATTCGACCAGCAGGACGGCTTTAATGCGTGCAGCATATTACGGCTACAAAGAAACAGCAGAAGCTCTCCTGAAACACGGTGCTGATGTCAACGCTAAGGACAATATCGGCATGACGGCTTTAATGTTGATAGGCAACACAGAAACTGCCAAACTCCTCCGCAGATACGGCGCAAAAGAGTAAACAGTCAGGGCTTAACGTCTGGCACATTCTCCAGAAACCTCATGATATAGGGGAGAGCCGCGCCAATCGTTATGTTATGAGAGGGCATTTTGCTGAGTAAAATGTAATCGTCATTCTCCGTGAATGGTGTCCTCTCCCTTGAGTATTCATAAAGAACTTTTATATCATCGTCAGTAAAGTAAGGCGCAAGGTGTCCTCCAAGAATAAATTTCGAGTCAATCACCAGATGAAGATGGGCAATAAGTCTCCCCAAGTGTCTCAGGAATACCCCCCATCTCTCGGACGCTCCGGCCTCTCCTCTCCTTACCCTCCTGAAAAATTCATCAGGGTCATCGCCTTTAAGCAGAGCGACTTTCGAGCATATAGTCTCGTAACAGCCTCTCTTTCCGCAGTAGCACAAATCGCCGTCTTTACATGCCGTTATGTGTTCAAACGTTGCCGAGTGCCTGTGCATTCCGTTGATAACTTTCCGCTGAGAGATTAACGCCCCTCCCAAATGTTCGCTCATCGAAAGGTAAACGCCTGAGTCGAGTTCGGGCGATACCCAGAGTTCCGAGACAGCGGCACCGTCAGGTTCATGCACAAATTTGCAGGGGTAATCAAGCCATCGCGTGAAAACATCAACCTTCAGCCCGGTGCATTTGAGGATTTCGCCGTAAATTACCGAAGTCCCGTCCTCCGAAACGAGTCCTTGAAGGGCGAAACCGATACCGAGTATCTTTTTATAGGCTTCATCAATTTCCAGCGAGGATATAAAGTTTTTCACCTCTATGCTGATATGCTCGTAATATTTATCATCGTTGGCATATTCTGCATGAAAACTCTCGCACTTCACGGCCTCGCCATAAAGATTAACAGCGGCAATTTTCACTGAGTGCTTCAAAATCTCAACGCCTACCGCAATCCTATAGTCCGAAGCTGCTGACCAAGTTACCGGCCTTCTTCCGGGCTGTCCGATTTCAGCAAGTCCGCTCCTGAATATAAGGCCGTCTTTCTCCATCGCCGCGAGATTACTAGCCACTGTTGGACGGCTCATGTGAAGCGTTCGGGAAATATCCTGCTGTAAAACCTGTTTGTCTTTACGGCTGTATATGTACTCGTAAATTAGCTGCCTGTTATTTCTCTTGATCTGTGCAAGCGTTATTCGTCTGGTCAATATTCTCACTCCTGATATTCTCTGCATGGCATTTTTATATTTTACCTTCAATTCCCGCATTGACAAATTACGCTATAACTGTTAAATTATGCAAATCCATTTTACATAAATGTTCCACGTAACTGCTTAGAATATTATGAGGGGGGTTTCACCAGTGGGTATTATCGAAAGAATGAGGCTTGACGGCAAAAAAGGCTTCATCACAGGCGCAGCAAGAGGAATCGGCAAATGTACGGCAACGGCTTTCGCTGAAGCAGGTGCGGACGTTGCCATCGTTGACCTCGACATCGACGAAGCACAGAAGACCGCAAAGGAAATCGCAGAGGCTACAGGACGCAAAGTCATAGCCATAAAGTGCGACGTTACGAACGAGGCAGACGTTCAAGCTATGGTTGACAAGGTTGTCGCGGAACTCGGCGGACTCGATTTCTGCCACGCAAACGCTGGAATCTGCATCAACGCTCCGGCTGACGAGATGACCTATGCACAGTGGAAGAAGAACATCGACGTGAACCTCAATAGCGTATTCCTCACTGACACAATCGCGGGGAAATACATGCTCGCTCACGGCGGCGGCTCAATCATCAACACAGCATCAATGTCGGCTCACATCGTCAACGTTCCACAGCCTCAGTGTGCTTACAACGCATCGAAGGCGGGCGTAATCCAGCTCACGAAGTCCCTCGCAATCGAGTGGGCGAAGCGCGGAGTCAGAGTCAACAGCATAAGCCCTGGTTACATCGGGACAGACCTCACACTCAGCTCCGAGTTCCTGAAACCGTTAATCGCAAAGTGGAATGAGCTTGCGCCAATGGGTAGGCTCGGAAAGCCCGAAGAACTCGAATCAATCTGCGTGTACTTGGCAGGAGACACAAGCACTTTCACGACAGGCGCGGATTTCTGTCTTGACGGCGCATTCACGTGCTTCTAAGGCATTAACGCTCACAAAGAGCGTAGCAAAAAATACAAAAAGGAGACACACATTCATGAAAAAGTTTGCAGCAATCTTCACCCTCGTAATGATCCTCGCACTCCCCGTTTGTGCAATGGCCGCTGACACCGGCAAGACCGAAGGCGTACAGGCTTCCCCCGAGTTCTACGCGAAGGCCGATTTCGGCGTACTCAAGGGCAAGAAGCTCGGCATAACAATTCAGTCGCTCCAGAATGCTTACTGGGCGGGCGTTATGACGGCACTCGGCGAGATTCTTCAGGCCGCCGGCGCAGAGTACACAATCGTAGGCTGCAACGACAGCTCGGCGACTCAGATTGCCCAGATTGAGAACTTCGTATCAGCAGGCTGCGACCTCATCATGGTACACCCTTCGGACGCAAACGCAGTCGAGGACGCATGTGCAGAGGCCCGCAATTTCGGCATCAAGGTAATGTGCTGGGACGACCCAATGACCAACACCGATGCTAACTGGGTTCTCAACAACACATATCTCGGAACTGAGATCGGCAAACTCGCCGGAGCTTTCATCAACGAGCATTACAGCGCAGAGAAGAAAGCCGAAGTTACCGTAATCGGTTATCCTCAGACAGTAATCCTTCTTGAGCGTGAGAACGGAATCAAGCAGGGACTTGAAGAAGTCGCCGCAGGGAAGTATGAAATCGTCGCAACGACAGCCGCAATCGAGGCCAACCTCGCACAGGACGCAATGGAGACGATTCTTCAGGCTCACCCTGACTGCAAAGTCGTAACAGGAATCGGCGCGGGCGCAATGATCGGAGCTGACGAGGCTCTTCAGATTGCAACCGGCGGAAAAATCCCGGAGGACATGGGCGTATTCACGACTGACGTTACGAAGCAGCAGCTCGGACAGCTTGCCGACCCGACATATCCCGCAAAGGGAATCATCGGCTTTGAGGGTTCAGACGAGGACACCGGCAGGGCTTGCGCGTCAATGTTCGCACTCATTCTCAGCGACAATGTGGGCGCGAAAAACGTCTTCAGGGCAGTTGCTCCTATCACTTCCGAGAACGTCCAGAAGATAATCTCAGGAATGAAGTAGAAGCAGACGGAAAATCAAAGGGCTTCCCAACATAGGGAGGCCTTTTGTTCGGTTTTTCAGTGAGTGCAGGAGGTGTAAATATGGCAGAAGACTATGTGCTTGAACTCGAACACATACGCAAAGAGTACCCCGGCGTTGTCGCGCTGAAGGACGTTACATTGCAGTTGCGTCGCGGGGAAATTCTCGGTCTCATAGGCGAGAACGGTGCAGGAAAATCAACCCTCATTAAATGCTGTTCAGGAGCAGTAATCCCTACTTCCGGAAAAATAAAGATTAACGGCAAGGAATTTGACCGCATGAGTCCTCAGCTTGCCGCAGAAAACGGAATCGCAATCATATACCAGGAATTCAACAATGTGGGCGAACTTTCGGCGGCTGAAAATATGTTCTTGGGCCGTCCAATCCTGAAGAAGAACGGAATCGTCATTGACCGCAAGGCTATGGAGGCTGAGGCGGCAAAGGCATTCGAGCAGTTGGAGATAAAGATAAATCCTGCCGAGCTTGTCAAGAATCTCTCAGTCGGCTATCAGCAGATGGTTGAAATCGCAAAGGCAATCCAGCAGAATGCCCAAGTCCTCATAATGGACGAACCTAGCGCACCTTTAACGACAAAAGAAGTCGAAAGCATGTTCAAGGTTGTCGAGCTTCTGAAATCGCGCGGAGTTTCGATAATCTACATTTCGCACAGGCTTGAAGAGATATTCAGGCTTTCTGACAGGGTAGAGGTCATAAGAGACGGAGAATATGTTGACACTCTCATAACCGACAAAGACCCTGCAACGATTCCCAATCAGGTTGACGAACTCATAAAGCTCATGGTTGGACGCGAAATGACACAGAAGTACCCGCCTCGAAAGCCATGTGTACGCGATGAAGTTGTACTTGAACTTGACCACGTTTACGGGAACGGCGATGAGGATATTTCGTTCAAGGTACACGCGGGTGAAGTTCTTGGTCTTGGCGGACTCGTTGGAGCTGGAAGGACGGAGATAGCGCAAGTCATATTCGGTTCAAAGCCGAAAGACTCAGGCAGGATAATCTTCATGGGTCAGGAAATCAATCCCAAAGCACCCAGAGCCGCAATCGACTACGGCATAGCACTTCTTCCCGAAGACAGGAAACGTCATGGAGCATTGCTCACGAACTCAATCAAGAACAATATATCAATGCCGATTTATGAGCGAATCTCAAAGGCAACGGTTATTGATTCAAAGACTGAGAAGACAACGGCAGAGAGATACCGCGAGGACATACAGATAAAGTGTCCCAGCATTCACCAGCTTGTGAGGAATCTTTCGGGCGGAAACCAGCAGAAGGTTATCCTTGCGAAATGGCTTGCGGCTAACTCGAAGCTCATAATCTTTGACGAACCGACACGAGGAATCGACGTTGGCGCAAAGTATGAAATCTACAAACTCATCAATGACCTCGTTGAAGACGGAGTTGCAGTTCTCATGATCTCGTCGGAGATGGAGGAGCTAATGGGAATGTCAGACAGGATAATCGTGCTTGCTGAGAAGAAGATGATGGGCGAGCTTCAGAAGGACGAGTTTAACTCAGACACGATAATGACATACGCATCGGGCATGATCCCCGAACACAAGAAGGAGGCAGTCTAGTCCATGAACGAAAACAAATTTGCGGCGGCATTCAAGCAGAACGCTATATGGTTAGTGTTCATCATTGAGATAGCAATATTCGCGTACTTCAACCCGAAATTCTTGGGGCTTGCGAACATCGTCAACATCTCGCGTCAGGTTTCATATTACGGAATAGCGTCAATCGGAATGACGTTCGTAATCCTGATAGCGGGCATCGACCTCTCAATCGGCTCAATAATCGCGCTGGTCAACGTCGTCTGCGCTTACTTGATGATGAATATGGGCTGGAACATGTGGCTTGCAATCCTGATTTCGATAGCAATGGCCATATTGATTGGCGTGCTTAACGGCTGGATGGTCGCGTCAATAGGTATCCCCGCAATCATCGCAACGTTCGCATCACAGACGATATTCAGAGGGTGCGCGTACTTGCTTTCTGGCGGACTTCCAATTCCGGGCGTTGTCCTTGAACACCCGACGTTTGGATTCTTCGCAAGATGGTCATTGAACCGCTGGGGCATACCGGGCGACTTCGGACTGATCCCAATCTGCGCGATAATCATGGTAATCTGCTTTGCGGTCGGCAGCTTCATTCTCAACAAGTCATACTTCGGGCGTTACTTCTACGCAATCGGCGGCAACGAGGAAGCATCGGAGCTTTCAGGAATCCGCGTCAACAAGATGAAGTACCTCATCTACGCGCTTTCAGGGTTCTTTGCGGGACTTGCGGGAATCGTTCTTCTTTCACGTTCAGGTTCGGCACAGAGCACGGCGGCAATCGGCTTTGAGTTCGAGGTCATCACATGCGTAGTCTTGGGCGGTGTCTCAGTCGCAGGCGGTATCGGAAGAATGTCGGGAGTAATCGCGGGCGTTCTGATTATCGGCTCACTCAAGAGCGGAATGATCATGATGAACGTCAGCGAGTACACGCAGATGGTTGTACAGGGCCTCGTTCTTGCGGTTGCGGTAGGAATTGACTGCTTCTCGAAGAAACGCCAGTCGAACTGACATTAACGCTCCGACATGTACGAGACAGACAGCAAATATTCAGCGTACTACAGCGAGATTGACCCAAAGAAACGCCTCGTAATTCTGGATTCGCTTCCTGAAGATGAGGCGGATACTTTTGTCCGTGAGGTATATAATGACAGGTATTCCGACCACGAAGGAAAAGGCCGAAAGAATATAGACTGGTGGCTGTGGCGGTGTATATGCTTGCAGATTCTTTACGGACGCGGGAATTTTCTCAGGCGATTTCGAGACCGTGAGATTTCGACGATAATCTCTGAACTCCGAATGAGTGATGAGGCTCATCGGGAATATCTCTATCACGAGTACAGGAATACATGCCGGCGATACTTATCGACATGCCGGAGCGGTTCTTATGCGAGCAGGTTTATGGGATTCCGGCAGGCCAGCGATGAGGAGAAAATCATCAAGGCTTGCGAGGACGTTTGGCAGATGTCAGCCGGCGTTGCAAAGAAGACCGGGAATGTTTCGGCCATGAAGCTATGGATAGAGGCATTTCGTGATGAGCTTTACGAGTACGATGATATTTGCCGCGACGAGTACGAGAGGTTGAATTTTTCCCCGCATTAGCAGGGCATTTTCATCAACAAACTTAGTAAGGAGGAGTAATTCAAATGTCCACTATGGTACAAGAAGTCATGCAAGAACCAAAGCACATAATCTACAGGGACGTACCGATTCCAGAGCCCGGCCCGGATCAGGTTCTCGTGAAAATCAAGAAGATTGGAATCTGCGGGTCAGACATTCACGTCTATCACGGAACGCACCCCTACACGTCATACCCAATAGTGCAGGGTCATGAAGTCAGCGCACAGGTCGTGAAGTGCGGCGAGTACGCAAAGAAATTCAAGCCCGGCGACAGGGTTGTCCTTGAGCCTCAGGTTGTCTGTGGAAGATGCTATCCATGCTTGCACGGGAAATATAACCTTTGCGAGAGCCTCAAAGTTTTTGGCTTCCAGACGACTGGAACGGGCAGCGAGTATTACGCGATTGAGGAGAGCAAGGTAACAGCACTCCCCGACGAACTTAGCTACTGCGACGGTGCAATGATGGAGCCTCTTGCGGTAACAGTTCACGCAGCAAAAAGATTCCCGGGCGTTAAGGGCTGCACGGCTGTGGTACTTGGCTGCGGGCCTATCGGAATATTGCTGATACAGTCGCTGAAAGCACTCGGCGCGGCAAAGGTAATGGCAACGGACATCTCCGACGGTCGTCTTGCGCTTGCCAAGAAGCTCGGAGCTGATGTTGTAGTCAACACGAAGAATCAGGACTACAAGCAGGCAGTACTCGACACATTCGGGCCGGACAAATATGATGTTGCCTACGAGTGCGCGGGTTCAGACATCACTATGGATCAGGCAATCCAGAATGCACGCAAGGGAAGCACGATAATCCTCGTCGCAGTTTTCGGGAAGAAAGCAAACGTTGACCTCGCAAAACTCAACGACAGCGAACTCGACCTCAATACGTCAATGATGTACCGCCATGAGGATTTCGTTGACGCGATAAGGTTCGTTCAGGAGGGCAAGATACAGCTGAAGCCGTTACGCACAGCGCACTTTGCGTTCAAGGACTGGCCTAAAGCCTATGAGTACATCGACAACAACCGCGAGACGACGATGAAGGTTATTGTTGACGTTGACCCGGACGAAGCAGAAGAAGCGTAGTAGGGGCTGAGAGTGCAGATAAAAGCCGGAGGATCTTTGCGGGTCTTCCGGCCTTTTTTGTGTTACATGAAAATTTCTGGTTCAAGTCTTTTTGTTGATGCTTTCCCGAACGATGCCATAATGTCAGCTACCTGCTTGCTCTTTGAGGTTATGGCGTGTTTAGGACAGCGGTTGATACAGCCCCAGCAGCCTATACATGCCTCAAGCCTTCAGCGTCATGCTGCCCTGCCCCCTGCATTCAGGTTATAGTGTGAGGGCGATAGCTGTTAAAGTGATGATTCACAAAATAAAAAATTTCCGGACTAATTGCCCAGAAACTTTTTAGCATTTATCTTCTTGCATCAGTAGACTAAAGCTGTGCGTCAGTCACTTGAACTGCGATGATTCACTCAAACGAACCTTTTGTCTCTAATGTCTCGCCGCTGGAAATCGCTCTAAAATCCTGGATCAAATACTCAATCGTGCATACCAGCATGAAAGCGAACACTACTGAGAGTGAAATGGCATATACGCTCTTTGGTACACGGAATATGCCGGACCTGAACTTTTTCAGAGCAGGCAGTGCTCGATAAAAGCAATACAGCAACACCCCGTAGCAGCTTAACGTCGATACATCTGCGACTGCTGCCAATACAGCTTTTGTTGTCCCCTTTGTGCCTTTCACAAACGCATCTACGATGATGTATTTCTTCCTGTAGCATACGACCGCAGAACCGAACAGAACCATCGCAGTAAAAGCAAAACCTGCAAGTTCTTCTGCTCCGAGTATTGGACTGTTCAGAAATTTTCGGCCTATCACCTGAGCGGACAAGATCACAGGGATAAATATCATGGAGAAATACACGATAGCCGTGAATATCCAGACTATAGCTCCCATCAATTTCTTATATGCCTGATACATCTTTAAGCCCCCTTCCGCAAGACACTATTTGCAGTTTTGCAGGTACTCGAAAAGACCTTTGCTCCAAAGTCCATCGGCTTCACATTTCTCTGCCACACCGCTCATTTTTGCCCTGAATGATTCCAGGTCAGGAGTTTCATTGAACTCAACACCAGCGGCCTTCATGGCTTCGACACCTTCAGCGACAGAAACAGCATCGTATTTCATGTAGTCCTGACATGCCTGCTCTGCACATTCGATTAAAACAGCTTGGGCTTCGGGCGTGAGCTTGCTCTGGAAATTCTCCTCATTTGCCCCCATGCAGTAAATCGAATAGAGGTGATTCGTGTACGTGATGTTCTTTGCAACCTCGTGATAAGCGTTGTTGTAGATGGAACCAAGCGGAAACTCTGTAGCCGCGATCATTCCGTCCTTGAAGCCCATGTACACATCTCCAGTGCTGAGAGTGATGCAGTTCACACCAATGGCCTGCCAAGTCCTTGTGTAAAGGTCTAGGGAAGGAACGCGCATGTTAATCTTCTGAATGTCATTCGCGCTGTTCACTGGATTCACTGAGATCAATACGCGCGGGCTTGATATTCCGTTGCAGGCAAGCAATCTGATGCCGTCCTCATCAAGCAGTTTCTTCACGATTTCAGCCTGTCTTTCACTGGCGAGAAATTTCGCAAGATGTTCCTTGCTTTCCACTGCAAAACCCAAACCCAGAACGTTCCAGTCGTTTTGCAGAGTCATGTACCAGTCGAGTGTCTGCCAGTTAAGGTCGATCGTTCCCATCAGTAACTGTTCAGACAATTCATCGGAATTACCGAGCTGTCCAGCAGGGTAATAATCAATGTGAACGACACCGCCCGTTCTTTCTTCGACCGCTTTCACGAACTCTTTTGCAGCTAAATCACCCGGTGCGCCGACAGCGATCGTGCCTGCAAGCTTGAGAGAGACCTTTTGTTGCCCGCCAAGTTCGGCAGCCTCAGCAACAGAACTGGCCATCATCGTGAGAAGCATTACCACAGCAAATACTTTTTTCATGAACCCCGCAAGGAAACTCGCGACTTTAGTCGTGAGAGGAATTGCGCCTAGCTTTCTTGACAAAAAACTAAAAAGAATGTAAATTAACGTTGCGAGAGAACGGTTGGCCAT
>CALGGR010000172.1 GCA_937915755.1 uncultured Fretibacterium sp. | reverse complement strand
AAGGACTCTCGAAGCCTCAAGTTCTTTCTCTACAGTGTTCATTTGTCTGTAAGCAGGAGACTCGTAATAAAAGAATGTGATAAATAACAGGATCGCAGCAGCAACATAACTGAATAAAATTGTCCTGATGAATAAATACTGTATGACATTAGCGAGAATTAACAGGGCTATTAAGATATTAAGCACTATATATTGAGATTTCAGCGTGAAATATTCTTTGTGAGTGATTTGCAGCCACAGAGCCATTGCCACGAAATAAAGAACATAAACGCTCTTCCATAGGGTATTATAAGGCCCGCGGTTGAGTCCCCCTTCACCTGAGATAACAAAGAAGAAGCCTCCTTGAGTCCCCGGTAAAAGATTCAGTGCAAGGACTACGAAACTTGAGAGCAGCAATAAATTATTAAACATGTCAAATGCCTTGTCTTCAACTCTGACGAACGCCTGAACGTAGCGCATTAAGTGATAAGCATTGATATTGATTACTGCATAGTAAAGAGTCCTGACTGTGAGATTAATAATATGCCTGTGTCCCCAGCCGTCAATAAGAAGGGTCGAGCCTATTTCAAATAAAGCAGCTAAGAAAGTTGATAATGCAAGCATTCTGAATCGCCTGTTGATTTCTGCCTTAGTCGCATATCTTATGAATAAGAACGCCGTCAAGACTCCTAAGAACGGGAGCATTGTAGCTTCTATCCATACGTTAAAGCCGTAAGTCAGCATTTAATTCCTGGAGCCTCCCTGTGTAATTTTTTCGGAAGGAATGTATTTAGCCAGCATTTCTTCGAGTTCTTTCCCGTTGACAGGCTTGCTCAGGAAGTCATCGAATCCTGTTGATAATAATTCAGCCCTTACGCCTACAAGAGCATTTGCTGTGCAGACTATGACTTTTGCTTTAGCCCCCGGAGCGTCCTTCATCTCCTTTAGCTTGTGCAGTGTCTCTTTACCGTCCATTCGCGGCATCATGTAGTCCATCAGAATCACGTCGTATTCGTGCTCCTGAATCATGCGTAGGCACTCTTCGCCGGAGTCCGCGTCGTCAATCCTGACTTGGTTGTCCTTCATCAGCGAACGTAGTACCACTCTGTTCATGTCGTTGTCGTCAACTATCAGCACCCGCGCGCTTGGAGCTTTGAGGACTCTGCGTTCCTTCTTCTTCTTGTGCCCTTCCTCGAGGGCGAAGTCTCGAAGTGTCTTCTCTCCGACGATCTTCTGTGGAAGCACCACGTGGAACGTTGACCCCATCCCGTACGTTGAGGTTACCTCCACGCTTCCGCCCATCAGCTCAATGAGCCGGCCGGTAATCGCGAGCCCGAGTCCTGTGCCCTCGATGTTGTGAGTCTCCTTCGCGTCGATTCTGCTGAACGACTTAAAGAGTTTCGGTATGTCCTCAGCATGGATTCCGATTCCTGTATCTGCGACGGTGATGTGAAGCACGATTAACGACGGGTCATCGCCGCGCGTGCCGGTCAGGGTGAACTTCACGCTTCCCTTCTTGGTGTACTTAACCGCGTTGTTCAGGATGTTGACTATGATCTGATGGACGCGAATCCTGTCGCCGAAGAGTTCATCGGGAAGGCTCTCGTCAATCTGCTGGACGTACTGCAAGCCCTTCTGTTCCGCGCGGATTCTGACCATGTTGTCAACGTCCCGCAAGACTCGCGCTAGGTCGTAATTACGCGACGCGAGCTCAAGCTGTCCTGACTCAATCTTGCTGAAGTCCAGAATGTCATTTATGATGTGAAGCAAGGTGTTGCCCGCGCTCTGAATGTCCTGCGCGTACTGGTAGATTGGTCCGGCTTCGTACTTCCTGAGGATTACCTCGTCCATCCCCAGAATCGTCGTTAGAGGCGTGCGAATCTCGTGAGACATGTTCGCGAGGAACTCAGACTTTGCGGAATTTGCCCGGCGTGCCTGCTGCATTGCGGCTTGTGCAAGTTCTAGTGCCTCTTCAAGCTGTGCGCTGCGTTCCTGCTGTTCCTTGTGAAGGCGCGTAGTGTCAGACACAAGAATAATATAGAAACCTGGATTTACGGCGTAAAAGTTGAATTGCTTGTAGAAAATTTTTCCGTCAATATCGCACACAATGTTGACTTCATAGAGTGAATTTTTCTGAGTTCCGAACGCTATCGAGTCTGGAGCTAATGATCGTGTCATCTCGTTGATCTGCTCATCAGTTCCGTGCAAAATCGGGACAATTTCCTCTTGAATGTAGGCGTTGAAAGTGTCATGCATGCTTTTAGGCAGAATGCTTCCTTCCGGCAAGTCCTCGCTTACAGTAACGTGATAACGGCCAATTGCCATGTAAGCTATCATCTCAAATTGACGGACTAAAATTTTATCGACTATTGTCTGATAGACTTTGGAGTTATTACATTCGCGTTCGGTTACAAAAGCAATTACACGGCCTGTTACCGGGCTTCTGGTAATGCTTGCGGAAACTTCGACGTAGCATATTCCACCGTTTTCACGCCTTGATAATAAAACCTGACGCACTCCGACCTTGCCTTTTATGTAAGCGTCAAGGAGGCTGTCAACATGAAAAATCTGAAGAAATTTTTTTCGTTCGAGAAAATTTATGTAGTGTTTTGCGCGTTCCGTTATGAAATCAGAGAACGAAGTAACCCCCTCGTCGGACTTGAATAAATCGCGTCCCTGAATTTCCTCGATTTCGTTGAGAGTCAGGTCAACTCTGAACATTCCGAGGGTGAATCTGTCCTGACGATAGAAATTTTTGCCGATGGAGTCATAGGTCGTTCGGATTTTCATTTCGTATTTTTTAATTTTTCCAAAGCATCTTTTATTTTATCAACGATCTCAGTTAGAAAAACCTCTGTTTCATCATCCATAACGATGTATTCATCAGCAAATGCAGAGAGCGC
>CALGGR010000171.1 GCA_937915755.1 uncultured Fretibacterium sp. | reverse complement strand
GAATAGCTACAGGGAGGCTCACAGCCTCCCTGTCTTCCGGCCTCTGGTGCTGCTCTGCGTCTATTTCTTCGCGGCTGGGGCGATTGCGGAATAACCGTTCCAGGCGAACAGGGCTTCCTCCTTCGCCTCACCATAGACGGCCTCCACGTCGCAGTTATCTTCTGGGCTACATGGAGGCTCCGAGCTCGTGGGCGGCCCGGATTTCGTCATGCCCTGCGATGTCGCCTACTTTTATAGCGATTTGAAAAGAAATAAGGAAAGTAGTAGAATGAAGATATGAGGACATATTCTAATGATTTACGAGAAAGAGTAATAGCGGAAATACAAGGTGGCGCAACGGTAAAGGATGCGGCTAAGAAATTCAGCGTTAGCAAAAGCTGGGTTTACAAGATACGTTCCCGTTATCAAAATACGGGGAGTTATGAAGCCCTGCCGCATCCTGGAGCTCAACGTAAAATTGTCGGAGAAGACTTGGAGCGGCTTAAGAAGTTGATAAAGAAGAATCCCGACGCTACGCTTAAAGAACTGATAGAGAAGGGACAGTTCGAGGTCAGCGTGAGTGGACTTCATCGAATATTGCGCCGTGAAAAGATAACATATAAAAAAAAACGCTATATCCGAGTGGCCAAGGGAAACGAGAAGTGAAACGCGCCAGGCGGATATGGAAAGCCGTATGCTCAAAATGGGATAGTAAGCATCTTGTTTTCATTGACGAGAGCGGCATTAGTACGAGTATGACAAGACAGCGAGGGAGAGCTGAATCGGGGAAACGAGTCCGGGGTTACGTTTCAGATTGCCGTTGGGAATCGACGAGTATCATCAGCAGTATACGTTTGAATGGGGAAAAGGAAAGCCTTGTGTATGAGGGTAGTCTTACGGGGGAGTTGTTTAAGGGATGGGTCAAGGAGATGCTATGCCCCACGCTCAAGAAAGGAGACATGGTCATTATGGATAATTTGTCTTCGCATAAAGTATCTGGAGTTGAGGAGATGATAAACGCGGCAGGGGCAAAAGTGAAGTATTTGCCGGTTTACAGTCCGGATTTAAATCCGATAGAGTTGATGTGGTCAAAAGTGAAGTGGATTCTAGAAACAACAGGAGCGGAAACAGAAGACCAGCTCCTGGACAGTATTGGTACCGCTCTTAACCAAGTTTCCTCTAAAGATATTGCCGGTTGGTTCAGTCATTGCGGCTATTCTTCATCTTAATTCAAAATGCTATAACGTCATCTCCGAGATCCGGGAGTACGGGCAGGGCGTGATTATCGTTGACCAGATCCCGTCGAAGCTGACGCCGGACGTGGTGAAGAACACGAACATCAAGATTGTGCATCGGACGCTGGCGCAGGACGACCGGGATTATGTCGGAAGCACCATGAACCTGAACGAAGCGCAGGAGCGGGAGCTTTGCCTGCTTGAAGTAGGCCGTGCGGTCGTTCATCGTGAGGGGATGGACAAGGCGTTTTTGGTGCAGATGGACAGACAGAAGGGCGATTTGAAGTTCATCACGGACGAGGAAGTCAAAGCGCGCATGGCGGACTTCACCAAAGCCACGAAAGCGGCAAGCCGTCAGTATGGGCTGGATAAGCGCGAAGGGCTTGCGGAGGCGTTCGATAAAGAGGACTTCCGGCGGCAGTCGCCCAATTTGCTGGCCTGTGCCGTCTCCTTCCTGCTTGGCGTTATGGCAGGGGAAAATGGGATTGTAGAAAATGCGCATGAGATTTTTGTTGATTACCGTTGTATTGCAGAGCTTGACTTTATTTTTGTAAAAGGCAAGCTTTCACTTGATATGAACGCAACCGAACCGAGACTTAACGGCAAGGGTATTATAAATTTCAAAAAGGCGCGCCATCCGCTGATTGATAAGGACAAGGTTGTTT
>CALGGR010000170.1 GCA_937915755.1 uncultured Fretibacterium sp. | reverse complement strand
CACATATAAATACTCTGTTACAGAGGTTATGTTAATTGTGAAGACAGGTTCTTACTAACTAGCATTGTAATTGCACTAGTTAAAAATCATAACTCTGCTAAATAATGGACTCTTAATACATGTGAAAGGAGAAATAAAGAATGATCAGGAAACTGTTTTTCATCTCTATACTTGTAACTCTACTTTGGGCAAACGCACTGTTTGCATTCACAGAAATGACTCCACGAATGGTGGAGCAAAATACACTGAAAGCAGTACAAGGAGATGAACAAGCATTGCAACAATTTATCAAATTACAGAATCAACAGCTCTCTAAAATTGACACAAAAAGTTATACAGTTGATGAAGCTCTTGCAAGAATGCAGGACTTAACGGCACAAAAAAAGATACCAGTTTACATTTGGGAACGGGGAGCATATAACTATGTTGAAGGCAATAAGGCAGTTTATATTGTCGGAGAAAATGTTTTTATGCGTTCACAACCACATACAAAGGCAAATGTAATTACTAAATTAAACACAGAGACTACTGCATACTTAACTTACCTTGGAGAATGGAAACATCCTAGCTCTAACGAAAAGTGGATATGTGTTCAAAGTTCTTCCGGGAAAGTAGGCTGGGTTTTTGAGAAATATGTAAAACTTATTTCTTCCGAAAAGTTGCAAGATATTATCGCTAGAGTAAATTATGTTATATCTTCAGGGACTAAGAAAGAATCAGGAGCAGGATGTGGTGAAACCGTAATGGCATTTATAGGTATAGCGTTCTTTTTATTCACGATTTACGACAAGTGTGAAAATTCTTCCAATGGAAACTTTGATAGATTTGATAGTTCGGAAGAAAAAGAGTACTGCTGTCCTGGTTACAAGTACAGCCAATGTTGTGACTGTCCCCGTTATGACTCATTTGATAAGCCCGTAGAGCATGATGACTATGCTAAATGCGAACGTTTTAAAGGCTATGTTCACGGTTCTTATTCTCCTCAATTTAATGCAAAACACGTTCAAACTTTCGAGGATGAGTGTTGTCCATCTTATAGAAAAGCGCATTGTCGATCGTGCGATTACATAGATTTTAGTGATGAGAGTTGGCATTTTAAGGGGTATTATAAGTGTGAATACTTCCATGCTTATGTACATCCTGATAGATCACCTAAAATTAATTCTACACATCTTAAGCGTACGTAAAATCAACTGTTGAGAGTTTAGGAATAATACGGGAATTTGCGGAAGAACCCTTTCGTCGCGCTATACACAGTGAAAGAGGCAAAAGCGGCACACCCCCGTGAAATTGAGTTAGTGTGCCTGAAAAATTTGTTCCTGCATATGGTGGAATCTTAGCGAAGTATACTGAAATTACAGTAAACAGTGAGAAAAGTTATATGTCAGACTTGAATACAACGTTTGCGTTGTCAAGCAGATAACGTTCACATTCTCCCATGTAAGAATCTTTGCGCCAATATGCCATAACGTCCCATGTATGTCCTATGGGTACTAGTTCTGTTTTGCTTTCTGCCTTTGCTATGTGTGTAATCATGGCTGGGATTATGGCTAGGCCGAGTCCTGCAGAAGCCATGCGGTAACATGTTATGTTGCTCGGAAACTCTGCGAGAATTTGCGGCATGATGTTGTGCCTGCGGAAATATGCATCGCAAAAGGTGCGTGTTGTATGCGCCCTGAATTGCAGGAAAAATGGCATTCCGTCAAGCTCAGAGGGTTTTATCGGGCGTGAGAGCCGGCATTTTTCAGGTATCACCATCAATAAAGGTTCAGTGTAAATTATCTGATTTTCTATGTTGCGGGGCAGTTCTTTTCCGTCATTAGGCAGAAGGAGAATATCAGTTCTTCCTTTCTGGAGGCCCTCGCGCAGTTTCTGGCCGCTGTCTGTATGGATTTCTATTTTCACTTCGGGGTATTTCTCCCTGAAGCCCGGAAGTATTTTAGGCAACATATATGAAGCTCTGTCGCGTGATGTTCCTATGCGTATCAACTTCCGTGTGTAATCATTGATGCTCCGAAGCTCTCGTGTGAGTCGGTCATTCTCAGCGAGGATTTTGCGTGCGCTCTCAACGTAGCACATTCCCGCGTAAGTCAATGACAGTGGGTTTGCCTTCCTGTCGAAAAGTTTTGCACCTAATAATTCTTCTGCGTGCCTGATGTAATGGCTGACCGCTGATTGGGAGACGTGAAGATTATCTGCCGCACGGCTGACGCTCCGGCACTCAGCGACCTCAACAATATAACGCATCTGTCTGAAATCCATTCTGCTTTAATGCCTCCATATATGAAAATTTATTCATGTAAATATATGTATTTTACTTCATAATGCAATCAGGATAAAATCACATCATCACAATTTCCACAGACATAATCACGACAGGAGGATTCTATTTATGCGTAAGTTCAGAACTGTATTCATGAGAGGCGGCACAAGCAAGGGCTGCATGTTCAAACGGGAAGACCTCCCGGAGCGTTCGGAGTGGGACAAGATTTTCCTTCAGGCAATGGGAGACCCTGACCCTAAGCAGATTGACGGTCTGGGCGGAACAGTCTCATCAAACAACAAGATTGTTATCGTTTGGAAGTCAGAAGAACCCGATGTAGATGTTGAATACCTTGTCGGGCAGGTAGTCGTCGGGAAGTCTCAGGTGGATTACAAGTCCAACTGCGGAAACATGACTGCTGCTGTCGGCCCGTTCGCTGTCGAGGAGGGCATGATACCCGTCACCGAACCCGTTACCACCGTCAGAATGCTCAACCGAAACACCGACAAGTTCATCAATGTTACAGTTCCCATTGACCCGGAGACTCACACATTCGCGCTTGAAGGGGACTGCGAGATTGCAGGGATTGACGGAACAGCGGCTGAACTTGACGTTGACTTCCTTAACCCTGCCGGAGCTAAAACGGGAAAACTCCTTCCGACTGGAAACGTTCTTGATGTTTTGGACATTTCTGGCTTGGGGAAGATTGAGGCAACAATTATTGATGTCTCGAATCCTCTCGTTATGGTCAGGGCTGAAGATATTGGCCTCAAGGGTACAGAACTCCCTGATGAGGTGAACGCTAACAAAGCGGCCTGCGAGTTCTTGGAGAAGATTAGGGGAACTGCAGCCTGCATGATGGGTTTTGCTAAAGACCTCAAGGACGCAACAGACAATTCTCCTGCCGTGCCTAAAGTGGGCTTCTTTTCCGCACCAGCAAGCTATACCGACATTGCCGGAAAACACGTTGACGCATCGAAAATTGATATGTGCGTCCGCGTGATTTCAGTGTTCAAGTGCCACAAGGCCAGTCCGCTTACTGCCGCAAACGCAATATCCGTTATGTCAAAACTTGACGGGAGCATTATTGCGAAGACGCTGGGCAGAATTGACACCGAAACCGTCAGAATCGGACACCCCAGCGGAACAATAACCATGATACCGACAATCATTGACGGCGAAGTCAAGGGAGTCGCCTCACAGAGGACAGCCCGCAGAATCATGGACGGTACGCTTTATATCAGGAACTAGGGAGGGATAACGATGGCTATTGCTTCAATAATGCACCCTGCGCTTTTCGTGCTAATAGTTCTGATAATCGGAATGTATTTCTTCATCAGCGGCAAAGTACCTATTCCGTTTACGGCGGCGTTCATCTGCCTGAGTCTTTATCTTGCAGGTATCATCGACAGCAAAACGGTGTTAAAGAATTTCGGCAGCGGTAATGTCATGATTGTAGCCGGTCTCGGAATTGTCGGGGACGCAATGTTCAGGACAGGAGCGGCGGCACAGATAGGCGTTATCCTCAAGAAGATTGCAAAGTCCGAACGAGTGTTAGTGTTCTGGCTTGTGGTGTTCTCAGGAGTAATCTCAGGTTTCCTCTCTAACAACGGGTGCGCCGCGCTCTTAATCTCTCTGACACTGGGCATTTCGATTTCAACGAACTACAGACGCTGCAAGCTGATGTACCCTATCGCTGTAGGAGTGTGTTTCGGCGGCGGAATTACTACGGTCGGTTCAAACTCAACACTGTACCTCAAGGAAATCCTCGAAAAGCAGGGCAACGGTCAGACGATGACATTTTTTGAGCTTGCTCCGATTTGCCTGATACTTATTTTCGTGAGCGCAGTGTTCCTCTCGACGGTAGGCTTCAAGCTCATGCCTGAAGAACCGAATAACGAGCTTGACCCGTCATACGGTCATGAGAAGGATTACTCGGACATTCCGGCTTGGAAGCGCAAGACAGCTACAGCAATATTGATAGGTACAATTTTGGCTATGTGCTTTGAAGATCAAATCGGTATTTCGGTTGGAATAATGGCCATGATTGCGGCAACTCTCTGCGTAATGACGGGACTGCTTACAGAGAAAGAAGCTACCAGAGCTGTTCCCTTGAGCGCAATAATAATGTACGCCTGCATGGTGCCTGTGTCGGACGCGATGAACACTTCGGGAGCCTCTCAGATACTTGTTGACTTCATGCACTCGACGCTCGGAGCGAACGCAAGCCCTATGTTCGTAATCCTGATGATATATCTTGTGGCAATCCCGATAACTAACGTTATGTCGAACTCAGCAACAATAATAATGCTGACACCTGTAGTTCTTGCCATAGCCGCGTCAATCGGTATGAACCCTAAATCCGCGCTTATGACTCTGAGAATGGCGGGGACTATAGCTATCGCGACTCCTATAGGGCTTCCTGCCACTACAATGGCGGCCGAGCCTGGTGGATATACCTTCATGGACTACGTGAGGCCGGGGCTGCCGTTGTCAATCATCACGATAATCATAACAGTCGTGTACATGTATGTTGCCTACCCTGTTTACTTGTAGTGAGGGGAAACTGTTATGACACGCGAAGAAACTCTGAAGGCACTTTCTGGCTTTTCGACACCTGAACTATGCGATGGCGCTGGACTCTATCACTCGCTGCACCACGAGATACGGCACTTTGTCGGCAGGACGAAGATCGTCGGCACAGCTGTAACAGTAGACGTGCCGAGCGGCGAGGGCGGAATAATCGCGGATGCAATTTTGAGACTGCACCAAGGCGAGATTTTAATCATTGCGGGAAAAGGCAACTGCGACGCAAGCTACTGGGGAGATCACAGAAGCATTTGCGCGAACATGATGAGGGCTGAAGGTGTAGTGATTGACGGGGCATTCAGGGATATTGACGGCTGCGAAGAGGCGGAATTTCCGATTTTCGCTAGGGGAATAACCTGCGGCACTGCTCTTAAGTCCAATACCGGCGCGATTAATGTTCCAGTGTCATGCGGAGGTGTTACTGTGAACCCCGGCGATTTCATCGTGGCAGACCGCAACGGCGCATGTGTTATCCGTCCTGATGAGGCAGAAAGAGTCATGAAGGGCGCGATGGACAAGCGTCAGCGTCAGGAAGTAACGATTGATGAGATGAAGCGCACAGGAAAAGTGCTGACAAAAGTAAAAAGCTGGGAAGCACTCCGAGCCTTTGCGGAAAATTAAAGGGCTTTGTTCCCAAAATTTGAACCATCATCAAAAAATGCGCGTGGCTTCCTCGTTCGTATTTTGCGGGGAGGAAGCGCGCATTATATGTGTGCAATCGGTTATGTTCTATGCCGTTGAATAAAAACCCATTTAAAATCCCCACTTTCTTATCGTGAAATATATCCTTCCGCCGTCTCGTATTTCTTCCTTATACTCTATCCATGACGGCGGTGCATAATTCTCCCTTGCCGCTCTGCATAAGTCTTGGAGTATCTTGATGTCAAACATCTTCTCAAGCTCGGGCAAAAATGTTCCTTGCAATAGGCGCTTTATCTGCCTATAGGCTCGTTCCCTTGCACTGTCTTCCTGCATTATGTAGAGGAACAACTGCTTCGGCCCCTGCAACTTGTCTTCTCCGTAGAAGTCCGCTCTCACTATCGGCATGTTATCCTTCTTCCGGAACGCTACCTTCCAATACCATGAAGTTACCTTCATTCGCTGAAACGCAACAGTCTCTTCTCCTGCAACAGTCTCCAGGCTTTCAATCCCCATTATGTCGGCTGATGTGTTCAGCTCTGAAAGTTCCTTGAACATATACCCACAATGGACGCACTCATGCG
>CALGGR010000169.1 GCA_937915755.1 uncultured Fretibacterium sp. | reverse complement strand
AGCTGATGGGTTACTATGTGGCTGTTGCCAGGAAGCTGGATGTCGACAAGCCGAGAAATTTGGTAAAAAGCGTTACGGTTGAATAAGAGAATTTTTATCCTCCCCTGTCAAGGTTGACGGGGGATTTTTGTTGCTTAATCTTTTAGCATAACAGTATGATAAAATTATGACATTCCACAAAATCAAAGCAGGAGGGATTTTCATCATGTTAAACCGCAGAATGTTAATCATCGTTTCCGTTATGCTTCTCGCTGTAACGGCTGTTCCGTCATTTGGTGCGTCAGCCAAGAGAAAAGCCCCCAATGACTCACAGTTTGTAGACATGTGCAAAGCAGGGGATACTCAGGGAGTCATCGAGGCCATCAAATTAGGGGCAAATGTCAACGCTGGAAACGAAGAGGGCTATACTGCGCTTATGTTTGCGGCAATGAATGGACATGCTGAAATTGTCAAAACATTGCTGCAAGCTAAGGCTAATGTCAATGCTCAGGACAAAGAAGGAGCTACCGCACTTATGGCAGCATCGGCATTTGGGCATACCGAAATCGTCAAACTCCTGCTGAATGCCAAAGCTAACGTTAACGCTAAAGGCTACGGAGGATTGACAGCACTTATAATAGCAGCCATGGCAGGAAATACTGAAACCGTCAAACTTCTGCTGAGGGCTAAGGCTGACGTAAACGCTAAGTGCAATGTAGATAATTCAACAAACATGACAGCACTTATGGCAGCAGCCATGGCAGGAAATACTGAAACCGTTACTGCTCTCATTAATGCAGGTGCTAATGTCAACGCTAAGACCGGTGAAGGCGGTACCGCACTTATGATGGCATCAACATTTGGGCATACTGAAATCGTCAAAGCATTGCTGAAGGCTAAAGCTGATGTAAATGATCAAAGTTATACGGGTGTTACTGCGCTTATTCAGGCTTCAGCGTACGGCAGCACCGAAATAATTGACGTTCTCATTGATGCGGGAGCTAATGCTAAACTAAGGGATGCAACTGGTAACACTGCTCTTGATTACGCCCGCCTAAGCCTGAATCCTGCCTTCAAAGGTTCTCCTGCCCTCAAACGCCTAGAACAGATTAGTAGATAACTCAAAATTCATCCCTCTGCCTCTGCGTAAGACGGAGGGATTACATTACTGGTACAATCTCGTTTCCAGCCCGCTGATTTTCCTCGTGTCATACTCGCTCTCACTGCTCAGGATTACCTTTCTTCCCGAAATTTCTTCTGGCAGCTTCACTGGCTTCAATGAGAAATTCACGACGGTAATCACTTCATGGCCGTCGTATTCGCGAACAAACCCAAAAATCTCCTCGCTCTCAGCAAAAATCTCACGCCACGTCCCAGCCGTCAATGCAGGATTCTCACGTCTCAGTCTCAGCAATCTCCTGTACCACGACAGCACAGAGTCAGCGTTCTCACCTTCAGTTTCAGCATTCACAGTGATATAGTTTGGGTTGACGGGAAGCCATGAATCACCCGACGTGAAACCCGCATTCCTTCCATCCGTCCACTGCATCGGAGTTCTAGCATTGTCCCGCGTGAAGTACCTCACAAACTTCATGGCCTCTTCCGGCGAAAATCCCTCCTTCAATGCAAGCTCATACTGCCCGCGAGTCTGTATGTCGTCAATCTCATCTATATTACGCCACGCATAATTCGTCATTCCCAATTCCTGCCCCTGATATATGAACGGAGTTCCCCGCATCGTCAGCAAGATCGCTCCGAGACACTTTGCGGCCTTCACTGGGTCTGCACCTTCTGGGAAAAAGTGATTGACGCTTCGTGGCTGGTCGTGATTCTCGAAAAATGCAGGATACCAGCCATTTATCGATGTAGCTTTCTGGCTGTTGCTGATTGCCCGCTTGAGGTCGGTCAGCTTCCAGTCGACAGGGTGGCACCAGATTTCAGCATCACCCAATGGTAATGTTACATGGCTGAACTCGAACAGCATATCGAATACCCCCTTATCGCCAACCCATTGAGGCAATTCGTCAGCACTCACTCCGTTAGCCTCGCCGACTGTGAAAATATCATTGCCTTCGCGTACTTCCCGCTTGAACTCACGGAGGAAGTCCAGTATTCCGGGCTGGTTTGCCGTCATCGTGTGAACGTTCACTGTACCGTCCTCTGCGTCTGGTTTGCCGTCAAGAAATTCTGCGGGCTTCTTGATGTAAGTTATAGCGTCAATCCTGAAGCCTCCGACTCCTTTCTCAAGCCAGAATTTCGCTGCTTCGTAGAGCGCGTACCTGACCTCGGGATTTTCCCAGTTCAGATCGGGCTGTTCCTTTGCAAATGTGTGAAGGTAGTATTGCTGACGTTCTGGGCAAAATTCCCACGCACTTCCGCCGAATATGCTACGCCAGTTTGTCGGGGCTGTTCCGTCAGGCTTTGGGTCGCGCCATACGAACCAGTCAGATTTTGGATTGTCACGTGAAGATTTCGACTCTTGAAACCAGGCGTGCTTGTCCGAGCAATGGTTGAACACTAAGTCCATAACGATTCGTATATTTCGTTTCTTACCCTCGCGGATCAGGTCATCAAAATCCTTCATCGTCCCGAAATTCTCACCGATTGCCGTGTAATCCGAGATGTCATAGCCGTTGTCGACCATTGGGGAAGGGTAGACAGGAGTCAGCCACAAAGCATTCACCCCTAAACCGTGAAGGTAATCCAGCTTTGACGTTATCCCGCGAATGTCGCCCGTCCCTGTCCCAGTCGTATCAAGAAAACTTTTCGGGTAAACCTGATAAACCGCGCCCGTTTTCCACCATTCCATAGAATCGCCCTGCATCTTCTTCTTCAACATCAATATCCTCATCACGCTTTCATTAAGTCTAGCTTCAGAGATACGCCCGCTCTTAACAGCCTCAAGTATGCCGTCAAATGCCTCGCGGTAATCATAAGGCATCAAGATAATATCATTGCCTGCCTCAAGTGCCAGTATTGCCGCCTCCGATGATGTGTAATTCTTCTGGATTGCGCCCATCATCATTGCGTCCGTTACGATTACACCATCATAGCCAAGCTCGCCGCGAAGTTTTCCCGTTATGAGTTCGCGCGACAATGAGGCAGGTAGTCCGTCGCTCGTTACGTTCTTCATGGTGATGTGGGCAGTCATTATCGTATCGGCCTTCTTCATGTTGTCGATGTACGGGATCATCTCGGCTTTCATAAGCTCGTCCCATGTCTTGTACACCGCAACATAATTATCATGAGTGTCGCCCTTAGTGTCGCCGTGTCCGGGAAAATGCTTCAGGCAGCCCGTAACTCCCTGCTCGTGAAGGCCATCGAGATATTCGCCGGCAAGTTTTGAGACGTACCCCGGGTCGGAGCCGAATGCGCGGTCGCCGATTACTATGTTCTCAGGGTTGGTGTTGATGTCAGCCACTGGCGCAAAGTCCAAGTTGAAGCCGTATGACTTTATGTATGACGCGATGTATGAAGCTGTCTCTTTCACATGGCCGGACTCGCCGATTGCTTTCATGCTTTTGAACTTTCGCACCGTGAAGCCCTTGCTGTTTGCTATACGGGCAATGCTCCCGCCCTCCTCGTCGATTGCCATTACCGGGTAAATCTTGCTGGCCTTTATGAGTGAGTCGTTGTAGCGCATCAGCTGGATGGGAGAGTCCATGTTCTTGGCGAAAAGTACGAAGCCTCCTGCCGGGTAATCCCTGAGGACCTTGCGCATTGATGGCGACAGGGACTTTACACCTGATTTGCGGTCATGGTGAATCTGTTCTAACGTTAATGACGTGTCGAGCTGATCGGGACGTATCACGAAGAGCTGGCCTACCTTCTCCCGGAGCGTCATTGATTTTAGGATTTCTGATGGCTTGAAGTCCGCGTGTGCCATGTTGAATGTGAATAGTAGCATCATTAGTGCTATGAGTATCTTCATGTCGATATTTCCTCCGTATCATGAGATTTACTATACTGTAGCATAAATTATTATATAGAAAGGCTGAAAATGTCAAAATTCGCAAAACTCTTGATGCGCATGTTTTTATAGTCAAAGAAGCTATTAGTGGGAGAATAATTCATGCTCAAAGATTTAGATTACTACATGTCGTTGCCATACAGGCTCGAAATTATCCCAGACACCGAAGAAGGAGGATATGCCGCAAGATACCCTGAACTCAAAGGCTGCGTAACATGTTCAGATACTATCGAAGGGCTTTGGGCTAACGTCCTGGACGCTAAACGGGCATGGCTTGAAGCCGCTATTGATGAAGGAATTGAAATTGCCGAGCCTCTGTTCCTCAAAATGGCATAAAATTTAACCGCCCGCCATTTTCCAGACGGACGGTCTTTCTCATTCGTTACCCTGTTATTATACTGCTTCCCTTTATGAGGTAGTCCATTCCCGACCACACTGTCAGTATCATCGCTACCCACATCAAAGCCATTCCGCCCGGTATCCTCAGTATAAGCATTACAAGCGCGACTATCTGGCATACCGTCTTCAGCTTTCCACCCTTTGAGGCCGCTATCACTACTCCTTCAGCCGCAGCTACCAGCCTCAGTCCCGTAACGATAAATTCACGCGTTATTATCACCATCACTATCCACGCAGGAAGCCTTCCTAGCTCGATTAGCGCAAGCATCGCCGCTATCACAAGCACCTTATCCGCCAGGGGATCGATGAATTTCCCAAGCGTTGTTACAAGCTTGTAACGCCGCGCTATGTAGCCGTCGAAAGCATCAGTTATTGACGCGATTATGAACACTGCCGCCGCTATTGCATCACCCCAGCTCACATCTGTCAGCCCCGATATTGGCTCGTCAATTCGCAGTGAAAGGAACAACAGCACCAACGGCGCAAGGAATACCCGCACCAAGCTCAATGTGTTCGGAATGTTGAAGATTTTTGACTTCATGTCCTTTACCCCCTGTTTTGGATTATGTGAATTATAGACCGTTTAGCTTTCTTGCGCTATCTTTTCCCATAACTCTTTTTGGCGCGAGTTCAAATGACGGGGTATCTCTATTCTTACACGAACGAATAAATCACCGTTTGAGCCATCTCGTTTGGGCATTCCTTTTCCGCGAAGCCTAAGTTTCTGACCGTCCTGTATTCCCGGAGGCATCTTTACAGTTACTTCGCCCGACAAAGTTTCAACCGACAAATCTTTCCCAAGCACTGCATCGTAAACAGGCACACGAATTTCCCGCGTTAAATCATAATCCGAAATCTCGTACCCCTTGTCGGCCTCTACATGTATCGTGAGGTGCAAATCACCGCCCGTCTCGGATTTCCCGCGCAATGTCAGCTTCGTTCCTTCTGTGATTCCTTTGGGAAGGTTCACGCTTAATGTACGCTTTCCGATTCGCAGGCTGTACGTTCCGCCCTTTAGAACGTCTGAGAGTTTAAGCGTCAATTCCGCCTCGCTGTCCCTTGCCATTGGCTGATGATAGCCCGATGACTGTCCGAATATATCTCCGAAATTCCCGAAGCCCCCTGCACCGCCGAATAACGTCTGGAAGAAGTCGCTGAAATTCCCGCCAAATTCCACATGCTGATAGCCGCCGCCCGAACCCCAGCCCGGAGGAGGCGTGAAATCCTGACCCTGCTTCCAGTTCATACCCAATGCGTCGTATTTCGCCCGTTTGTCAGAGTCCTTCAAGACCTCGTAGGCCTCGTTGATTTCTTTATACTTCTCCTCAGCTCCAGCCTCTTTGTTGATGTCGGGATGATACTGTTTCGCCAGCTTCCTGTATGCCTTGCGGATTTCGTCGGTCTTTGCGTCCCGTGATACTCCCAATATTTTATAGTAATCTTTATACTGCATATTTATCACTCCTTTTCTTGCTGACTAATTTTAACCTTTATGGGAAATTTTGCAACTGTAAATGGTATAATCCAGCCATATTCAGAGGAGGAATGAATTATGCGCTATGAAGAAGTAGACTACGGCGGTGAGAAAATAAAAGTTAAGGTATTCGACTACGATACTCCCGAAGGCTGGCATGAATACATCATGAACACTGCCGGTTCGGTTGACGAATAAAAAAGAGACGAGTCCCGAAAGACTCATCCCTTTTTGTTTTCGGTTTTACTTCCTTGCGCGTGTTGACTTTCCTGAGAAAGCCGCGAGGAGCACGAGATATATTCCCGTGAGAGTGAAGGAAGCACAGCCGCTACTGGACGTTGAAACACTCTCTGTATTCGAGGGAGTCTCCGGATTTGAAGGAGTCTCTGGATCCGAGGGAGTCTCCGGATTCGATGGAGTCGACGCACTGCTAACATGAAGAACAGCAGTATTTGAGCTTACAGTGTGTCCCTTCTCATTGGCTATGAGACAGCTGTATTGGTTTCCGTTATCAGGCAGTGTAGCTTGCGGTGTTGTGTACTCTGCACTCGTTGCTCCGTTCACTGGATTCCAGCCATCGCCGTCATCGTAATTGACGTACCATTGGTATGTCGGATTTGTGATGCTTGCTGAGACTTTGAACGTTGCAGTCTTTCCGACCTGAACATACTGATCTGCAGGTTGCGATGTGACATCGAACTCTCCGACCGAAGAACTCGGCGCAACATATTCGTCAAACGTCCCGTCGCCATCGTAGTCGATCCTTAGAACGGTCGGCTTTGATCCGTCAGTATCGGTCTTGATGACAGTATCTTTCGTAACAGGGACATCTTCAAACGTGTCTTCCTTGTAGATGTTCCCTTCACTGTCAAAGAAGCGTATCGCATAGCTCATAGTACCATCATCAGTTCCGTTCATGAGAAGCTCAATGTCAGAAGAGTTGTCAAGGCACAGGAGCTTTATGTCATCGCTTTCGCCCAAGACATCAAGACGGCCGAATGGTGCTCTCATGGAGAGACTTTCAAGCGAGGAAGAAAGAGAACCGTTGCCGCTGTTTATTGTTACATCAACAGGGCAGGCGATCCTGACAACGATGAAAGGTGTCGAGCGTACTTCATCACCGCTGACGGTCGCAGTTGTGTGGTTGAGCTTGGCAAAAATCCATTCCAGGCACTCATCTTTCTGAACCACCTCGCCATGCTTTGCCGTGTATTTGAACACACGGTTGCTGTCGAGTTTATCCAACTGTTCGCTGATGCTTGACGAGTAGTACGGTACAGTTCCATCGCCCTTTGTGTTGTACGCAAGGTCTTCCTCGTAGTATCTCTTGCTGACGCCGTTGCTGTTGAGCTTATACTTTATGGCCGTGATCGTTGGCTGATTGATCCCGAGCACGAAGTATGATTTGTCATACTGCAGCAACTTGTTGTAGCCATTGTCTTTCAACGAATTTTGGAACCTGTACGCAGCATCATATCCGGAGAAAACATTTCTGCAAACATCCTGATAGTCCGCAAAGTTGAGCTGGTAAGTTTTCCAAGTGAAAGGCGAAGTCCACTTGTCTTTGCTCATAGTGACGGCGTTGACGTAATTCTCTGTGGGCAGAAGTTCCGTGACACCCATCCAAGACGCTTTCAACTCAGGCTTCATCCCGCCGAGCAGACCCAACACCAAGTCAGAGAAATCAGACTTCATTTCTCCCACACTAGGCAAGGCTCCTATTGCAGAGATATAATGCCCGTCTATGAGTTTTTGAATGAATTTGAGATAGTCCTGCAGATTATCCTCGTTGCCAAGAATATCAAAATTCATCACAGCGTTGATGAGCTTCGGTGCACCCTCGTAAGGCGTTCCGCAGGTGATAATATCCTCGACATGCCCTTTATCACCTGATTCGGCATAGTACTTCGATGCGACCAAACCGCCCATTGAATGGCACACGAGATTGACTTTTTCTGCTCCCGTTTCAGCCAGAATCCTCTCAATGCACACGTCCAGACTTGCAGCACTCTCCGCATTACTCTTTCGCCAGTCGTAGCTGAAGAAGTAAATCGGACGATAGTTGCCCCTGTCGGCAGAGTACACATCGCACAGACGGTCTACGAGAATTTTGTACGCATCTGCAGCTCCATACTCACGCCCGTATGTGTCGACACTGTTCCCCAAGGTAGTTTGATCCTTGCTGAGATTCTGGTTTTCACAGGGACGAACGTACAACGTGTTATTTACGTTCATTTGTTCGTTCAGCTGCGTGATGCCTTTTGCAGACACAACAGGATCCCAAACTATCGTGCTGTCATCAAACACTGTGGCACTCGTGAACAATCTGCTGCCCATCATACCTGGAATGACGATAATCGGATTTTTGTCTGACGTAATGACATCCTCGGCAACCTCACCAAACGTGATCACCAAATCCTCTACTTTTGTGATTTCGTAGTAGGAGTTGTCGCTTGCAATATCGCGCATGAAACGTCTGCCGAACTCAAGGTTGTTACCACTCAGACTGTGGAAAAAACCGAGAGCGAAAATTTTGTAGTTCTTTTTGAGGTTCGTGGCGGTGTCATAGGCGACATTTGCATATCGGTAGTAAGAGTAATCACTGTAAGTGTAAGGTCCAGTGGTACTCGTTTTACCGGACTCGGGCAACCCATCGGAGCAGATAACTATGTTCTTGATTGCCCCTGCAACGTTGACTTCATCGAGAAGCTCTCCGGCTTTCTCAAGCGCGTCATTGGTGTTCGTTCCGCCGGACGCATAGAAAGCATCAATATAGTTGTCAAGGCTCGCAAGATTATCTGTGAAATCACAAATAACCGAAGCTGTTGAAACGAGCTTGACTATAGCCACATAGTTATTGCCTTCCGCCTTCAGCAACTTCTCGCAGAAATCTTTCGCCGCCTCTTTTTGAACAGTGACGGGCCTCCCACTCATACTGCCGGACGAATCCAGAACGAGAGCAACGTACCTGTTTGTGACAGCAGAATACGCTACCCCACCCCCTGAACACACGACAGAGGCGAAACAGAACAACGCACCGAACATGAACAACAAAAATCTCTTCATGTGAAGCATACCTCCAGAAAAATAATTTGATTTTTGAATCATATATTCTCCGCCAGTTAAATACAACACCTTATATTATTCAGAGATAATATGAGAAAATTACCGCGACAGTCTCAAATCTTAGAGGAGGAATCATCATGAGGAAATTTCTTGCGGCAATCATCGCGTCATTATTGGGCGCAGCAATTCCGGCCATGTGTGCGGAAAAATTCGCTGTCTTCCCGACGGTCGGAGTGTGCACAGGCTCTTACGTCCGTTACCGCGCTGAACCAAACACTGACGCTGACATATGGGGTCGTCTCAGCGTTGGCGAGAAGGTTATTGTTGACGGCCTTACAGCTGTTGACGGTGAAGTGTGGTACGAGATTCTGCCGAAGAATGCTCAGGAGTCAGCATTCGTTTTCGGGAAGTACCTTGTCCCATACTATGACGAGACAACGCAGCAGTCCGCAGTCGGCAAAATGATAATCAATGTGCTTCAGACTTACTGCCCTAACGAGGACGATGACTATTGGGGCGAATATGACGGCGAGTTTGATTACCCGGAGATCAAACGGAACTACAACAAGCGGGGCTGGCTTGTCAGGGTTGAGGCGTGGAATCCCAGCAAAGATTTCGGCTTCGGGGATATTCGCATAGGCGACAACGTAAGCAAGCTGCGTGAAATTCTCGGCGAGCCTGACAGTGATAGCGGCTCAGAATGGCGGTACATGGCCGGGAATTATGCAGCGTTCACGTTCAGTGTGAGGGACGGGAAAATTTCGCGGATGATCTATGAGGAATAGCAAAACACCCGTAAGTGCTCCATATCAGCTGATACAATTATCGCAAATTCTCACGAAAGGAAGCGACAACAATGGGATTATTCGGAGATATATTTGAGGACGTTGCAAATAGCTTGCATGACAGCATGATACCCACCACCGTACCTGACTACAGCGGTTCTATACACAGAACAGAACGCAGAAGGATTGAGCGCATGCAAGGACGCCCGAAAGGAAGAAGCCCGCTGATGTTCGTGCTTGACGATGTTGTCCCTTCTGAAGGAAGCATAGTCTGCTGTATGTTGGCTGGTGTTTGGGATCATTCCGGTGTCTATGTCGGCAATGGCAGGATAATTCACAGGGACGGAGGCGGGTATATTGACGAAGTATCACCGCGTGAGTTTCTCGAAAGGCTTGATGGCAGGAATCTTGCGGTAACAATTTTCGTTGCGTGCAAGGGAAAGAATCCGACAAGCTCACGGGAAATTGCAGACCGCGCGCGAGAGGCACTCAATGATCCGCAACATGAGGGCTACAATCTCATAACGAAAAACTGTCATCAGTTCTGCCACTACTGCCTGACCGGGAAAATCGACAACGGCATTGATGATTTCACGTTCACTGCGCTCGAAGACGAAATGATGCGTATTCAAGGTATGGACACCTAGCGGAGATGGGAGTTTGAATGACGCGCAAAAAATCCCCGGAGGCCGTGTGAACCTTCGGGGACTTCGTTATTCTGCGTGATATTTTGCTTTGGACTAATACATTCCGTCCATTCCGCCCATACCGCCGGGCATTGCGGGTGCAGCGTCCTTCTTCTCGGGCTTGTCTGCAACGATTCCCTCTGTCGTGAGAACCATAGCCGCGATTGAGCCTGCATTCTGGAGTGCCGAGCGTGTAACCTTGACGGGGTCGATGATTCCTGCTGCTACCATGTCGGTGTACTCGCCTGTCGCAGCGTTGAGGCCGTGCCCAATCTTCTCGCTTCTCACTCTCTCGACAACAACGTCGCCCTGATAGCCTGCGTTAGTCGCAATGAGATAGAGCGGTGCTTTGAGTGCGTCAAGAACAATCCTTGCGCCCGTCTTAACGTCGCCCGAAAGTTTCTCGACGAACGGCTCAAGTGCTGTCGCGCAGTTAAGAGCTGCTACTCCGCCGCCTGCTACGATGCCTTCCTCGACAGCAGCGCGAGTTGCGTTGAGTGCGTCCTCAATGCGGTGCTTGAGTTCCTTCTGCTCGGTCTCAGTCGCTGAACCAACCTGAATTACTGCTACGCCTCCGACCAACTTCGCAAGTCTCTCATGAAGTTTCTCTTTGTCGTAATCTGACGTTGAGTCCTCGATCTCCTTGCGGATCTGTCCTGCACGGTGGCGGATCTCTTCGGGGTTGCCCGCGCCCTGAGTGATGGTTATATCTTCCTTAGTGATGCGGACTTTCTTTGCGCGTCCAAGCATTGAAAGCTCAGTGTTCTCGAACTTCATTCCGCGCTCCTCGCTGATGACCTCGCCGCCTGTAACGATCGCGATGTCCTGAAGCATTGCCTTTCTTCTGTCGCCGAAGCCGGGTGCCTTTACCGCAGCAACCTGCATTACACCGCGAAGTTTGTTGACTACGAGTGTAGCAAGTGCCTCGCCCTCAACGTCCTCAGCGATGATTACCAAAGGCTTGCCGGTCTGTACAACCTTCTCGAGAACGGGGAGCATGTCCTTAATGTTGCTGATTTTCGCGTCATGAATGAGGATATAAGCGTCGTCGAAGCTGGCTTCCATTCTGTCGCTGTCCGTTACCATGTAGGGGCTGATGTAGCCTTTGTCGAACTGAAGTCCCTCAACCATCTCAAGAGTCGTTCCTACTGTCTGGCTGTCCTCGATGGTAATAACTCCGTCCTCGCCGACTTTCGCCATTGCCTCAGAAATCAACGCGCCTACTGCTGAGTCGTTCGCTGAAATTGAAGCAACCTGTGCGATTTTCTCTTTCTCTTTGACGGGTGTTGACTGCTTCTTGAGTTCGTCAACAACGAAATCAATAGCCTTCTCGATTCCCTGACGCATTAACATTCCGTTTGCACCGGCGGCAACGTTCTTCATTCCCTCGCGGATAATTGCGCGTGAGAATATCGTTGCTGTTGTTGTTCCGTCTCCTGCGATGTCGTTGGTTTTGCTTGCAACTTCCTTTAGGAGCTGTGCGCCTGCGTTCTCGAAAGGATCCTCAAGCTCGATTTCCTTTGCGATAGTTACGCCGTCATTGGTGATCATGGGTGAGCCGAATTTCTTTTCGAGGACTACGTTGCGTCCCTTAGGCCCTAATGTTACACCTACTGTGTCTGCTACTTTGTCTATTCCGCGCAGCATTGCCCTGCGTGCTTCTTCGCCGAATGAAAGTATTTTAGCCATTGTTATATTCTCTCCTTACTTCTCTACGATTGCGAGTACGTCTCTCTCGCTGAATATCACGAGGTCTTCTCCGTCAATCTTTACTTCCGTCCCCGCGTACTTGCTGAATATTATCCTGTCTCCAACCTTGACTTCTACGGGCTGCTTCTGTCCGTTGTCGAGAATCTTGCCTGTACCTACTGCGATTACTTCGCCCTCTGTTGGCTTCTCTTTTGCTGTGTCGGGAAGGAAAAGTCCGCCCTTTGTCTTCTCTTCGCGCTCAAGAACTTTCACTACTATCCTGTCGCCTAATGGTTTCAGTCTCATGATCTTATTTGCCTCCTCTGAGTTAATGGCACTCAATCTCTAAGAGTGCTACTGAACAACGCGGGGAATATTAAACCTTTAACATGAAAATTGCAATAGTTAATTTTACGTAGGGGTAAGAAAATTCCCGCCCCCATTTCTGAGAGCGGGTGTGTTCTGAAAGAGTGTCAACCCACGCCGTGAAGCTCACTGAGTTACTGGGAGGCCGAGTGAGGCGGCGAGATTGCGGATTGTGTCTTCTGCGAGACGGCTGTATTTGGCGATTTGAGCCAGAGGTATACCGTCCCGGAGCATGTCGGTAGCAACGTTCTTATAGGTCTCATTGCGTTCTTCCTGCCTTGTTTCGTCGAAAGCCTCCTTGAATATTTCCCTTATCGTTCTCATTTTTCCTCCTACTATTTGCTCGTCTAAATTCTTGTTGATATTGAGACACACTTCGAGTACTGTCCCGGCGTTTGTCCTGATGTCTCTGTCCTCGCTGGCCGCTGTCTTCTCCATGTAACGAATAACTGCGTCCCCTTTACACCCTCTGGCTATTAGCTTCAACCCATCATAATTTTCGTCAGGCAGCCTCGATGATACGATAACTTGAACCTTCAGGCCAGTTATCCCCTCAACGCGGTAAATTCCCGGATGATGTTCCTTTACTTTGAAGCCTGTGCGTCCGATGGCCTTCATTAGTTCGCGCGGGTAGGTGTGACGAACCAACGTCAGCGTCATATCCTCTATGGGGAGCTCGTCAACCTTCCTGCCATATCCTTTGTAGATGAAAGCATATGCCACCGCCTTGTAGAAGTCGTCAATCGACAGGCCGTCCTCCGGAGATTTGTATTCAAAGATGTTCACAGGTCTGAAGAACTCCCCGATTGGATCGTTAAGAACGGCGTCAGGCTGTTTCTTGATTATGAGAAAGTCAAGGCGTACAGGTTTCTCACCGAGTTCCTTTTCCATGACTTCCACAAGATCCTTGGACTGTAAAGCCATCGCTTCCAGGGACGCTCTTACGAGCTCCCCTGTTCCGCTTCCTCTGGTCAGACCGAAGATGGCGCCTTTGCATTCCTTGTTCCAATACGGGGCGCCCAGACCTGTAAAGGCCGGTACGACGACGACTCCGCCGTCAAGAATGCGCAACGATCGCTCGACTTCCGCCGTAAAATCGACGTGCCCGGGCGTGTCGATGATGTTTATCGTGTGCCCGCCCCACTGCGTCGTAATCGCCGCGGACGCAATCGTAATGCCGCGCTCCTGCTCCTGCTTCATAAAGTCCATTGTGGCCTGCCCGTCGTGGGTCTCGCCCACCTTGCGGTTTACGCCCGTGAAAAAGAGTATGCGTTCGGAGACCGTGGTCTTGCCGGCATCAATGTGCGCCGCAATACCGATGTTGCGTAGTTTGGATATCTGCATTGTGTTTCAGTCGATTAAGTGTGTATGTGTGATTGTAAAAAGAGACGGCAAAGATATAAAAAACGCCGTAGGTTCACCTTACGACCCCATTCTCGCTGAAGTGTTCCCACAACTGTGCGTAAAAGGCTGTCTGTGACAGTGTGGCGCTGTTGCCGACGATGATGAGTTTCTTGCGGGCGCGGGTCATAGCGACGTTCATGCGGCGCAGGTCCTTGAGGAACCCGATGGCACCGCGCTCGTTGTCGCGCACCATGCTGATGAGGATGACATCACGCTCCTGCCCCTGGAAGCCGTCCACGGTGTTGACGGTGATGTGCCGGTGTACAGGCGCGAGCGTGCGGCTGCGTCCCACCATTCTGCGCAACAGCGCGACCTGGGCCTTGTAGGGGGAGATGACCCCGTAGGTGGTGCTGTTGAAAAGTGCTGGGTCGATGGCCGTCTGGCGGACGTGCTCTTTGAGAATGTCCACCACCAACATAGCCTCTTCCCGGTTGGCGCGGCTCTGCGAGGCAGTGATCCGCTCGCTGAAGTCGCTGCCCGCAGTATCCACCCACACCAGGGGGGCGTCCCAAAGGGCGAGCGTGCGGTTGGCGACCTCGGGCGCGGCCTTCAGCCGCCCCTCGTAAAACCAGCGCGAGGAGAACTCCATAATCTGCCGGTTCATCCGGTACTGCACATCCAACAGCGTGACACACGACGGCTTGGCCTGCACGACCTTCTGCATCAGCGTGTCGGCGAGCCCCCCGCGCGCCGCCTCCTGACAGAGGATGGTGGGGGGCAACTGCTGGTGGTCGCCCGCGAAGATGACGCGGTCGGCTTTCAGGATGGCGGCCCAGCAGGCGGCCTCAATGGCCTGTGCGGCCTCATCGATGAACAGGGTGCCGAAATGACGTTCCCCAGATCGGAAGAGCACACGTCTGAACTC
>CALGGR010000168.1 GCA_937915755.1 uncultured Fretibacterium sp. | reverse complement strand
GTCCGGCCTGATGCAACATCACCAGTGCTTGATGATCCGTTATGGCAGAACGGTAAGGACTAAGCTAAGTTGAGCGTTCATAGCTTCAGAATAAAATACTCATTTTTTACTTCCTTAATCTTGTTATATAATTACAAGCAAGAATAATTATAAGGAGGTATTGAATGAGTTTTTTAGTCGTGGATAACAAGAGGCGAGACCTTGATGCTTTTGCGGAGTTACTAAAAGTAGTAAGGCCGGAAGTTCGGGTTTTCAGCATACCTTCAGCGGAAGAAGCATTAGAGTTATCATCGTTGAGCTTTGATGTCGCATTCATTGAAGTTGAGCTTGAGGCCGGGAAAATGAACGGCATTGAACTTGCCGCACGTCTTAAGACTATTCACAAGGATACTCATGTAATCTTTATCACAAAATCCCGGAAATACTTTCAGGAAGCATTCTCGGTTCATGCCGGTGCTTACCTGTTGAAGAAAGTTTCGGAAGAGGATATACGTAGAGAGCTTGACTACCTTTTATATTATTACCCGGCGCAGTTGAAGTTAAACGGTAAAGTTTATGTGCAGACCTTCGGAGGTTTCAGCGTATTTCTTGACGGCAAAATGATAGATTTCCCACGAAGCAAGGCTAAAGAACTTCTAGCACTGCTTGTTGACCGGCGCGGGTTAGCAGTTACAGCTCGTGAAGCATGTGCAGTATTGTTTGAAGATAAACCTTACGGCAAAATCAGCAATGCTTATTATCATGTTATAGTTAATTCCCTGTCTAGAACGCTTGAAGACGCAGGGATAAAAAATATTTTGGTGCGTACAAAAAACCACCTCGCTGTAAATCCTGGTAGTTTTGAATGTGATGCCTACCTTTATATGAGGGGAGACCCCTCAGCTGTAAGGCGTTATCGTGGAGACTATCTGACATGTTATAGCTGGTCGGAGTTTTCTTTGGACGCACTTAACACATCTTCGGAAGGAGAAGCATATAATGCCTGATAATGAAAAAATAACATCACCGGAGCAGCTTAATGATTATATTCACGTAACAGCACCGGGAGCATGGTTGATTCTGTCGTCGATATTGATTTTTCTGACAGGGTTTTTGTTCTGGGTACTTATGGGGCGGCTTGAAGTCTCGTTCTCATCATACATGTACACTGAAGATGGCTCGTCGTTAGCTTTTATTTCGCCGGATAATGCTTCACGACTTAAGAAGGGAATGACTGTTCGTATCGCTAATTCAGGTCTTAGCGGAAATGTTGAGCAGGTAGACGAATCAACTACGCCTTACAGAAAGGTGGTTGAACTTGTCGGTGAGAGCAATGCGCTGATGATGGGACTTAATGATGGCGACAAGCTGATGAAGGTTGCTATGCACATTCAGGGAGCACCCGAAAGAGTTTCTCGTGCTGTGTATGTGGTTGATACAGTAAGACCTCTTTCTTTTCTGCTGAAGTAAGGAGTCAAGATGTTCAACGAGAATAAAGTACGTCATCCTGTTACGAACGGTGTAGCAGAAGTTCCTATGATAATGCAGATGGAAGCTCTCGAATGCGGAGCGGCCTCCCTTGCGATGGTACTTGCTTATTTCGGGCTGTGGATACCTCTGGAACAGTTACGCAAGGAGTGTGGAGTTTCCAGAGACGGCTCGAACATGAAGAGTATGTTTACAGTTGCTAAAAAGTATCACCTGCAACCTCGTGCTTTCAGATGTGAGGCAGAAACTCTGCGGACAAACGGAACATTCCCGGCTATAGTTTTCTGGGAGAATAATCACTTTGTTGTGGTAAGTGGATTTACGGGGGGGGGGCATGTATCTGTAAATGATCCTGCCAGAGGCAAAGTAAAACTTACATTTAAGGAATTCGAGAGATCGTATTCTGGGATATGTATACTCCTTGACCCTTCGGAAGATTTTGAACCCGGAGGAAAGCCCGCTTCAATTCTGAAGTTCGCTTCTGAGAGACTGCGCGGGACTCTTCAAATGTTTCTCCTCATTGCAATAACTACCCTGATAGCTTCATTAACTGGAATGCTTATGCCGGCTTTCTCGCGCTTTTTTGTGGATAATCTTTTGACTGGAAATTCTGTGCAGTGGTCAAGAGGATTTTTTGTGCTTACGGGATTGACCATTGCCTCACAAGTCGCCTCACTATGGATAAAAACGGTTTATCTCTTGAAGTTGCAGGGGAAAATGGCGGCGATCGCTAATACGTCGTTCTTGTGGCACATTCTGAGATTGCCTGTTGAGTTTTTCGAGCAGAGAATGGCCGGAGATATTGTCCAGCGTCAGCAGTCCAATCAGGAAATTACGAACACGCTGATAAATACGTTTACGCCTTTGTTGCTCGATTTCGCCGCAATGGTGCTGAATCTTGTCATCATGATAAATTACAGTCCATTACTTGCCTTGATAGGTATCCTGTCAGTCTTCATCAATCTCGTTATAGCAAAAATAATTTCAGCAAAGCGCATTGATATAGCACGGGTTCAGGCACGAGATATGGGTAATTTGCAAGGTACTACACTGATGGGAATTAACATGATCGAGACGATAAAATCAGCCGGAGCTGAGAACGGATTTTTTGCACGGTGGGCAGGCTTTCAGGCTAATGCATTTTCTCAGTCAGTAAGGTACGCAAAGTTAAACCAAACTCTTGGACAGCTTCCTTCTCTTTTAGCTTTGTTTACGTCGAACCTGATTCTGTTTCTGGGAATAAGGCTCATTATGAGCGGCGAATGGACGATAGGTTTAATTTCTGCGTTCAACGGCTATCTTCTGGCATTCTCCACTCCTGCAAGCTCTCTTATACAGGCGGGCCAGCAGATACAGGAAATGCGTACACAGATGGAACGTGTTCAAGATGTCTTCAAGTATCCTTTAGATACAGAGTATTCGGATATAAAAGCCTTGCCTGATGAAGAACTCGACAAATTATCCGGGCTTGTTGAGGTCAAACATGTAACTTTCGGCTACAACAAACTGGATAAGCCTATACTTGAGGACTTCTCTATGAGAGTTGAAAGAGGAAAGAGCGTTGCTATAGTTGGCTCTTCGGGGTGCGGCAAATCGACAGTGGCAAAGCTGATTACTGGTTTATACCCTGTGTGGAGCGGAGAAATCCTGTTTGACGGCAGACCTATAAACGAAATCAACCGCAATGTATTCACAAGTTCGGTCGCATGTGTGAATCAGGATATAACGCTCTTTGAGGACACCGTTGCGAACAATATCCGCATGTGGGACAAGTCGATAGAGAATTTCGAGGTAATCTTGGCGGCACGTGATGCTTCAATTCATGATGAGATAATCCAGAGAGAAGGCGACTACTCTGCTGAAGTTCAGGAGGAGGGCAAAAACTTTTCCGGCGGTCAGCGTCAAAGAATAGAGATTGCCGGAGTATTGGCTCAAGACCCCACAATAATAATTATGGACGAAGCAACGAGCGCGCTTGATACTAAGACAGAATATGACCTTATGAAGTCCATTAACCAGAGGGGAATAACCCGAATAATAATTTCGCACAGGCTCTCGATAATCCGGGACTGCGACGAAATTATCGTTATGAAGGACGGGCATATTCTGGACAAAGGCACTCACGGCGAGCTTATGGGACGCTGTGAGTATTACACAGAGCTTATCACGAATGAATAAGGCAGGAGAGAAGGCTAGGTAAAAATGTCAGGTTGGTTTGATGAACAGCTGAGAGCAAGAATACAGTCTGATGAAGATTCTTTCTCGAATGCTTTTAACGATATTTCTGAGGCAATATCAGGCCGCAGAATTTATGATGAAGTCCGTGAAAATGAGATAGCTAACGCCAGCAGTGCTATTGAGGAGATTGCGCGCTACTATAACATTCCTGAAGACTTCCTGAAGAAGCAGGCATTCCGGGAAGATGAGACGCTTTCGGAGAGACTGGAAGACATTTTCGGGCAGTTTGGAATTATGCGCCGCAATGTACAGCTTAAAGAGGGCTGGTATAAAGATGCTGCAGGTGTCTATCTTGGCATGACAAAAGAAGGCCGCTATATTGCATTGATGCCGTCCAAAAATGGCTACGTCTACAAAGATTACGTTACAGGCCGGCGAGTTCGTGTAAGTTCCTCTACACAGAATAATCTTGATGCTGATGGTATCTGCTTCTATACTCCTATGCCCGCACGTAAACTTGGAGTTAAAGACCTAGTGAGTTATGTAGCCCGTAGCCTCTCGGTTTCTGATGTTGTATATGTTGCCCTGATAACGCTTTTCATAACGTTGTTCTCGATGGTAACGCCATATCTGACCCAGATAATATATTCAGAGGTCATTTATTCCGGCGATATATCAAGACTTGGTGCAATATTTGTGTTCATAATCTTTTCGGGACTTTCTGCAACGCTTTTACGAATAGCGCGAACACTAGTACTTGCCCGAATTGAGGTCAAGGCTAATGTATCGGTAAATGCAGCGGTTATGATGAGGATTCTCACACTTCCTGCAACGTTCTTCAAGAAATTTTCATCGGGCGAACTCTCAGAGAGAGCATCAGGAGTAAACAGGCTTTGCGGTTCTATGGTGAACGTGATTTTTTCCGCAGGACTTACAGCTTTCATCAGCCTGATTTACCTGCGTCAAATATTTATATTCACTCCTGTCCTTGTGATGCCTGCCCTCTGGATAATGACCGCGCTTTTTGTGTCTTCGGTGCTTCTGATTTGCGGTCATTCGCGGATTATGAATCAGAGACTTAGACTGCAGGCGCAAGAGTATGGTTTGCTGTACGCATTCATAACGGGCATTCAGAAAATCAAACTTGCAGGGGCAGAACGCAGAGCTTTTGCTAAATGGGCCGAACACTACAAGCATGAAGCAAAACTTATTTACGATCCGCCGTTATTCTTGAAACTCACGCCAGTTATACAGCCTGCGATTAGTCTAATCGGAACTTTCGTGTTGTATGTCAGAGCTTTCAATGCCCAAGTAACCCCGGAGGACTATATGGCATTCATGGCATCTTACGGCTTTCTGTCAGGAGCGTTTATCGCATTCTGCGGGGTAACATTGTCGATAGCTTCGATAAGCCCGATGATTGACATGATAAAGCCCATACTTGAATCAGAGCCGGAAATTTCGCATGGAAGAATATTATCAAAGGTAAGAGGCGGCATAGAACTGAATAATGTCAGTTTCAGATACAGCGAAAAGACACCGTTAATTCTGGATAAACTTTCGCTCAAGATACGTCCCGGAGAATATATCGCAATAGTCGGCAAGAGTGGTTGCGGGAAAAGTACATTGATGAGGCTTCTGCTTGGGTTTGAACGTCCTGACAGCGGAGTGATCTACTATGACGGGATCGACATTAAAACTTTGGATTTACGGTATCTGCGAAGTAATATCGGCTGTGTAATGCAGAACAGCGGACTATTTCCCGGAAGCATTTACTCGAACATCACAATTTCAGCTCCCCAGCTCACTGAAAAAGCGGCGTGGAAAGCGGCAGAGATGGCGGGAATTGCAGACGATATACGCAAAATGCCGATGAAAATGCAGACAATGATTTCTGAGGGTGCAGGAACGATCTCCGGCGGTCAGCGTCAGAGGATAATTATTGCGCGAGCTATAGCCTCAAAGCCGAAAATATTATTGTTCGATGAAGCAACGAGTGCGCTTGATAACATTACGCAAAAAATAGTCTCTGATTCTCTGGATAAGCTCAGGTGCACAAGAATAGTTATTGCGCACAGGCTTTCAACGGTTAGAAACTGCGGCAGGATTCTTGTCCTTGACAGCGGGCATATCGCAGAAGAAGGAAATTATCAGGAGCTTATAGACAGGAAAGGTCTGTTTGCATCTCTCGTTGAACGTCAGAAGTTAGGCGAGGTGATTTCCTAAATCATGGAGATTTTCAGGACAGCTTTACGTTCATTATTGAGCAACCGAGTACGTTCAATCCTTACGATGCTGGGAATAATTATCGGCGTAGGGGCAGTTATCACGATGGTAGCTATAGGCAATGGTGCATCTAATCAAATGCAGGGACTTATTGAAGGTTTCGGAGCGAATCTTATTATAGTTGTTCCCGCACCGCCTAATACTACAGGTGCAAGAAGCGCGGCAGGAAGCGGAGCAAATCTTACGCTTGCAGATTCTGATGCTATAGCGTCAGAAGGTTTTGCTGTTTTGCGTACAGCTCCAGAAGTAAGCAGCACAGCTCAAGTTGTGTACAGAAATAACAACTGGAATACGAGCATAACCGGCGGTACTCCCGATATACTCCCAGTAAGAACGTGGGAAGTAGCTAAAGGCGCATGTTTCTCGATTGCTGATGTTAGGAGCGGCGCGAAAGTCTGCGTGATAGGTCATACTGTAGCTAAAGAGCTTTTCGGTTATACAAACCCAGTAAACAGTACGATACGAATCCGCAATATTCCCTTCAGGGTAGTAGGAGTAATGAAATCCAAAGGCGCAAATTCATTCGGCCAAGATCAGGACGACTTTATACTCGTGCCAATCACTACAGCTCAAAGGCGGCTTTCTCGTTTCGGGACACGTGTAGACACAGTGAACCGCATTAACGTACAGGCAAAGACCAGAGAGTTGCTCGATACTGCCACATCTGAAACGAAGGCAATATTACGGCAGAGACATCGCATAGCTAAAGGAGTCGGCGATGATTTTGAGGTGCGTGATCTTACTCAAAATCTTGAGAGTGCGGCGAATATGGCTAAAACGATGAGCCTTCTGCTTGGTGCAATAGCATCAATATCGCTTGTAGTCGGCGGGATAGGCATCATGAACATCATGCTAGTGTCAGTGAGTGAACGTACCCGCGAAATCGGTATAAGAATGGCAATAGGAGCGCGTCCTTCAAATGTTCGTATGCAGTTCTTGACGGAAGCAGTAGTGTTGTCGCTTCTGGGTGGAGCGGTCGGAATAATGATGGGCTGGGGAATTTCAGGTGTTGCTTCTGCGTTCCTGCCTTTCGGTGCAATGGTTTCTATGGACTCTGTGTTTATAGCTGTAGGGTTCTCGGCAGGGGTTGGAATATTTTTCGGATTCTGGCCTGCGTGGAAGGCTTCAAATCTTGACCCTATTGTAGCGTTGAGGGCGGATTAACGATGAAGAAAATCATTATATGCTTGCTGATAGTGTTTTACGGCTCATCATCTTTTGCGCTGGAGAGTTCGGATAAAGTTTCGGGTCTTTCGCTTGAAGCCTGTCTTAAAATTGCGCTTGAAAATCATCCTTCCTTGAAAAAATCTAAGGGAGCAGTCCGAGCCTCATCTGCACAGCTTGAACAGACGAAGGCGGCTAACCGCTGGAAAGTTACGCTGACAGGCAGGACGAACTACAACGGCACTTATGATTACTGGGACGATAGGTATCATGACGGCAGTTTAGGCGTAAACGCTACAAAAACTCTTTATGATACTGGAATTAACAGGCTCAACCGTGAAATAGGTGCTGAGGATGTTCGTTCAGCCATAGAGAGTGAGCGCGGAACACAAATAACAGTAGCCGCCGCCGCGAAAAAAGCCTACTACGATTTAGTGTTAAAGATTTTGAATCGCGATGTTGAACGTGAGAAACTTTCCAATCTTGAGGAACATCTGAAGACTGCGCGGGGTATTTACGAAGTTGGTAACAGCTCACTTGTCGAGGTAACGAAGGCTGAAGCTGATTTCGCCAGTGCGAGGGTATCATTGCTGAAGGCTGAGAATGATATTTTAGTGTCTCAGGAAGCCCTGAAAGTAGCAATGGGAGTTACTGATTATGACACGTTTAACCTTGTGATCTTTACTGATATGTTTCTGCCCCAGCCAGCCGGAGAGATTGAACAGCTTATTAGTATTGCAATGGCTGACCGTTCTGATTACCGCAGAATAATAAGCGCAATCAGGAGGCGTGAACTTGAGATTAAGGTTGCGGCTCGTGATAGTTCTCCTACGATTACGGGGTCAATAGGCAGTGATTTATCAAAGCGAGAAGGCACACCATCAACGAATAACTATAACGTCAATATCAACGTAAACGTTCCGCTTGTAGATGGGGGACTGACAAAGGCTAAGATAGAGTCAGCCCGTGCAATGCTTGAACAGGAAAAAGCCGAAGAAGAAAGTTTGCGGCAGACTATAGCGCGTGATTTGAGGACTGCGGCATTATCACTCATGAACGCAATAGACAGGGTGAAGTCCTCAGAAATCAGTGTGAAGTATGCTGAAGATAATCTTGCGCTTGCACGTGGACGTTATGAAGTGGGTATAGGCAGTCCGCTTGAAGTAAGTGATGCGGTATCGACGCTGGCGAGTTCACGTTACGCACTGTATCAGGCACTCTATGATGCTCAGGCCGCGAGGACAGAACTTGATGAAGCTATGGGGCATTTGCCTCCTGAACTTAACATTGAAGGGAATATGTAAAGATGATTGCAGGAATAAAGAGGCTTTTTATATTGTTGTTAATCTTCGGGGCGGGTTTCGGTATCTGGAAATATGTAACTCGTGATCAGTCAGTTCACTATTCATTCACGACGGCAGAAGTTACACGCGGAGATATAACTTCGACAGTAACAGCGACGGGAGAACTAAGCGCGGTTGATGTTGTTGAAGTAGGAACGCAGGTATCAGGGCGAATTGAAGAGATATATGCTGATTTCAATTCCGAAGTTAAGGCCGGACAGCTAATAGCACTGATAGACCCTTCAGTTGCCAGACTGGAACTCAGAGAAGCAGAAACGAGT
>CALGGR010000167.1 GCA_937915755.1 uncultured Fretibacterium sp. | reverse complement strand
GCCTCCGCAGCCTCCCGCCATAAACAAAATCAGCAGCATGAAAACGCACAGCCCTCTTTTCATGTGAATCATAAAGACATTCCCCTTCCTGCGAAAAATTTTTCAGTGTATGAATTATATTCTAGCACAAAAAAACAGACCCCGCATCTCTACAAGGGCCTGCCATAAATTCCGAACTTCTCTTATTCCTCGTCCATTCCGTCCTGATAGAACTCGCCGAAAAGTTCCTTAAGGCTCGGCATATCCTCAGGTATCGGACGCGCTACCCATGTCGTGTTCATGTAGTGCTTGAGGGTGATGTTCTCGCTCACGATATTACCGCCCCAAGTTCCGCAGCCCATCGAGTTCGTGGGAGGCATTCCGTTTGTCGCGCTTCCAGCGTTGCCCCTGTTGTTGGGCTGGCGAATCATGCAGCGTGAAACGGGCGCGCACATTCCGAGACGATGTACATGGTCGTCGTCGAATGAGTAAAGTCCGCATGAATGTCCCTTACCGCCGGCCTTGTCGAAAATCTCAAGCATGATGTCGAGCGCAGTCTGGAACTCTCCGCCGTACTTGAAGAGCGTGAGGAGGGTCGTCAGCTTCTCAGTGCTGAAGAAATGCTCTTTGCCGATGCACTTCTTGATGTCGTCAGCGTTGCGGATTGTGAAGCCTTCCTTCTGGCCGTTGTTGGGTACTGCGATGAATTTGCGGTCTGCAGGAATCTCGAAGCCCGCTGCCTTTGCGAGTGCCTGCGCTGAGATTGCAACCGTGTCAGGAAGCCTGTGGCCTGTCTCGTCCCACATAACTTTCTTGATCTTCTCGGCTTCTTCCCATGTCGGGATATATGCGCCCTCTTTCACGAGGCCCTCGACGAAATTGTCGTATACGTCCTCATGAACGATAAGGTTACCGTCGCATGAACAGCCTGAGCCGAAGTCTGAGCATTTGGAGATTCTTGTGTTCGTTGCGGCTTCATATGCGCGCTCTTTGGTGTTGGCGGTGTTGTCGACGATGACTGTCGAGTTTCCTGCGCCTGAACCGTAAGCCGGTACGCCTGACGAGTAAGCTGCTCTGACCATTGGGCGGCCGCCGGTTGCGATTACGAGGTCGACCCTCTTCATGAGTTCCTGAGTGAGCGTGATGCTGGGTTCCTCGATAACCTGAATGATGTCAGCAGGTGCGCCCTCGCGTACAAGAACGTCGCGGATAATGTTGACGGTCTTGCAAGTCGTCTTCTTCGCTCTGGGGTGCGGTGAGCAGATGAGAACGTCGCGCGCTTTTACGGCATAGATTGCCTGACCGGCGGGCGTAACGCAGGGGTTCGTTGTGGGAACGAGGGTAGCGATTACACCTACGGGCTTCGCGTACTTTACGAGACCCTTCTCCGGGATTTCCTCGATGATTCCGACGCTCTTCTGACGGAGGCAGTCGCGGAGAATGAGCTTCAGCTTGTTCCTCTTGTTGCGCTTTGTTACCTTGTCGCCGAGTCTTGTCTCGTCAACTGCTTCGTCGCAGATTGGTCCCCAGACTTTGAGCGGGTAGATTGCTGCACAGATTGCGCGTGCAAGGCGGTCAACTCTCTCCTGATCGTAGGTAGCGATGACTTCTGCCGCAACTTTGGCCTTCTTGACCATTTCCTCAATCATTGCGATCTCTTCGGGTGTTACTTCATGATGTGCCATTGTAGATTTATTTCCTCCTTAAATGATTACTTCGTGATGTGTGATTTCGCGTGGCTAGGCGGAATATACTTTCCGTTAGCGTCCTTCTTGACGAGCTTTCCTTCTTTGACGAGGTCGCCGGGCGTGTAAATGTCGTTGATGTTCCAGCAGCCAGGTGTAGGAACTGCGATGTTCTCCATGATTGCTTCGACGAGGAACGGCTTTCCTGCCTTGTTAGCCTCGACAGCTTTCTTGAGTGCAGGGCCGAGTTCATCAGCCGAATTTACGCGGATTGACTCGACTCCGTAACCCTCAGCAACCTTTGCCCAGTTCGGCGAGTAGGGCTGATTGTCAGGCGTGTGGAACGTCGTGCCGTACTTCGTTTTGTAGTTGGCGTTCTCAAGTCCTGCGATTGTTCCGAATGCCATGTTGTTCATGACTACCCATGTGCAGGCGATACCTTCCTCGACAGCCGTAGCCATGCAGGTAGGGTTGACACCGAATCCGCCGTCTCCGATGAGAGCGATGCAAATCTTGTCGGGTGCGGCTTTCTTTCCGCCGAGAACTGCCGACGCGCCGAAGCCCATTGTCGCAAGCCCTGAGGAATGATGAACTGTTCCCGGAATCGTGATGTCGTACTGCTGTGCAACGCCGTTCTTGTTCCAGCCTACATCGGTGAAGATGAGTGCGTCTTCCGGAAGTGCGCCTTTAAGCTCCTTGAGGATTCTCTGAGGAGTCATTGGGAATCTTCCGTCGTTGGAAATTGCTACGTTGGAGGCTTTGAAGTCAGCCTTTGCCTTTGCGATTTTCTCACGGAGACCTGCGCGCTTGATTCCTTCGGGCTTGATGGCTTTTGCTGCTTCGAGAATCTGAGCGAGTGCGAGCTTGAGGTCTGCGACTGCGCCGATTTCGACGGGGTAGTTCCTTCCGATTTCTGTCGGGTCGATGTCAATCTGGAGGAACTTCGTCGTTGCGGGGTCAAACGTTACGCCCTGATACCAGCTTGACGAGTCGGCCTCTGCGAAACGTGTACCGAGCGCGAGAATTACATCTGCACCGAGCGTGAACTCGTGGGTGTGTGCAAGTCCCCAGAATCCTGTCTGACCAATCATGAGGGGGTGAAGGTCGCTCACACAGCCCTGTCCCATGAGGGTGCGTGAAATAGGAATGTCGAGGAACTCAGCGAGTGCCGCAAGTTCAGCCGATGCCTGCGCGAGAAGTACGCCGCCGCCTGCGTGGATAACGGGTGCTTTCGCCTCAATGAGCCTCTTTGCGATTGCCTTTGCACACGCGGGGTCAAGGGCTGGCTTAACGGTTACGTGGCTGTCCTGATATGTGCGTGCGAAGAGGTCTGACTCGATCTCGCGGCTCCAAATGTCCATAGGCATATCGATGAGGACGGGGCCGGGTCTTCCTGACTCTGCAAGACGGAAAGCCTTGTCGAGAATGTCGGGGAGTGCTTCGGGGTCGTCAACTCTCCAGCAGCGTTTGCAGACAGGCTCAAGCATTCTGTACTGCGTCGCGTCGCCGTGCATGTTGACTTCCTGATGGGGGTGCTTGCCGTAGTAGTAGCTGGGTACATCGCCCGCGAATACTACCATCGGGATTGAGTCGAACGCGGCATTTGCGACACCTGTGAGGACGTTGGTGATTCCGGGCCCGAGGTGGCACATTACGACTGATGCCTTGTGCGTGACTCTTGCGTAACCGTCAGCGGCTGTTGATGCGACTGCTTCATGACGGTTGGAGATGTAGCGGAGTTTTCCGCCCTTCTGCTCATTGCGGTTGAGAGCGTCGAGCATTCCGATTACTGTGTGTCCGCAGAGACCGAAAATGTATCTGACTTCTCGGCGTTCAAGGTAATCAACGATGAGGTCTGCTACAAGTTTTTTGCTCATATTAGAAAGTTTACCTCCCTTAAAAGATTTGTGAATGAAAATTTACTGGATACGTGGATAAGATAATACAAATTTAGTAATTCGTCAATTTGGAGATATACTTAACTGAGCAAAATCATGATATTATATAAACGTTCAAAATTTCATCGCAAAAGAGGGATATATCCATGAAGAAAAGTTTTATCGTTTTTGTGTGCATAATGCTTCTAGCAACATGTGCATACGCGGCAGGCTTCACCCCCGGCACTTATGAGGGTGAGGGCAAGGGTTACAGCGAGGGTGCTCCCGTCAAAGTGAAAGTTACTGTTGACGCGGAGAAGATTACCGCTGTAGAGATTGACGCGCCTGAAGAAGTCCCGTTCGGTGTCCAGAACTTCGAGAACTACGCGGGACAGCTCATCGGCAAAAGCGAGGCCAAGATTGACGCAGTCTCAAACGCCACAATGACACGCAATGGAATCGTCGAGGCAGTTGAGAAAGCACTCAAGAAAGCCGCGCCAAAAAGCACAGGCTTCAAGCCCGGAACTTACGAGGGCGAGGGCAAGGGTTACAGCGAGGGTGCTCCAGTCAAAGTGAAGGTTACTGTTGACGCGGACAAGATTACGGCCGTCGAGATTAACGCGCCGGAAGAAGTCCCGTTCGGTGTCCAGAACTTCGAGAACTACGCGGGTCAGCTCATCGGAAAGTCTGAGGCAAAAGTTGATGCCGTCTCCAACGCTACAATGACACGCAATGGAATCGTTGAAGCTGTTGAGAAGGCTCTCTCAGCCGCAAGAGGCGAGGAGACCGCGAGCAATGCTCCACCTTCGTTCACGCCCGGTGAGTACACCGCTGAGGCTATGGGTTACAACGGCCCTGTCCACGTCCGCGCAAGATTCACAGCAGACAAGATGACCGAGCTTGAGGTTACGGCACACACTGAGACCGCTCACGTAGGCGATATAGCGTTCGAGATTATGGTTCCCGAAATGCTTGAAGCCAACGGCTCAGGTGTTGACGCAGTATCAGGCGCAACGTTCTCGACGAGGGGACTCCGTAATGCCGTAAACGCTGCCGCAGAGAAAGCAGGCTGCACTAACATCGACGCATTCAAGGCCGCGAAGGTCGAACACAAAGCAGGCGCACCCGAGAAGTACACCTATGATGTCGTAATCATCGGTGCAGGCGGTGCAGGAGTTGCAGCAGCAGCTCAGGCAGCTCAGGACGGCAACACAGTCCTAATCATCGAGAAGAACGCAGAAGCAGGAGGCAACACCCTCGTTTCCGGCGGCCAGTATCAGAGCGTAATGCCCTATCTCGTTTGGGACCCCAAGAATCCAGACGCTACTACCGGCGTTTATGCTTTCAACGGTCAGGAATATCCGAAGGTCAAGAGCGTACAGGGCTGCATCAACGAGCTTAAGATGATCCTCAACTGGAACGAAGCTCCTTTTGACGCGGCATATTACGAGACTCATGAATACGTCGCCGGTGATGCTGCTGAACTTTCGAAGCACGGTGTTCACGCTGAGTATCTTCCCGTCCTGAAAGCACTCAAGGCCGAAATCAAAGCCTACCTCGACTGGGCACAGCCTAAACTCGACGCGGGCACTCCAGAGAATCAGCTTGCTCTGTTCTCGACGCTCAACCTTCACATCTTCCAGACGTATTACGGAGGACTCAGGCAGAGCGCGGACAAGAAGACGTGGATTTACGGCGATGTCAACCTCGTCAGCCAGTTCATCAATCAGGCACAGGGCCTCAAGGAATGGCTCGAAGCTATGGGCTCAACGTTCCATGAGGACTCACAGCAGACTCTAATCGGCGCACTCTGGTATCGTGAGAACGAGTTCATCGGCGCAGAAGTTGACACAGACGGTGACGGAACTCCTGAGAGCTATCCCGGACGCTGGGGAACTTACTTCGTTGCACCCCTCAACGTCGTCTACCGCGCAAACAAAGACAACCGCCTAATGCTCCGTACAACCGCAAACGAACTCATCAAAGAGGGCGGAAGAGTAGTCGGCGTAAAGGCAAAGCGTTATGACGGCACAGAGATTACAGCTTACGCCAAGAAGGGTGTAATCATAGCGACAGGCGGATTTGCGGCGAACCTGAAGGAAGTCGTCGACGAGAACGTCTACTGGTCGCCCGAATATGTCTCACTTTCAACAAAGACAACCAACCGCTCATCGCTTCAGGGTGACGGAGTTGCAATGGCCGAGAAAGCCGGAGGAACTTCAACGGGAATGGGCTTCACGCAGATGATGCCGATTTCGTGGATCGACAACGGAAACCTTGCGTTCGGCGGCGGAAATTATGCCTGCTGGATTAGCCCGATTACGGGACACAGGTTTGTTGACGAGGGTTCGGAGCGCGATGTCCTTTCGCTTGCAGAGTTCAAGAACGGAATGGAGTACAAGGGAAGCAAGGGTGTTTTCCTTGAGTTCTACAACGTTGAGCAGAAGATGCCTGCACCGACTCAGCTTCCAGAGACGGGCGACTACCCAGGACGCTACTACAGGCGCAAAATTTCTGAGCTTCCTGAATTGTTCGAGGAGCTTGGAGTTAAGGCTGACCCCAAAGTCGTCGAGGAGACAATCCGCGCTTATGACAAGGCAGTAATGACAGGCTCGGATTTCCCCGATGTAGGAAAGGCGATTGCTTCAAGGCCGGTCGGAAACGTCCAGAAGAACCCCGACGGAAGCTATAACCCAGAGACCTACGATCTCGACAACACTGTGATGACGATTCGACTCATGGCACCGAGCACGCATCACACGATGGGCGGAATCAAAGTCGATGAGGGAAGGCATGTCCTCACGTCAACGGGAAGGATTGTTCCGGGACTCTACGCGGCTGGCGAAGTTACGGGAGGCATTCACGGCGGTAACAGGCTCGGCGGAAATGCCATCACGGAAATCTTCGTGTCAGGAAGAATTGCGGCTCAGTCATTGAACGCTGAGAACAAGTAGTAATTTTGAGAATTAAGAAAATCCCCTGGTCTTAAAAGGCTGGGGGATTATTTTGTTTTCTCACATAGTCAACTATAATTACGTCTGAAAAATTTCAAGGAATAAGGAAGGTTTCATGATGAGCAAATTTCTTCACACGAAATATTCATCACTAACACCCTACGACACTAGCGGCGAAGTCGAAAGTATGAAGGGCTATATTCGCCTCAACACAAACGAGTCCCCCTTCCCGCCATCGCCAAAAGTATTGGCCGCAACTCTTGAAGCTTCTCGCGGCCTCAATTACTATTGCGACCCCGAATGTTCACAGCTTGCCGGTAAAATCGCCTCAATGTACAGCCTCAAGCCCTCACAGATTGTCTTCGGCAACGGCTCGGACGAGATACTCAACTTCCTCTTCATGGCCTTCTGCGAAAATGGTGCGGCTTTTCCGAACATCACATACTCGTTCTACAAGATTCTCGCAAAGTTTCACGGTGTTGACTATATTCCCGTTCCTCTGAAGAATTTCAGGGTTGACCCATCGTATTACAAGGACGTTAAAGGACGAACGATATTCATTGCCAACCCCAACGCTCCAACAAGCCTCGCAATGTCATTGAGTGAGATTGAGGAGATATTGACGTCAAACCCGGAGAGCCTCGTTGTGATTGATGAAGCATACGTTGATTTCGGGGCAGAAAGCGCAGTAACTCTCCTTCCCAAATACAGCAACCTCGTAATAACGCGTACGTTCTCGAAGTCGCGCTCACTTGCTGGGGCGAGATTGGGCTGGTGCATGACGAGCGAGGAAATCACAAAGGACATTAAGGACATCAAAAATACCCTTACGCCTTACAACATCAACTCAATGACTCAGGCTGCCGGACTTGGTGCTTTGGACGATGAGGAATATACCCGAAGGAACATCGACATGATCCGCATGGTTAGAGACAACACTAAGAGCCGTTTACGCGAGATGGGGTTCGATGTCATGGATTCGTCGACGAACTTCCTTTTCGCAAAGCATGAAACTGTAAGCGGTGAGGAAATCTTCAACACTCTCAAGAAGTACAGGATAATGATCCGGCACTTCAGCAACCCACTAATGATTGCCGACTATAACCGCATAACAATAGGAACGCCGGAGCAGATGCAAATCTTCCTTGAGGTCATAAAAGGTGTGATTGAGAATGAGAAAGAGTAATATTTCGCGGACGACTAAGGAGACTGACATAACCTTGTCGCTTGAGCTTGATGGAACGGGGAAGTCTGATATTGATACAGGCTGCGGATTCTTGAATCATATGCTCACACTCTTTGCAGCTCATGGACGCTTCGACTTATCGGTGAAATGCAAGGGCGATTACGACGTCGATTACCATCATACAACGGAAGATGTCGGGATATGCTTAGGGCTTGCGTTCCGTGAGGCACTTGGCGCGAAGAAGGGCATTAACCGCTATGGAAACATGATTCTCCCGATGGACGAAGCGCTGATTATGACGGCTGTTGACTTCTCGGGACGGGCGTTCTTGGTGTGGGAGGTTGAGATTCCGGCGCATAAGGTTGGGGATTTCGACACGGAGCTTGCGGAAGAATTTTGGAGGGCATTCGCTGGCAACTCGCTATGCAGCCTTCACTTCAGACAGCTTGCGGGGAAAAATTCGCATCACATAATAGAGTGCGCTTTCAAGTCTGCGGCAAGAAGCATATCGCAGGCAGTGAAGATTAACCCGGAATTAGGGGGCGAAGTTCCGTCAACAAAAGGTGTGATATGAGTGTAACAACCCCCCTACCCCTATTCATGAGGGGGTATTTTTTTGTGCCGCGATTTACGCTGCGATTGCGTGGATTAAGAGAGCCACTGCAAGTCCGGAGAATGCCATCACAATATTCTGGGTGACACAGAGAGTCTTCATCGTCGTCTTAATGTCGTATCCCATGAACTCACCGAATACCAACGTGAAGCTATTGTTGACGTTAGGGCCGAGAGCCACACCCGCGCTTATCGACAAGAAAGCATCAAGAAGAGTGATAAGCCCGGCATTGCAGAGAATTTGCCGCAGGGATCGAGAGTTCGCGCATTCCTGCCCCTCCTTTTGGCCCTTCGTAGCGAATGACAAGGACGCTTCCGGGCTGAATCTTTTTGCCGGACATGAAGTCGCGAAGGTCTTCCTCAGAATCGAAGCATAATGCCGGGCCCCTGTGGTGGAACATTTCGGGGACAACGCAGGATTTCTTGATGATGCAGCCGCCGGGCGCAATGTTCCCGTAACGCACAGCGCAACAGCCGTCAGGGTACAGCGGGTTTTTAGCCGTGTGGATTATTTCGGGGCTGACCTTCTTGTGATAGCTGTCAAGGAACTTGCCCGTTGTTACGCTTGTTACGAGTCTCGCGTCAAGGTTGTTGAGGTGGGAGCTTCTTAATTCAACGAGATCTGCGCTACAGCCTTACGACCGTGAGTGTCTTTCTGCAAGCATGCAGTACGTCTCTCTCCAAATGAGTGCTTTCTTCCTTACATAGACGGAGCGCTCTGCTGTCCTGGCTCACTCAGTGGTATTGGGTTTTCTGCTCTGGCCAAATATTTTCTACACGTGCCGCCCCGTATATCTGGTTTACTTGAGCATTTTTGGGACTATAGCACGCTTAACTTAAATTGCGCAATTCATCTTCCCGTCTATAGAGGTGAGAGTCTTCTTGCGGATTATGATAAAAATTTTCCTTCCGCACTGAAAATCGTACATAACTGCTGAATGGCATACAGGACTTCTTTGAATGGGTCAATGTTCATGGATAAACTACCCCCGCTTACAGAAACGGGAGCTTTCTACTTCAAAGAAGACTGCGCTCCAACCGATGATACTGGCTGAAAGTCGTCTTGCCGGAGGACGCAATACATCCTCTCCAATAGGCATAACTTCCCGTAGTCCCAATAGCGTCCCTAACGGAGCTACGCTATGCCCCTCGGGGACTGTATAGCCCTAAATGGGACACAACATTACTTTCTACATTTTTGGTAACGAGGAACGACTAACTGTAAATATATTATACTATGAATACGCTTTATATCCCCATAGTTAAAACCAGGGGGGTTACGGCGAGATTCGATAATCTCAAAAGGAGGCATTATGCCATGAAACGCAGACTCATAACCGGCATTGTAATACTCGCAACGCTGATCTTCGCCGGGACAGCATACACGGACTTCGGGAGCTTTTCCGGAAACTCAGATTACAGCAGTTCACGTTCATCATCATCCTCATCATCAGGGCGGAGCAGCTCTTCAGGTTCGTATTCTTCGCCTTCAGCACCCTCGCGCTCATACAGCACCCGCACAGAAACACGCCGTCAATCCCCTGAATACAGCACGGGTGGGAACATGGCCGGAGGTATCAACTTCATTCCAACAGAAGGGGTGAGACCTCGTTCCGGCTTCATGGACTCGGACGATGACGATGACAGCTTCGATGAATGCGGAGGAGTTGCGTTCGTACTCGTTGTGTTCCTCATATTCTGGTTCATGATTCACCGTAACACTAAGAAACGTCAGGAACATAGAAACATCATCAACATTCAGGACACGGTGAGAGTATTGCGCCCGATGAGTGAATACTTGGAGCTTGACCCGGAATTTGACGAGGAGAGAATCAGAACTCTGATGTCGAACCTCTACGTTCAGATGCAGGAGACGTGGCAGAAGAAGGACATATCGAGTCTCAGGCCTTACATGACGGATAAATTCTTCTCACAGATGGACGGTCAGCTTGAGCAGTTCAGGAAGGCTGGAAGGACAGATTACACCGAGAGAATTGCGGTGCTTAACACTGGGCTTGTCGGCTGGAGGCAGTCGGCGGGAATGGACTATGTTACTGTGAGCCTTTCATCGCGGATCGTTTCATACGTTCTTGACGACAGGACTGGGGAATTGATTTCTGGCGACAAGAAGCGCGAGAAGTTCATGGAGTACGAGATAGAGCTTTGCCGGAAGTCCGGAACTGTCAAGAATCCTGAGGCTGATGGAACGAGGTCAGCAACATGTCCTCATTGCGGCGCGCCGTTGAAGCTGAATGCGTCGGCGAAGTGCGAATACTGCGGGAGCATCATTGAGGCCGTAAATTCAGACTGGGCAATCTGCGGAATGAGAGGAATATCGCAGAGAACAGCGTAGGTTAAAGAATCCCCCGTGAGTCTTGGATTTGCGGGGGATATAATTTGGGAGAGTTGATTAAACGCCGCCGCACACTCGTGACTTTAGTCATGAGTTAGGCGGCCTGTT
>CALGGR010000166.1 GCA_937915755.1 uncultured Fretibacterium sp. | reverse complement strand
CAAGCGCAATTCCTCTCACGACTGAAGTCGCGAGTTTCCTTGCGGGTTTCATGAAATTTCCTCACAGTCTCAATGAATGCCCTGACCTGCCTCAACTTCAAAGCCTCGTCCGAATATAACATGTAGGTTGGCCGAATGAATTGCTTTCCGTCCGAGAATGAAAGCCTCCTTATATCGCCGTCAAAATCATTGAGGCATATTTCAGGAACTATTGCCCAGCCTAGTCCCTTCTTTACCATTTCAGCGCATGTCTCAATACTGTCAACGTATATGTCAGACTCAGGGTGAAGATCATTCTCACGCATCCAAAGCATTATTTCTCGCTCAAACGCAGGATCAGTCCTCCGTGCAATGTAAGGTATCTCGCATAGTGGCTTTCCTCTGTCCTCAAGGCTGGAAATTGCACAGATATTCTCGGACGACAGCAATAAACTCTCGCCCTTCCAGTCGTAAGAGCCTCTGACTATCGCTATGTCAATGTCATTATTCAGGAGCTTCATGAAAATATTTCTGCTCTGATCCGTGTTTATGTGCGTTGTAACATGAGGGTAATCCTTCCTGAAAACAGCCAGCAATGACGGAAGGAAATACTTTGCGTAGTTGACGGAGATTCCTGCGTTAAGTGTTCCTGAAACATAGTCGTGCATTGAGGACAATTCCTCGCGCATTTCACGGAGGATTGACGATGCCTTTCGTGTGTGCTTGAGTACAGCCTCGCCCTCAGGGGTGAAGTGTATTCCCGTTCGTGAGCGTGTCATTAGCTTTGTTCCAAGTTCGGCCTCAATCGACATTATTCTTTTCGATAGCACTGACTGAGCTGTAAAGAGAATATCAGCTGCCTTTGTGATATTCTTCGTCTCAGCAAGCATTTCAAGGATTTCAAAATCTTTCTCATTCATAGTGTTTACCTCTCATTCTTATATGGAATGATTATACATGAAATTTATGAGTTTTACAGAATGATTGACTGATGTTTTAATACACTCGTCCACAAAAATCCACCACATAACGAAAGGAAGGTAGCACAAAATGAAGATAGAAAAGGAAGCTGTTGCCGGAACTCTTGAGTCAAGCGATGCTCAGGTTACGGTAACTCCGTCGGAAAAAGGCCTTTACGTCCACATTGAAAGCACCGTGATGAACCAGTACGGCCACCAGATTAAAGCCGCAGTAGTCGAAACCCTCAAGAATATGGGCGTAACATCAGGGAAAGTTGACGTAATCGACAAGGGAGCGTTGGACTGCACGATTAAACAACACGCTTGAGCTTCTGTCGAAGAAAATAGTCTCGCTCGTTGGGACAAAGACGTTCCTGATACCCGTGATAATCTACGCGGCATCGTTCATTCTCTCAGCGGCTGGGCCGGGTGCAATCTCAGTTCAGGCTGTAATGATAATCTTCGCAGTCTCACTCTCCGTCCAGATGAATGCAAGCCCAATTCTCATGGGAGGCATGGCAATTCTCGGAGCTGTCGGCGGAACAGCAAGCCCCATAGCATTGACGGGAATACTCGTCAGGGATCTCACTGCCGGCGCGAACATCACAGGACTCGACATGCCCGTATTCATCGGGGTAAGCGTCGTGAACTTCATATGCGCTGTGGTTCTCTATATCGTTTACGGGGGCTACAAGCTGAGGAGTGATTCGTCGGTCTCAACTGTAGACATTCCCGCATTCAATGGCTCACAGAAAATCTGCACCCTCGCGCTTCTGGCTATGATAATCCTCGTCGTGGGCTTCCAGTATGATGTGGGATTGATTTCGTTCATGCTCGCGCTAATTCTCATGCTTATGGGAATCGTCAACGAGAAAGCGGCCATGAAGCTGGTTCCTTGGAGCGTGTTGATACTGATTTGCGGTGTAAACGTCCTTATGACCGTAACGAAAGCGATGGGAGGGATTGACCTTCTCGCAAGCATACTTGCCTCAATGATGAACGAGACCACAGCAACCCCGATAATCGGCCTCACCGCAGGAATAATGTCGTGGTTCAGTTCGGCGAACGGTGTCGTATTCCCCACGCTCATACCTACAGTGCCGGATATTGTCGCAAATGTCGGCGGGAATGTTACGGCCTTGCAAATGATAGTGTCGATTGTTGCTGCGGCATGTGTTGCCGGGATAAGCCCTCTCTCGACGGGAGGAAGCCTAGTTCTTGCGTCATATACTCAGGAGACTAACGCTTCGGACAAGGAGCAGGCTTCATTGTTCGCAAAACTTTTCGGAACGTCATTCATGGTCGTCATGGTAGTGGTGATATTCGCATTGCTCGGCGGATTCAGGCTTTTCAGCTAACGGGGGAATGATGGAAATGAAGAAGTTTGCTTACGTTGGTTGCAGGACGACAAAGGAACGCAACGCGCGCGGAAAGGGCATAAAAGTTTTCGACGCTGAGAGCTGGGAGCTTTTGCAAACTCTCGAGGGCCTCAGAAATCCGTCATACTTATGCTTCGACAGGACAGGCGATTTCCTCTACACTATACACGGAGACTTCAGCGAGATTAGCTCATTCAAGATTGACAGGGACAGCGGCAAAATCTCTCTCCTCAACACTACGTCAACTGGCGGGGTTAATCCTGTTCACCTCTCTGTTGACGAGAGCAATCGCTGGGTGTTCGTGGCAAATCTTCAGACGGGAACAGTGGCAGTAATCCCTAGAAACGATGACGGAACATTGGGTACGCTGAAGGAGCTTTACACTTTGCCCGGAAAAAACGAAGGCACAGTTTCACACCCTCATCAGGTAATGCAGGACAATACGGGGAAATTCCTGATTGTCTCGTGTCAGGGAAGAAAGGCGGGGTACGGTCAGGTTGATGTCTTCAGTATTGACGGCGGCAATGGGACGCTCGAAAAGACATGCACCGTGAAATCCCGTGAGATTGCCGAGCCCAGACACGTTGCATTCCACGCGAACAACAAATACTGCTACGGCGTTAACGAGAAGGATTACTCGGTTACGTTCTACGGTTTCGACCAGAACAACGGCACACTGACACCGAGACAGATACTCCCGACATTGCCTGAGACTTACACGGGAGACGGCTGGGCAAGCGGAATCATAATGAGCAAGGATTGCCGGAATGTCATAGTCTCGAACAGGAAGCATGACAGCATCACGAGCTTCGCGGTCAATCCTGATAATGGTATGCTGAAGTTCGCTGACTGCATAAAGACCGGAGGGGGTCAGCCCCGCTTCATCACCCTTGACCCTGAAGGTAGGATACTTGCCGCGAATGAGACGACGGATAGTCTGACGTTCTTCACGATTGATGAGGCTGGGAAATTCTCGGCTTCGGGAAAAACTGTTGAGACAGAGAGTCCTGTCTGCGTGATATTCGGATAGGCAGCAACAAAAATCCCCCTGCCGTTAATGACAAGGGGATTTACATTTTTCACAGTCTGGAGGATTATCGGTCTCCTCTACTTTCCTTCAGCCGCGTTCTTACCAGCGATACGCCCGAAGACAACGCAATCCGTAAGCGCGTTGCCTCCGACTCTGTTCGACCCGTGAATGCCGCCCGTAACCTCGCCAGCCGCGTAAAGTCCCGGAATAACACTCCCGTCTTCTCTCAAAACCTGAGCCTCCGTGTTGATCTTGAGTCCGCCCATAGTGTGATGAAGTGTCGGCGACAGCGGAACGCAGTAGAACGGTGCCTTTGCGATTGGAAGTTCGACCTCGTCCTTCTCGAAGTCCGTATCCTTTCCAGCCGCGACAAGCTCATTGTACCGCGCAACCGTAGCTTTCAGACCGTCAGCGTCAATCCCGACCTTCTTCGCCAAGTCCTCAAGCGATGACCCGACATAGAGATAGCCTTTGCTCGTGAGGTTCTCAAGTTCGGCCGGAGGAAGCTCTTTAACGCCCGCATAGAATCCGCCCTCGCTGTCGAATATCGAGTACATCACCTGACCTGTCTGCGCGATCGTTGCGTTGGAGATTACGTCTCTCCTTCCGCTTTCCTCGACGAAACGCTTGCCCTCCTTGTTGACGTAAATCGCGTTCTTTATCACGCCCGCAAAGTGGCTCTGAAGCCCTCCGGTTACTGGGTTGCCGTGAGGATGAATCTGTATGTAGTCCATTCCCTCAAGTGCCGCGCCCGCTTTGAGGCCCATCTCGATTCCGTCGCCTGTTGATGTCGGAGCGTTTGACGTTGGAAGACCGCTGAGGTTGTTGTACTTCTTGACGAGAGCAGCACTCGCCGCGTAACCGCCTGTCGCAAGTATCACAGCTTTCTTCGCCGTGAACCTGTATTCCTGACCGTTCTTCGTGTCGAAAGCAACGACTTCCCTAACGCGCCCTGTCTCATCAGGTACGAGGCTTTCAGCTTTGCAGTTGAGGATTACTTTTCCGCCCAGCTTGTCGACAGTCTTTGCGAGAGGAGCAATGAAGCCGTTGTAGGCAATCTTGTCCTTCTCGTCGAGGCTTCTCGGCCAAAGTCCGCCGATTGTCTGGTATACCATCTCAGTCCATTTCGTCCCGTGATCCGTGAGCCAGTGCCTTGCTTCGAGTGAATGACTGCAAAGGACTTCCACGAGTTTCGGGTCAGCCTTGAAGTCTCCAGCCTCAAGAGTATTCTGAATGAATCTCTCCACGCTGTCCTCGACTGGAGGATTCATTTTGCTCTGCCTCTCAGGGTCGGGAGCGTTGAGAGTTCCGCCTGCACGAGCAGTATTTCCGCCGATCATCTCGTTCTTCTCAAGGATTATGACGGTTGCGCCGTTCTCCAGTGCCTCAGTCGCAGCAGCAAAACCAGCACCGCCCGCACCGATTATGATTACGTCGGCTTCCATGTCGATGCGTTTGTCGCTCTTTGCGGGGTAGGCGATCTCGCGTGCCTCAAGAACCGAGAGAGTTATCCCCGACTGCTTCAGGCATTCACGTACAGCCGCGAGGAATGCGCCGCTTGTTACAGTTGCACCGCTGACAGCATCACAGGCTATTGACTGGTTGTTGAGAATCTCGCCGGTGAGAATTTCGATTGCCGATGTTCCGATGCCGGGCGATTCTGCACCGTCTGCCTTGATTTCCGTAATCTTGTCCTCCGTGAAGGTCATCGTTACGGTGAGAGGGCCGTTGTGTCCCGTTACGGTCGCCGAGTACGTACCGGGCTTGAAGGTGCTGACTACATCGGAGGTTTTCCCTGATGCCTGAGCGATGCAGTTGTCGACAGCTTCCTTCAGAGCGTTTGATGACATCGTTGCGCCTGTCATTCCGTCAACCTTCGTGCTTTGTGCCTCGATGATTGCGGGAATGACTTTCGGGAAAGCCTGAGGCCCAAAAGGCTGGTCGTCGTGATTGAGAATCTTGATGTCGGTTATCTTGTCCGCGTCGAACGTTACTTGAACTTCGACAGATACGGCAGGGTTGAAACCGTTAGCTTTTGCCGTGTACGTTCCGGGCGTATATGCCTCAGCCGTGAAGCAGAACACCGCAACCAGAACGAGAGCTAGTGTCAATATTTTCTTCATGTACTTTGCCTCCTATTTGTGTAAAAAATTCCCGGCCATGAACATCACAGCCGGGATTGCCTTTCTTGATTACTTCGCGGGTGCTTCCTCTGTTGGAGCAGGAGCAGCTTCTTCCGCAGGAGCAGGTGCTGGTTCTGACGGTGCTGACTGCCTCGCCGCTGCCGCAAGACTGTCAACGAGAACATTCGCCAGACCGTTTGTCGCAGTGTCTATCCTCTTGTAGAGATCCTTCACTCCCTGAATGTCCAAGACATCGCTGAAGAACGAGTTATCGTACTCAATCATCTTCATGTTGCCTTTGATGAGTATGTCCTTGTTGCTCTTGTCGATTTCCTCGAGCTTCGGGCGCATCTCAGTGAGTGCTTCTGCAACAGCTTTGTCGAGGACTGCTCTGTGTTCGGGGCTGAGTGCCTTGTAGAGCTTGTCGTTCATGCAGATCTGGTTGCAGTAGAGAATGTGATTCGTGCAGGCAAGGAAATTCTGAACTTCCTCGAAGTGCGCACCGACGCATGTGTCAGCAGCATTCTCCTGAGCGTTGACCGTTCCGTTCTGGAGGGAGATGTAAAGCTCTGCCCATGGAAGCGGAGTAGGCTCTGCGCCGATTGCCATCCAGAAGTCCATATGGTTCTTGTTCTCCATCGTACGCACTTGGAGTCCCTTGAAATCCGAGAGGGTCTGCAAATCCCTGTTGGCTGTCGTGAGTCTGTATGTTGCGTTCTGCATGAAGCCAAGAAGGTGAAGCCCAGCTTTCTCGTAAGCCTCCGAAATCTTCTGATGGAACGTAGAGTCGCCGTTGAGAACCTTGTCGATAGTGTTACCGTCATATCTTGCGAACACCATAGGAAGGTCGAACACAGCAACCTCAGGAATGAACGAAACGACCGGCGCAGTCTGGCAAAGCATGATTGCGATGTAGCCTTTCTGTGCCTGACGGAGAAGGTCCGCGTCTCCTCCAAGCTCGCCGTTGGGGAAGTAGTCGATTACGAGACCAGCATTTGCCTGCTTAACTTTCTCCTGTACAAGCTGGACGAACACCTGTCCTGCTGCTCCCTTTGCCGTAGTATCAGCAGTAACAAGCCAAACTTCATCGAACTCCGACGCTGCGAAAGCGCATGTTCCGAGCGTGAGTACCAACATAAGGGCAACGATAAATTTCCTCATAGCTTTAACCCCCTCCTAGTATACAAGCCATGTGCTTATCGCAGGTACGTAAACGATAAGTGCCAATGACAGCAAGAATGCCACGATGAACGGGAACGCCTTTTTCGCAACGTCCATAGGCTGATCCTGCGAGATGTTCCCCGCGACGAACAAGTCAAGTCCGAACGGAGGTGTTGCAAGTCCAATCGACAAGCAGCAAACAAGGACAACGCCGAAATGTACCTCGTCAACTCCAAGCATCTTAACGGCAGGAAGAAGGACGGGTGCAAGAATGATGATCGCAGGGCCGGTGTCCATGATCATACCGAGAATCAAGAAGATGATTGTGCAGATGCTGAGGACTGAGACCGAGCTGTGGAAGTTTCCGACGATGAAGTCCTGAACCGCTGACGTCGCATGTGTGAGCGAAAGGACGCGCCCGAATGCTGTTGCGAACGCAAGGACGAACGCGAGTCCGCCGTATGTTTTGACGGAGCTTGTGAGGAATCCCGGAAGTGCCGAGAACTTTATCGTCCTCTCAATGAACAAGCACACTATAATCGCGTAGAAGACCGACACAACCGCCGCTTCTGTAGGCGTGAAGAAGCCCGTGTAGATACCGCCGAGAATGATAATCGGGCACATCAACGCCCAGAACGAATCCTTGAAGAGCGGCCAGAAACCGTCTTTGCTGATTTCGTCGAGACGAGCCTTGATTTTCGCTTTGTCCTCGCCCTTTGTGGCGCAGTAGAAGACCGCGTAGGCCATGAGGAAGAGACCGATAAGAATGCCCGGGAAAACTCCGCCCAGGAACAATTTGCCGGTTGAAACTCCCGTAGCCAATGAGTAGAGGACGAACGGTATCGAAGGCGGGATAATGACTCCGAGTCCTCCTGCAACCGCGATGAGTCCTGATGCCCACGTCTTATTGTAACCAAGCTCAACCATGAAGGGGACGCACATTGCGCCGACTGCCGCCGTTGTTGCCGGGCCTGAGCCTGAAATTGCGCCGTAGAAAAGGCACGTTAAGACGACCGCGCAGGGAACTCCGCCCGTCATTCTTCCGACGAAATAGGAGAAGAAGTTAAACAGCTTCTTTGAGATTCCGCCCTCAGCCATGATAACGCCGCCGAGAATGAACAGAGGAACCGCGAGAATCGGTGTTGAGTTTGCGCCTGACAGAGTGTTGTCAACAATCTGCGGAATAACTCCGCCGCGTGCCATTGTGAGAATGGGAGCGACTGAGCCGAGGATCATGCTGACCCCGATAGGTATCGAGAGAATGATTGCTACAAGGAATACAACGAACACTAATAACGCTGCCATTGATTACTTCGCCCCCTCTGCTGACTTTGCTGCCTCAAGTTCGGCCTGAGCGTCGAGCTGTGTCTGCTCAAGCGTGGTAAGCTCCTTGACGTTGAAGTTCTTGAGATGAATGAAGAACATCTGTACCGCCCTCAACGTTGCAAGAGCAAACCCGAAAAGCCCGCACGCATAGAGCCACCACATCGGCCAGTTCATAGCGGGGGAAGTTTCGGCCTTTGCACCCTCCAGCATCTCACCCGCCGACCATTTAAGGCACTCGACCGAGTGATAGGCGAGAAGGGCCATGCAGGCCGCGACGATTACGTCAACGCAGAGGTTGATGACCTTGCGTACCTTCTGGGGCATGAGGTCAAGGACTACGCTGACACGGAGCATGTTCGCTTTCCTTATCGTGTAAGGAAGGGAGATGAACACGCTCATGATCCACATGAAGCGGGAAAATTCCTCCGCCCATGTGAGCGACTGAATGAACGGGATTTTTCTGACTACGACCTGAAGCATCATGACGCATGAGATCAGAATCAGAAAGATGACCATAAGCACTTCCTCGAAATGCTCATCAAGCCATTTGAACATGAAAAAGATCCTCCTGACTGTGTAAATTATTTTTGCCCCCTGCAAAATTCACAGGGGGTTTGCTGCCTGAATTATTCTGCCTGAGACGCTATTAAATCCTTTGAGCGTCCTGCCCTGAGTACGTAGCTGTCTAAATCATGGCCGACAATCTCGCGGACTTTGCGGGACATCTCCATGACCTTTAGAACGTCTACGCCCGTCTCAATTCCCATCTCGTCAAGCATGTTGATGACATCTTCCGACGAAATATTGCCAGCCGCGCCGGGAACGAACGGACAGCCTCCGAGTCCTCCGAAAGAGGCATCGAAGCGTGTCATTCCTGCCTGCATTGCCGCAAGGATATTCGCCATTGCCGCGCCTCTCGTGTTGTGGAAGTGAAGCCACCACGAAGCCTGCGGATATTTCTCGCGGACGTGCTTGCATAAATCGTAGACCTGATTCGGTACTGCCTGACCTGACGCGTCTGAAAGCGAAATCTCATCAATTCCGACCTTCAAGTATGCCTCGATTATTGCGTCAACGTCCTCGACTGGAGTCCTTCCCTCCCAAGGGGACGCGAAGGGCATTGAGATTGAGCCGGAGATTTCGATTTTGTTCTCGTTTGCCATCTTCACGCAGTCAGCGAAACCTGCAACGCTCTCCTCAGGAGTCCTGTTGAGGTTCTTCAGATTGTGCATACGGCTTGCGGAAACGTTGAGTTTGACTTTCTTGCAGCCGCAGTCGATAGCCCTCTGAACGCCGCGAGTGTTGGGGATCAACGCCCTGAGCTGGACATCTTCGGGGACTTCACCGATTTTCTTGAAGACATCATCAGTGTCTGCCATCTGCGGGACTCTCTTGGGGTGCATGAACGAGCCTACCTCGATGACCTTGTAGCCCGCATCAATGAAGCCTCGCAGAATTTCAACCTTCTGGTCAGTGTTGGGGTAGACTTTCTCGTTCTGAATGCCGTCCCTTAACCCGACCTCACACATTGTTACTTTCTCTGGTAAATTTTCCATAGTTTTACGCTCCTGCCTGTGCGTTGTGAATCTTCGTGAGCATGTCCTTAAGCTCGCCGACCTGAATCTGCCCGGGTGCTGAAACCTGACCTGCTGCCCCGAAAGTCATGCAAGACCCCGAAAGCTCACAAGCGACTCTGCTCATCATTCCGAGAGGCCCCATCGAGATCGTGAGGAACGGGCGGTCAGCATCATTACCGAACTCAACGGAGGCGGCTATGACTGCGAGAACGTCCTCTTTCGACTTTGGCATTACTGCGGCTTTGGGCATGTCAGCTCCGGCGGCTTTCTGGTTCTTCAGCGTCGTAACGATTTCGCCTTTTGACGGAGTAGCTGAGAAGTTATGACGTGAACCTACGACGAGGCAGCCCGCTTTGTGGATTTCGCCGACGAGTTTTGCTGACACGTCAGAGGCTTTTGCGTTCCAGTCGGTATTCCCCCAGAACATCTCAACATCTACGAGGTCAGCATCACCTGATTTTGCGACCGCGAGATTTGCCGCTGAATAGTCCTCAAACGAAGGTGCAATCTCTCCGCCCTCTGGTTTCGTCCTAATCGTGAAAAGAATAGGAGTGTTCCCCAGAGCCTTGCGAAGTTCCTTCAGCGTCTCAAGAAGGACGGGCGTTTTCATCAAGTCAACATAGAAATCCGCTCTCCACTCGACCAGATCCGCCGGAAGCTGTGTGATTTCCTTTGCCTTTGCGAGAATGTCAGCCTTAGTTTTTGCGACTATCGGGACGATCGTCTTCGGGACACCCGCGCCAAGTTCAACACCGCGCACATTAAGTGTCTTCATGGCCTAGTCGATTCCGTTCGCGGCAAAGTATTTCTTTGCGACATCGAGGCACTGTTTCGCGTGTCCTGCAACTCCGCGAGCCTTGATTTCCTTCAGGTTAGGAAGCTCAATCGAAAGCGGGATATTGGGCATTGCCTTTACCATGTCAGCGATCGCCATTGCGCCCTCGCCGGGGTACATTCTTCCCTCGCGTGCCGTAAAGAGCATAAGGTCGTCCTTGATGTTGTCGAGTACGGGGTCGCCCTTCGGCATGTCTTCAGTTGCGGGGCCTGCGGGTCCGTCGCAGAGGTGAATGAAGCGGAAGTATTTTCTCGGCGTTCTCGCAAGCTCTGAGCCTGTTACGCCTGCGCGTCCTGCGTGGAGTGTGTCAACCATCACAAAAACGTTGTCCCTGTAGAGGTCATCGATGAGGGAGATGTCTTCCTGAAGGTTTCTTACGCCCGCCCAAGGAAGGAACTCGATGTTGAACATGAGGCCGAACTCTTTTGCCATGTCAGCGACTTTTCCGGCTGTCTCTGTGTACCATTTGCGGTCGCGTGTCCAGACTGAGCCGAGAACGTCAGTTGCTCCGAGTTTCGCGGCTGCCTCGAATGCGGGCTTGTACTCGTTGATGTCGAGGTCCTTGCGGATACGTGCAAGCTCAATGTCCATGAGGGGCATATCGTACTCTTTGAGGGCTGCCTTGATGTCAGCAAAGAGCTTGGGGTCGTCCTGCGGTAGGAACGAGGGTTCGCCGGGAAGGTGCATCGGGATCGTGCGGAGGCTGACGTAATCGTAACCGGCCTCTTTGGCAATCTTGATCTGATCCATCGGGTTAGTTCCGGGGATTGTGAGGTATGCTAATGAAAATTTGCGTGCCATTATAATTTTTCTCCTTTCGTGTTAATGAACGAACCGCCCATGTGTTAGCGGCGGTATGATTCCGATTTTCCTACTTGCCTTCTTTTTCCTTCATGATTGTCTCGAGGGTCTGGCGCATTACATCCAGTGGAACAGCCTTTCCGCCTGTCCAGAGCTGAATCTGACGGAGTCCCTGATAGAGCGACATTCCGAGTCCGTTGATTACCATCTTGCAGCCAACTTCTTTGGCTTCCTTGAGGAATCTGGTCTCTGCGGGGTTGTACGTGGCATCGAAGCAAATGTGATCGGGCTTGAGGAATTTCTTGTCGACGCAGGTATATTCCTCTTTGCCTCTCATTCCGAGTCCTGAGAGGTTGAGGATAATATCTGTTTCAGCGAGTGCCTTTGCGATTCCAGCCTCGTCCTGCGCTCTGACGGGTACACAAACGCCGGGGTAGAACTTGTTGATTTCCTCGCTGAGTGTCTCGCACTTCTCTGAACGTGATGAGATGTAGATTTTCTTCGCGCCTTCGTTGGCAAGCTCAAGGCAAACGCTCCTGCCTGTTCCGCCAGCACCAAATGAGAACATTACCTTGTCTTTGATGACGCAGCCATGCTCTTTGATGTCGCGGAGTGCGCCGTATCCGTCAGTATTGTAGCCGATGAGCTTTCCTGCTTCGGTTTTGACGACGGTGTTTGAGCTTCCGATTTTCTTGCAGAGGGGATCAAGGTCATCGAGGTACTGCATGACGTTTTCCTTGTTGGGCTTTGTTACAGCGCAGCCGAGGAAGGTGGGCATGTAGCGGATTCCGTCGATGATTTCCTTGAGATGGGTGCTGTCTGCTTCACAGTAGCAGTAGACCATGTTGAATCCGGCGGCCTGATATGCTGAGTTCTGCATACGTGCGGCAAATGACTGGCCAAGCGGGGTTCCGATTAGTGCGATGAGTCTGGTGTTGATATCAATCTGCATAACTATTACGCTCCTGACATATAGAATTTGTTGAAAATTTGGTAATTGAACAGAGATAATTTTATTCACAATGGCTCTATATTGCAAACATAATTTTACTGGTATTGCGATGGGAGAGAAAAAGTTTTTTCACCGTTTCCTCGTAACTTTCTCCTGCAATTTCCCCATGGCCTGCTAAACTTTTATGGTGTAGAATACAAACACAAAATCACAAAATTCACGAAAGGATTAAAAATTCACACATAGGTGAATCGGGTAGAATAGTGCTTCATGAAGAACATGCAATATCACTCTTGACAAAACATGAAAATTATGCGTATAATCGGCTATCGGCTATCGGCTATCGGCTATCGGCTATCGGCTATCGGCTATCGGCCTAGCTATTGCCTGAAATTCCTTCACACTTCCGGATTTACCTGACATCTTTCCTTCAGAGCGCGCGCAAATTCATGGTGCGGATATATCCGTGCTTACCCCAAAATTACAAGAAGGAGAGAAAATCACAATGAAGCTCAGGAAACTATCAGCAGTATTTCTTGTGAGCATGTTGTTATTCAGCTTGACGCTCACACAGGCTGAGGCAGACTACAAGACAAAGCTCACACTCACGATCGCAGCGGCATCACCCACTTACGATGAGGCGTACATACTCACAGTTCCAGCGGATTTCACGATAACTAAATCGGGCTGGAACTCAGTCGGCAACATCACGATAGCGCATGACCCAACGTACACGACCACAACGTTCAACCCGGCAAAGAAGGTAGTCATCACTGCAACATCGGATAACAGCTTTGCTCTGAAGTCAGAGAACGACGACACAATCAGCTACACGCTCAAGACAGCAGAGGCTGATGCTTCAGCGACAACAGTGTTTGAGTTCAGCGCGGACGACATCAACGCTGAAAACGGGACGAGCAAGGAGATAGGAATTTCCCTGACGTACGACAGTTCAACACCTTCAGGAAACTACGAGGACTACATCACATACACGGCTCAGGTTACAGCATTGTACAGCGTAGGGGACAAAGTAACATTCGGGACGTACAGCAATCATGAATTGAGCTGGACTGTCATGAGCGTCTCGGATACTCAGGCGTTATTGCTCTGCGACAATGCCGTTGCAAAGAAGGAATGGGACAGTACTGAGACCAGCACTACCTGGGAAAGCAGTTCACTGTACAGCTGGCTTAATGGGGAGTTCAAGAGCAGCTTCGAGGCCAGTGATGCAAGGACGGCTAAAATATCAGTGGTAACGCTTTTGAGCGAGACTGAAATGAGTCTTCCGTTCACTAACACATCAAAGTCTTGCAAGATGTTCGGAGAAACAAGCAATGTTTCTTGGTGGCTTAGTACACCAGGCACATCGACTGGCTATGCACAGTATTACAATTCCAATATAGGCAACGTGGGAGAGACTAACTCTAATGCGGATAGCATTTATTACGTTCGCCCAGCTTTGTGGATAAGCCTCCAGTAGATCCGACATGCTCAAGAAATTTCTGCTCGCGTTCATTATGTCCCTGCTCTTCGCCGCATCATTCGGCGCAGACATTCTCATACCCGGCTATGATGTTCTTCACTTCAAGGCCGGAGAGATTACGCAAGATGTGCTATTCAGGAATCCTCAGGAGAATAACTGCCGCTTCAAGATGAGCATATATCTTTCTGACGGTTCTGAAGTCTGGAAAGCCGATGACTTTCTCGAACCCGGCGAGGCATTCCTCAAAATCGACCTCGAACGTGAGCTTGAGCGCGGGACATACCGTAATGCAGTCATGAAGTACGAGTGCTGCACGATTGACGGCGGAGCAAAGCTGAATGGTGCAGAAATACGGGTAACGCTCGAAGTCAAGTAGCATGGACACAAAATCTCAGAACGAAAGGGGGGATGAATTACAATGAGGAAGAAAATTCTTGCCATAACACGGAGTACGGCAATAATCCTCGCGGGGCTTGCAGTATTATTTAGCCTCCCTGCAAATGCGGCGGTAATGGCCACGAAGCTCACACTCATAATCACAGAGGCATCTCACGAAGACGCACTAAGCCATGAAGTCAGCGCGGATTTCCTTGACGAGCGCGGGATCTTCACAGGCTCGGGCATCAAGTCAGAAACGTTTACCGACACACATGGCCGCAGCGTGACAGAGGTTTCCACCGAGTTCAGGAACGTTCACGGGGAATTACTCATGTCAGCAGACGTAGCTATCACATCAGAGTCAACGGACTTCACAGTGAAATCAGGCGAAAGATTCTCGCGGGCTTTCAGCGTTGATGTAACGATTGAACTTTTCGCTTCAGGATATGACGAATACATATACTCGCTTGACGTTGAGGGCCTTCCTGAATGGCTGAAGGTTTCAGGCGAAACTAGCAGCAATGACGTTATAGGCATGGGGTTAAGCGAATATCATCATGAGTTTATGCTTTACGGGACTCCTGAGACATCTCACGACATGGCCGCGCTGAGTTTTCATGCTATGGTTTATGTTTCTGGGGATTGCCCTGTTCTTCTTGCCGCCGGAAGAAAGGACGTGAACATTTCCGCTGAGACTGTTCCCAAACCTCCTGACCACGTTCCGAAATCTGACGACATATCGCCTGACGTTGTGCCAAAACCGCCGGATAAAATTTCAACTCTCGCCGATGCTTTGAGCTACATGACACCTGCGCAGAGAGCTTGGGTTACAACGCTGAAGGTTGGCGCGAACGTTACGGACTTGACGGGGCTTGAGGATTTCACGAGTCTTGAGCGTCTTGACCTCACGGAAGCTGTGGGGCTTGAAACTGTTGACCTCAGTGGCAATTCGACCGTCAGGATTGTTGATGCTTCCGGAAATTCCGGGCTTAGGGTGCTTAACGTCAGCAACACGATGATAATGAGCCTCAATGTTGAGAACTGCACGGGGCTTGAGGTTCTGGACTGCTCGAACTGCTGTCTTGAGGAACTGAAAGTTTCGGGCTGTGAATCGCTGAAGGTCCTCGATTGCAGTAACAACAGGCTTCACAGGCTTGATGTGTATATGCTTGAGAGGCTTGATGTTCTCATCTGCTACAACCAGCAAATAACAGGCTGGCGAATTAATCGTGAGTTCAGCTTTGAGGAGTTTATCGCTGCTGACTATGGCAACGGCACGGGAATCGAGAACGTCATCAACCTTAAGGCATGGGATGCTGACGGTAATGAGATTTCGACGGAATATAACCCTGACACGGGAACTGCGAAATTCGGGGGCATTCCTGAGAAGGTGGCGTACGATTACGTTACGGGCTTTGAAGATGTGTTAATGGACGTTACGATCTTCACTGCTGAGAACGTTGACGATGAAGGCACCAGGTTCGGTGCTTCGTCGGGAGGCTGTAACGCGGGAATCTCACTCTCATTGCTCACAGCGGGGATGCTGCTCAAGATGCTGAAGAGAAAACGGGAGTAAACAGCAGGTCATGAGAAATTCGCGGCCTGCTGCTTTCTATCTCAATATCTGGACCGCACACCATACAAGCGCAATTCCCATCGCAATGTTGAATGGCCTGTAATAGCGTGCAAGGAATCTCTGCATAATGCTTCCAGCTGTTCCCCAAGTGCACCAGCTCACGGCACTTATTGCGATTATGATTGCACCGTGAGCGAGCATTTCAGCAAACCCCGCACCCGACGGGATGATATAAGCTGTGAATATTGTGATGAGGTAGAGGATGACTTTTACGTTCGACAGAGCGAGAACAAGACCGCTCCTGAAACTCAAAGATTTCTCCGATGATTCTGACGGCTTGCTCATGGCGATATGGCAGGCGAGCCACAATATATACGCCGCACCGACATACTTCAAGTGCTTCACGAGTTCGGGAGCATAATTTGCGAGTTCGTTGCAGAAAGCTATCACCATAATCATGACAGCAGAGAATCCGGCGAAGATTCCGAGAATTACGCGGCCTCCCTTCTTCCAGCCTCCTGAACTCACGGAATAAAGCGACATGAGATTATTGGGGCCGGGCGTGAATGTCGTGATCAGCGCGTAAGGAAGATATGACAGGAACACTTCTAGCATAGAACTCGACCCCTTTTACTGCCTTTACTTCTTGCCGATGAAAATGGACTTGTTCCAACCATAATAAGGCGTTGAGGTGATTATGCCTTCTGGAACATCAGGCTGTTTGTCGTAGCCTTCGAAAAGCTGGAACCAGAAAACGACATCAGCGCGTCCCGATTTCAATGATACAGCCCTTGCTCCTGTTTCAACGATAATCGGGTTGATGTTCACACGGAGTCTCTTTCCGATTTCTGCGAGCATGGCCGTGTTGAAGCCCGATGGTTTTCCGTCCGCCGCAACGTAATCAAGCGGTGGCTGGTCTCCCGTCAATGCAACGTTGAGAGTTTCAGCTCCGTCAAATTTCTTGAATGACACTGCCGGAGGGTTTGCTGCACTTGGTCCGGTGATGAAGTCCCTCGCTAAGATCCCGATAACTCCCTCACGTTCCATAGCTTCGACTGCACGGCTGAATCTGTCCCGCAATTCCGCCTTCTCCTCAAGAAAACCGAACGCAAAAGCAAACGGTTTCTCAGCGATCGAAAAGCCGCGGAGTTTGTAGCTCTTGTTGCTTCTGAGAATGTACTCACCGACGAACTCGGGTGAAGCTATTATGTCGACATCACCGCGTTCCAGAGCCATCTGCATCAACGTCAGCGAGTCGTAGAGTTTTACTCCTGACAGCCCGGTGAAATCCTTGTCGAAGACGACAGCTACGAGCGAACCTCTGAACTTTTCGTTGTACGGAGCTTTGTCATCGTTCGACCTGCTCAGAGTGGCAAAGACATCTGCCGAAGCACTTACCGCTGTGATCATTACCAGCAAGATTGAAACACAAAGAATTTTCTTCAACCTGAAGAACCTCCCTGTTTGAGATTAGTATTGAGAATATTTTATGACCGCGTTCCCTCAAATGCAATCTCAGGCGTGAAAATTTGCATATTGCTTTAGTATGTAATTCGTGGCATAATTACCCGTAACAAATTTTCAGAGAGGTGAAACAGTATGTACAATCGCAAAACATTAAAAGCAATTTTTGAGGTCGTATGCTACTGTTGTCCCTTCACACTGTAATCTGCGCAAAGTAAATCCGTTTCTCACACAAAAATTTCTGTCAGCAGCCTGAATCAATATCAGGTAAAATATACGCACATGCAAAGGAGATTGTAATTATGTCGAAAGTTTACACGTCGATTGACCAGCTCATAGGACACACGCCGCTTCTCGAACTCGCAAGGATAGAAAAGCATTTCGGGCTTAACGCGAAAATCCTCGCAAAACTCGAATACTTCAACCCCGCCGGAAGCGTCAAGGACAGGATCGCAAAAGCAATGCTTGACGACGCGGAAGAAGCAGGACTCCTCAAGCCCGGCAGCGTTATCATCGAGCCAACAAGCGGCAACACAGGCATCGGTCTCTCATCAGTCGCGGCAACACGAGGTTACAGAATAATAATCGTAATGCCCGAAACTATGTCTATCGAACGAAGAAAGCTCATGAAAGCATACGGTGCTGAACTTGTCCTGACTGAAGGGAAAAAGGGAATGTCGGGCGCAATCGAGAAAGCCTCAGAGCTTGCGGCAGAAATTCCTGACAGCTTCATAGCCGGTCAGTTCGTAAACCCGTCGAACCCAAAGATTCACCGTCTCACAACAGGGCCGGAAATCTGGCAGGACACTGACGGCCATGTCGACATCTTCATCGCTGGTGTCGGAACAGGCGGGACTCTCACGGGTACTGGCGAATATCTGCGCTCAATGAATCCTGACGTTAAGATTTTCGCGGTTGAACCTTCGGGGTCTCCTGTGCTTTCGGCGGGACGTTCAGGGGCACACAAGATTCAGGGAATAGGTGCGGGCTTTGTTCCTGAAGTCCTCAACACTAGAATCTACAACAAGGTCATAACGGTCAACGACGATGATGCAATCAACACTGGGAAATTACTCGGCAGGGTTGAGGGATTCCTCGCGGGAATTTCATCGGGTGCTGCGCTTTTCGCCGCGATTGAGACAGCAAAACAGCCAGAGAATGAAGGGAAGAATATCGTCGTCATACTTCCTGACACGGGCGAGCGTTATCTTTCGACGGCACTTTTTGCAGAATAGGCCATGAATTTAGAGGAGGCTCTGAAGTCAGCGGAGGAAGGTCTGAGACTTTTTGCGGACAAGGAAGAGGCTGATTTCAACGGCATAAAGGACAGCACGGAGGCGGCGTTCAGGAATCTTCAGGCGGCAATGTTCCCTTCGCACGTCAACCCTGAGGGACTTAGCATCGCTGAGAATCTCAGACTTGCAGGCGAGGGGCTTAAATCGGCAATATCGAGGCTCTCGGACGATGAAAAGGCTGAAAGATTCACGACCATGCTATTGTCGAAACTTCCTGAGATCAGGCGGGTATTGTGGACGGATATTGTTGCGGCGTATCAAGGAGACCCTGCGGCGAAGAGTCCGAATGAGATAATTCTCGCCTACCCTGCTTTCACCGCGATAAGCGCGTACAGGATTGCCCACGAGCTTTACGTGATGAATGTTCCGTTAGTGCCGAGAATAATCACAGAATATGCTCACAGGCTGACGGGGATTGACATTCATCCGGGCGCGACAATCGGGGAATACTTCTTCATAGATCATGGGACAGGAGTCGTTATAGGCGAGACTTCGACGATTGGGCACAGGGTCAAGATATACCAGAATGTTACGATAGGCGCGAAGAGCTTTGATGCAGCTCCTGACGGCTCACTGGTCAAAGGCATAAAGAGGCACCCTGACATCGGGAACAACGTCGTGATTTACGCGGGAGCTACGATACTCGGAGGCCAGACTGTAATCGGTGATGACTGCGTTATAGGCGGCAACGTATGGCTCACTCACTCGGTGAAATCCGGAAGGGTCGTTCTTAACGAAAGGTGATATTAAAGTCCCTCCTGTATAATTTCTGCGGGAGGGATTTGTATAGTGTCACGAGAGCGTTCTTTTGGCAGCGTGTTTTTCTTTCCAGCGGATTTTCATGGCCTCATCCCTGAAAGCAGAATGTCCTGAAAGCGGGGAAAGAAGCATTTTTCTCGCGGTCTTAAATTCAGGACCTTTCATGCCGATAGCCATCAGCCAAGAACGGAATATGTAGCGTTCATTAGTTTCATCTATTCTCCTGAGTATGACGTGTTTACTATATTTTGCTTTCTCGTTCATTCTCTCAGAAAGCTGTTTGAATACATGTTGCACTTTCGCATCTTGGGTTGACGGAAAACCTGTGAAAGCAATCCAGTCTTCCGTGAACTTCAACCCTGTCAGCCCTTTTTGTGAGACTGTTATGATTTCTTCGATGTCCTCGCATCCATTCAGGCTTCCGGCAAGTTCCTCAGTGCAAAAAAATTCCCCGCCTGTTGCTTTGCTTAGAAGTTTCCCTCTGACATAGATCATGTGTATAAGGTTACGAAGGCTTCTCACAGTATGCCCGGCCATAGGAAGGGAAATAAAAGCGTCATGATATTTTTCAGGCTGAATTGTTTCGGGGACTTCAAGAGTTTCGGGAGCTTCATTAGTTTTAAGGATTTCAGGTGTTTCGTAGGCTTTAGGCGTTTCAAAAACTCGTTCCTCAAAGCCCTCAAGGAACCCCTCATCCGAGAGAGTACGCAAAAAAGAAAGGTCAGCACATTCACGCGCCAATAACGTTCCATCCTTCTCAATCGTGAATGAGCCAACCTCATAAGCACATCTGGGAAGCCTCGTGTAAATCGCTTTCTCGCCTGTAAGTTCTGAAAGCCTTTCAGCTGCTTCCTTCCTTTTCCCTTTTACTCTCATTTATAGCGTGAAAGGTTCAAGGCTTCGTCGTAATATCCCGTGCATCTCAGCGATTGCAACCCCGTAATTCACGATTGGTACTCCGGCAATTCGCGCGCGCTCGAGGCGTGATTTCATCTCCTGCTCGTTAAGCATACAGCCACCGCAATGCACGATCAGCGCGTAGTCTTTCAGCCCATCAGCTTCTGGAAACTCACCGCCTGACGTGAACGAGAACTCAGGATTAGCCCCGCTGAATTTCCGTATCCATTCCGGGATTTTCTCCGTCCCGATGTCCCCGCACTGCCTGTGATGTGTACAGCCCTCCGATATTAGAACTTTATCGCCGTCCTTCAGGGCCGAGAGTTTCATTGCGCCGTCAGCAAGAATCTTCAAATCACCCTTGTACCGCGCGAAAAGTATCGAGAATGATGTCAGGGGAATGTCTTTTGGGACTATGGCATCGACCTTCCCGAAAACCTGCGAGTCAGTGATTACTATTGCGGGCTTGACCGTTAGAGCCTTCAACATGGCCGGAAGCTCCGTATCCTGACACACCAAGCATGAGCATCGTGAGTCAAGAATGTCCCGGATTGTCTGCTGCTGAGGGAGAATCAGGCGGCCTTTCGGAGCTGCTTTGTCGACAGGAACAACGAGTATCACAATATCGCCGGGAGTGAGAAGGTCTGCGACGAGCCTCTTTTCGGGAACGTCCTTCTTTGTGAGTGAAGCTATTCGTTCCTTGAGGGCGTTCACGTTTTCGCCGGTTATTGCGCTGACGTAGAATGTGCCTTCCTTGCGTGAGGTTAGGAGGTCGGCCTTATTATGCGCGACTATGCATGGCAGTTTACGTTCGTCAAAGAGTTTCAGCAATTCATTCTCAGCCTGTGAAAATTCCTGTGAGGCATCATGAACGAGAACAGCGACATCACATTTTGCGAGAACGTTCATTGCCCGTCTCACTCTCATCTTGCCAAGCTCACCCTCATCATCAAGCCCCGGCGTATCAATAATAGCAACCGGCCCCAGAGGTAAAAGCTCCATAGCCTTGCTTACAGGGTCGGTCGTAGTGCCTTTAACGTCTGAGACTATTGCGAGATTTTGACCTGTTACAGCGTTTACGAGCGATGATTTTCCGGCGTTGCGAAGCCCGAAGAACGCTATGTGTGTGCGCTCGCCTGAAGGTGTATCGTTGAGGCTAGAACCTGAAGTCTCTCGCGTTTCCATTCCTCATGGCCTCGATGTTCTTCCGTGCAATTTCGCGGACGTTCTCTCTCGGGATTCTCTCAAGTTCACGCTCAATCATCTCATATCCTATTTTCTTGGTCTCCGGCGAGGCGTAATCCTCCAAATATTCCGTGAGTGTCATGAGTGCGTTGGGGTGGCAGCAGTTGAGAATCTGCCCGGACTTGCAGAGTGCCATGAACCTGTCGCCCGTCCTTCCGGCCCTGTAACATGCAGTGCAGAACGACGGAATATGATTCTGTTCCATCAACCATCGTACAACCTCGTCGAGTGTCCTCTGGTCGGAAACGTCGAACTGCTCCGTGTCGTGAGGTCTCTCTTCCGTAGTGTAGCCTCCGACAGAAGTCCTCGAACCTCCGCTGATTTGTGATATTCCAACCTCAAGCATTTTCGCGCGGACTGATTCGCCTTCACGCGTTGAGATTATCATTCCCGTGTAAGGCACAGCGACCCTTATACACGCCGCAATCTTCGTGAATATCTCATCGGGTATCGAGTTGTTGAACTCCTCAGGGTCAATGTCATCTGCCGGCTTAACTCTCGGTACGCTTATCGTGTGCGGCCCAACTCCGAATACAGCCTCCAAGTGTTCAGCGTGCATTAAGAGTCCCGCGAACTCGTACTTGTACCCCTCAAGCCCGAACAGTACCCCTAATCCTACGTCATCAATTCCGCCCTGCTGTGCCCTGTCATGTGCCTCAGTGTGGTAGGCGTAGTCGTGTTTGGGGCCTGTTGGGTGAAGTTCCTCGTAACGTTTCCGGTTGTAAGTCTCTTGGAAAAGAATGTAAGTCCCGATTCCGGCTTCCTTGAGCTTTCGGTAATTCTCGACGGTTGTTGCGGCAATGTTGACGTTGACACGGCGAATGTCTCCGTTCTTGTGGTGAACGCTGTAGATTGTCGCTATGCTGTCGAGTATGTATTCAATTGGATTGTTTACGGGGTCTTCACCTGCTTCGATTGCGAGGCGTTTATGCCCCATGTCCTGCAACGCTATGACTTCCGCGCGTATTTCGTCCTGAGTGAGTTTCTTGCGCGGGATCGTCTTGTTCTTCGTGTGATATGGACAGTAGAGGCAGCCGTTGATGCAGTAGTTCGAGAGGTAGAGAGGCGCGAAGAGGACTATCCTGTTCCCGTAGAATGCCTGCTTGATTTCTTCGGCGACTTTGTAGATTCGGCTGATGATTTCGGGGTCTTCACAAGCGAGCAATACTGACGCTTCACGATGAGTCAATCCCGAACACGTACAGCCTTTCTCGTTGAACTTCGGACGCGCTTTCTCAAGGAGCGAGTCAATCAGTGCCGTGTCATTCTTGTGAGCTTCGGCATAAATCAGAGTGTCAAGAATTTCCTCGTGGTTAATAAAATCGTCTGCATGCGGCGATGATGGATTGTACATTAAGTTTTACCCTCCTCTTCGGGGTCAGAGCGTTGGAAAACTCTTCGCCGTCAGAAATTTTTGACCATGATTATATCATCAATCGTGATACATTATTGCCTGCATTCATAATCCCGCAGTCAGTAAAATCCAATGGCACGGATTATAATTTATATAAAAGGGAGGAATAATTCGTGAATGAGATTGAGGAACTTAGAATAAGGCTTGAGGAAGTTACGCGCGAAAGGGACGAGTTACGCCGTGAGCTTGAGGCTTTGAAGAATACTCCGGCTCATACGACGGAAGCTGTTGAAGAATGGTTCGTAAGGGGGTTCTATTAGATGATATTCAGGGCAGCGTTATTGCAGATTGATTCACAGGACGACAAGGACACTAATCTTGCGAAAATCTCACGAATGATTGATGAGGCTGCGGAAAAACGTGCTGACTTTATCGCAATGCCTGAGTTCGTGAATTACATCGGAGGACGGCGGGGCTTCATCGAAAATTCAGAGGACATTCCAGACGGCGAGACATCAGAACTTTTCAGCAGGAAAGCATGTGAGCATCACACTTGGATTCTCGGAGGCAGTATCGCAGAAAGAATCCCTGATGATGACACTCACGTCTACAACACCTCAGCCGTATTCAACCCCAAAGGTAATGTTGCGGCCATGTACAGGAAGATTCACCTTGCTGATCACGCAACACTCACCGAGTCCAGCATCATATCAGCAGGAAGCAGCATCTCAACGTTCACAACACCTTTCGCAAAAATGGGAGTCGCAATCTGCTATGACCTTAGATTCCCCGAACTCTTCAGGGCTATGGCACTCAGGGACGCAAAAATTATCGTTGTCCCGTCGGAGTTCAATATCAACACAGGCCGAGACCATTGGGAGACTCTATTGCGGGCGAGAGCCATTGAGAATGCCTGCTGGATCGTCGCGCCTGACCAAATTGGGACTAAGCGGAATATGACCTCCACAGGGCGGTCAATGGTTGTTGACCCTTTCGGGAACGTCATCGCTAAAGCAAGCGACCGTGAATGTGTCCTCATGGCTGAGATTGATACGGACTATGTTGATACCGTCAGAGCAAGAATGCCGAGCCTAAATCACAGGAGGCCGGACGTTTACGGGCATGTTTGCTAACTACAAATACTTTCTCGCAATAGCTGAGGAGCTTAATCTCCGGAAAGCCGCTGACAGACTTTATGTCTCGCATCAGAATCTCAGCAAGTACCTTCAGCGTCTTGAGGCAGAATTAGGCGTTAGGCTATGCAACCGTAAGCCGGTATTCTCCCTGACACCAGAGGGCGAACTCTTAGCGTCATCATTGCGGGACATTGAGCTTACGGAACAGGGTTTCAGGGACAGATTGTCGGAGATGATTGACGAGGCCGGCCATGAGATTCACTTGGGCACAACTGAGGGACGATTCAGGATTCTTATTCCTGACCTTCTGGGAGAATTTCACCGCAGCTTCCCGAATGTCTATCTTAGAATTACGAGTGCGGACTCTCCGCGATTATGCAGGATGGTCGAGAATAACCAGCTAGATATTATGGTGGCCAACGCCTCAGAGGATTACCCGAAAAATTTTGCGTGTTCAGAAGTCCTCAATGAGCATATCTATTTGGTGATAAGCGATAACATGATGATGAAATATTTTCCTGACACTTACCCTGAATGCAAGGAAGCTTTCAGGGCAGGTGCTGACCTTCGGGAATTTCAGGCCGTTCCGTTCTCGATGAACCTTCCGGGATTTAGGTCGCACATCATGGTGAAGCGTCATGCTGAGAGGCTGGGCATTGAGCTTAACTGTATACATGTATCATCGCACCCTGACCTCCATCACATAATGTCAGCAAGAGATTACGCCGCGAGCTTCTGCCTGACTATGTACCTTCCAAAGCTCCTGAAACTCAATGAGGAATGCGGGGGGATTCTAAACGTCTTCCCCATAAAGGACATGAAAGAGACAAACCCGTTGGTCATAGCATGGCTCAAGAAACGAACGTTCTCAAGCTATGCTTATGAGTTCATCGGGCTTGTCAGGAGGCAATGTATGACTTATGCGAAATACGATAAGCTCTTCATGCCGTGATTTACTGTATCATGCTGAAGTCCTGCTGTGCGAAGACTATGTTGCCGTCGATTATCGTCATCTGCGGAACAAGCATCTTCGTACAGGTGTACTTCTCGCCGCTGTAATCTATCGTGGGAAATTCTCTGTCCTCAAGCCTGAACACTGAAACGTCCGCCAATGCTCCGGGCTTCAGCGTCCCTGTTCTTCCTCCCATCTTCATGAGTCTTGCGGGTGTATCCGTAACGCACCGTATGACATCATAGAGAGGCATTCCGAGCGAAAGGAACTTCGACATCACGAACGGAAGGCTTCTCGCTCTGAGGCCGTAGAACATCTTATCGCCTGTCATGTCTGTTGAAATGACGTCGGGCATGAATCCATGTTCGAGGGACTTTGCACATATCGCGTTCGAGAAGTGATTGTTTCCGTGAGCAGCATCGAATATCACTCCGCGCTTTCGTGCTTCAAGAATCTCTGGGTAAATATTCCCAGCTTCATCGAGAATTGTCGCGCCCTTCCCGTGATAGACATGGCAGAATATGTCGCCCTTTCTCAAAACGCGGGCTATCTCACCGCATGAACACGGCGGGTTTGTCGTATGTACGCACACCGAAGTCCCGAGACGCTCCGCAATCTCAATCATTCGTTCAAGAGGCTCAATGCTCTTTGCGAGGGGAATGCTCAGGCGGATTTTGAGACCGAGAAGCGAATCACTATAGCGCGAGAACGTGTCAGAAATTCGTTTCTCGTCAAAGCGTGAAGGATCAAAGTCCTCCGCAAATCCTCCGCCTCCTATTCCGAGAGAGTAGACAGAGAGGTACGCCTTCAGTCTCAGAATTGAGCGTTCGAGAGTCTCTTTCAGGAACAGCGGGAAGTTCAGGCAGCCTGTTGAGCCTGCATCAACCGCTGACGTTACGCCCGAAGCCGCCATTATGTCGGGGTTAGTGCCGAGTCCTGAGCCGAGATGATTCAGGTGAGTGTGAAAGTCTATCAGTCCCGGAAATACATAGCACCCTGAAGCGTCAACCGTCCGTGTCGCTTTGATGTCGCTGTCGGCAGGAATAATCCTGTTTCCTGAAATTGCGACGGAGGTTACAGCGTTGAGATTCTGAGAAGGGTCAACAACATGGCCGCCCTTGATGAGAATATCAGCCTTCATTTTTGCTACCTCTGCCGAACCATACATAAAGCCCAGCTCCGAGAATTATTCCTGCAATCTTCCAGACGTAATTGTTCACGAATACAGCGGGGGTTATGAGCATTACACCGATTAGGGCAGATATTACGCGCTCAGGGGTATTGAGGCTCTTTCGCATATAGCCTATGTTTGCCGCGCCTAGAAGGTATATTGCCAAGAGGCAGGCTATTATCCCAAGTGCTGACGCTATGAGGGAATGACCTTCACCGAGAATTATATCCGGGTTGTAAATCCACATGAACGGCAGCATGAACCCTACAAGCCCAATCCTCACCGACTCAAATCCTATGCTCAACGGTGAACTCTTTGCGATTCCAGAAGCCGCGTAAGCATTAAGGGCAACGGGAGGAGTTATCGCCGAGAGAACAGCATAGTAGAAGATGAAGAGGTGCGTCGAGATTACGGAGAGACCGAGATTCGTTATTGCGGGCGCAGCGATGAAGACCACCATCAAATACGATGCCGCCGTAGGAAGCCCCATTCCGACAATTACGCAGCAAAGTGCCGCCATCAAAAGCGCGAGGAACAAATTTGACTGCCCGATGCTGATTATTGCCTGACTGAAACGAACGCCGAGTCCCGTAATGCTGAGTCCTCCGATTACGATACCGATTGCCGCGCACACTATTGTGAGTGAGAGGAGTCCCTTTCCGCCTTCGACGAACATCTGCCAGAGTTTCGAGAAATCTGGGCGCATCTCCTTCACGAGCAGCGAGCCTACTAATAGCGTGCCTGTAGCCTGAAGTCCGGCCATGCTCGGAGCAGCACCGTTGAATATCTGCCAAAGCAATACCGTAACCGTCGCAAGGAGAACGATTATTCTCGGTACCCAACCCTTGTGGAACTTCGGAAGCTCATCGTCCGAAAGCGGCCTTAGTCCCTGTTTGAACGCCTGAAGACGGACATTCATCATCAGCGACAATGTGTAGAGCAATGCGGGAACGACCGCGATAACCATTATCTGACTGTAGGGAACGCCCGTAATCTCGGCCATGAGGAACGCGCCAACTCCCATTACAGGAGGCATAATCTGTCCCACGCATGAGGCCGTCGCTGAGACTGCGCCCGCGAATGTCTCGCTGTAACCGCATCTTGTCATCAATGGAATCGTGAAAGAGCCTGTACTCATTACATTTGCGGGGCCTGAGCCGTTGATTGAGCCGAAAAGTGCAGAAGCTATTACCGCTGACTGTGCAGGCCCTCCGACATAGCGTCCAGTGAACATGAACGCAAGATCAATGAATAGATCCCCTGTCCCCGTCAAAAGTAACACAGCTCCGAGAACGATGAATATTGCGATGACGTTTGCGACTGTAGTAAGTGCCACGCCGAATACTCCGCTCATGCTGAAACTCATCTCGATAATTTCTGAGAACATGAGAGGCTGATGGTAGAACATTCCGGGCAGGAAGTGTCCCCAGAAAAGATATGCCACGACAACGAGAATTACGCTGAGAAGCATGAAGCCGTGAGTCCTTCTTACACCTTCAAGGACGCTGATTGTTCCGAGAGTGTAGCAGACTAAATCCGCCTCATTCGGCCACCCCTCGCGCTCCGCTGTAATCTCGAAGTAGTTTTGCAGAAGGTATACGACCGCGTAAATCATCATTCCAGCAACTACAATGTCGATGAGCCTTCCAAGCCATTTGAGGGCGTTATTGTCTCCGTCCTCCCACTTTGGATTGAATGGCTTGAAGCAGAACACAGCAACTCCCGCGCAAAGAAGGAATATTCCACGCTGAACCTGAGCCGTGAACTGTCCCAGCAAAATCGTATAAACCGTGAAGCATGTCAGGAAGACACACAGAAGTGTCCCAATCCAGAAACGTAACTTTGCGAACAAATCTTTTTCCGCCATGATATTTTTCACCTCTTTAGATAGAAAGGACAGGAGCATACGCTGCCCCTGCCTTTTGTTTCGCCTGACTTAAAGCCAGCCTTTTTCCTTGTAGTATTTCACCGCACCGGGGTGGAACTCCGCCGAGAGAACTGTCAACGCTTCTTTCGGGTCAATCGACTGCAATGAAGCCGCTGTGCTTTTCACGAAGTCGAGATTTTCCCAGAACTGCTTTGTTATCTCGTAGGCCACATCGTCGGGCATGTCATCGCGTACTACCACCATCATCTGGAACGTCCACATATTAGTGGGCTTGTCCTGAATGATATTTTTCTCACCGTAAACCGACTTCAGAAGCTCCGGTGAAAACTCCTTCAGCATGTAATACTGTCCCTGCGGCATGTCCTGCCTGAAAGCCTCGAACTTGTCCGCGTCAATCGGGAGGAAGCGAAGGGGTATCTGCCTCGTGAAGTTGAATGCCCCGCTCTGAGGGATACCGCCCCAAAGTATTGTACCGTCGAGAAGGTTGCTTCTCATCTCATCGAGTGCCGAGCCGTATTCGAGGTACTGGGCCGAATAGTCGTTCTTGTCCGCGTCAAGACCGTATGCCTTGAAGAGCCTGCGTGTAACGAGTCCTGCCATTCCGCCCGGCGCACCGATGGCCAGCTTCTTGCCCTTGAGGTCGGGGATAGTGATAATGTCGCTGTCGCCTCTGACTACGTACATTCCCATTCCCGAGAGAATCCCGAAGAGTGTGCGGACTTTCTTGTAGCGTTCACGGAGTGAGGGAGGATCTTTCTCGAAGTTCAGCTCTCCTGCTAGTGCGTTTGCGTAATGAGGGGAGGCGATGAATCCTATGTCCCATTTGTTTGTGATGAGTCCGCGAAGCAGCTTTACTGTTCCGCCAGCCTCAAGGGGCGTGAGTGTTACGCTTGAGCCTGCCTGCTTGAGAGCGTTTGCCCAGCCCATAACGAGCATGTAGGTATCACTCGTCGTGCCGATTGCTCCTGCTGTTAGCTGAGTCCCCGCTAGTGCAGATGAAGCACTGAGTAAGAGAACAGAAACCAGAATTAGCGCGTGAAACTTTTTCATGATATTACCTCCTTAACATATGTGCATAACGCCCATAAGTATCCCGACAACGCAGAGGATTATGCTTATGAGCCAACACCAACCGAAATTCTTCTTGATGTGCGCCGCGACTTCAACCCCTGCAAGCCCGCAGGCAAGGTATGTTGTAGGCTGAAGGGGGCTGATTATCATTCCGACATTCTTTGCGATTAGCATGGCTATTCCCACGTCAAGCTGCGGAACTCCGAACGCCGCACCCGCCTCGCCAAGCAGCGGGAATACTCCGTAGTAGAACGTGTCAGCTCCAAGCACCGCACCAATAGGAAGTCCGATTACTCCGGCGATTAGGTTCATGTACTTCCCCATAGACTCAGGGATAATCTTCAGGAGTACGCGCACCATCTCATCGAGCATTCCTGAGTTTTGCATCACTCCGATGAATACAGCGGCGGCAAGTAGTGTTGCTGACATGTTGAGGGCTTCGCTTGCGTGATCCTTGAAGCGTTCGTTCTGTTCCTTGAGGCCGGGATAATTTATCGTTATCGCTATGCCGAAGAACACCATGAACAGCGTGTGAGACGGCATCACCGAGAAGCACAGGCACCCCACAAGAATGACCGTGAGAAGTATGTTGACCATGAAGAGTTTGGGACGCTTGAGGGCTAATGCTTTCTCGTCAACTGGTGCTGACTGAATGGCTTTGATTTCCTCGTCCGTGAAAACTCCTGCGCCGCGCTTCTTCTCAACAACTCCGCATATCGCCGCGATAATCAACGTTGCTACAAGGCACACCCCCTGAAACGGTATCAGCATGTGCCAGAGTTCCGTCGTGTCCATCTTGAGGACAGTTGCGACTCTGACGATAGGCCCGCCCCATGGGACAAGGTTCATGATTCCCATAGCACAGCCCGTGATGAGCAGAAGGGAATACGGGGAGATTTTCATTCGGCGGTATAATGGCATCATAGCAGGGATCGTAACGAGAACAGTGGTCGCTGTTGCCCCATCTAAATGGGCTAGAATCGCTACAATCCCGCTTGCTACTGTAACCAGAACTACATTACTCCCCGCGCGCTTAACCAGACCGTCAACAATAGGGTCAAACATTCTGGCATCATTCATCAGCCCGAAATAGCTCGTCGAGAAGATGAATAACACAGCAGTTTTCCAGACTGTCCCGAGACCTTTGTCAACCATTGCGCCAATTTCCTTGAAGCTGCTTCCTAGCAACAATGCTGCTATCACAGGAACAGTTACGAATATCACGATAGGCATCATCTTGTTCTTCATGAGAAGGAACATGATGGCGAATAACATCAAGTATCCTATTAAAGCTGTCATGAAATATTCACTCTCCTTTCAGCGCGAGGGGACTAGATTACTTTCTTCTCTTTGAGTTCTGCAATCTCAGAGTCGCTCATGCCTAAAAGCCCCTTGTAGATTGCCTCATTTGACGCACCGAGCTTCTGACCGGGCCATTTGATTCTTCCGGGTGTCTCTGTCATGAACGGGAAGGCATTGGGCATCTTGACGTGTCCGAAATCCTCCTCAACCTGAACGTCAACGATGTCATTCCTCGCCTTGTAGTGAGGATCCTCGAAGATGTCCTTCATGCTCATGACCTGTGCAACGGGCATTCCGGCCTTGTCGCACTTCTCTTTGAGTTCGGCGTATGTCAGGCTGTGAACCCACTCACGCATAGCACCATTGAGGATTTCAGCATCTGGGAGGCGGGCTTTCGACTTCTCATATTTCGGAAGCCAGTCAGGACGCTCCATAGCATCGCAGAGGTGAGCGAACACGGGGTCAGTGCTGCAAACCATGACGACCCATTTCCCGTCTTTTGTCTCGTTTGTTCCGATTGGTACTGATGAACCGCTGGGCATTGGGGTACGTTCCTTGTTTATGCCAAGAACGTCAAGCTGTGCGATGAAGTTTTCCTCCATTCTGAGAATCCCCTCGTAAAGACTCACGTCAACTTCCTGACCTTTCCCCTTGAGGGCATCGCGGTGATAGAGGGCGATCATTGTCCCCATTACGACATTGAGGCCGGCGATGAAGTCAGCAAGCGCGAAAGGAGGGCTTACGGGTGCTCTGTCTGGGTAGCCCTGCATGTATGTCATTCCTGAGAATGCTCCGAGAGGTAGGCCGAGACCTGCGAGTTTTGCGTTCGGCCCTGTCTGTCCGTAACCAGTAACGTGCGTAACGATGATGTCGGGGTTAGCCTGCCTGAGAACGTCGATACCCATTCCCCATTTTGCGAGCGTTCCCGTCCTGAAGTTCTCGATGATTACGTCGCTCTTCTTCACGAGATCGAGGAAAACCTTTTTGCCCTCTTCAAAATGGAAGTCAAGGGTGATGCTTTTCTTGTTGCGTCCCATTGACGGCCAGCGAATTGAAACGCCGTCTTTGAGGGGTCCCATTGCCCTGAATGTGTCTCCGCGTCCGGGCATTTCAACTTTTATGACTTCCGCGCCGAAATCTGCGAGTATTCCTGCCCCGAACGGCCCTGCTATTACTGTTGAGATGTCGAGTATACGAACTCCGTCTAATGCTTCTCTCTGCATTTTGTACCTCCTGAAAGAATGTGTTGTCTTTTTGAATGGCGCAATTCTATATGAGTCAACAGCAAATGAAAAGCATTATTATTTCTATAAAGGCAATCTATAATTGACAATAGTTATTACCGCCCGGGAAATTTTGATAATTTTAGGCAATATAAATTTGCTGAATAATAAAATTTGTGAGATAATGCGAAAAGAGGGGAATAGCGTTTAGAATTGTGATAAAGAAAAAGGCGTAATGACGCAATGAAGTATGACTTTGAGATGGTACGGAAGAGATTCAACACAGGCTCGATGAAATGGAATGAGATTGTGAAATACGGCGTCAAAGAAACTGAAGACATGATCCCATTCTCGGTTTCTGATATGGATTAAGTACCGCCGAAACTGCGACACTAAACCTGAATGTATGCTTCCCTCCAGCGGTATCGTAAATGCGTTCTTCGAAGCCGCAAAAACCTACGACACCCGTGTATTTCCCAATGAGCATAGCAAGCAACTCGACGCATAGAAAGTTTGTCAACGATCCCCTAGTCGACACGAGAACAAGCTATGAGATTGATCTTGACTGCATGTAACGGAAAGCCTCAGGCCCGAACACAAAAATGCTCAGCTCACACGATCCTGCGGGAACGACTAACAAAGTCTTCTGCATATGGTGATGAGCGTCAAGAAAAACTCTTTGCTGTCAGAAATTTTTTCCATATACTATATCAACGCGCGCAACTCGAATATCCCATCTCCCAAACCATAGTAAGTAATCTGCCAGCCTTCGGAATCGTTTTTGAAGCTCCAAGTATTTCCTCGCCGTCTCATTTCTGGGAGGCTGTAGTTCCTCGTGAACTCACGCACGAAATCTTCATGAGGCATATTACCCGCACCAAGATCGTTCCTTCGTACCCGTATTTCTGACACCCTGAGGTCCTCTGTGAACGATATGCAGTCATCCTTAACGCGCCCATTTGCTGTTCTTAGAGTTATGGTCTCGACACCAATCTTCTCGATTTCAGCGAGGAGGTCAGGAAGCTTCATGCTCTCATTTCGTAGACGGTAAAATTCCCTGACAGCACTTGTGATCCTGAAGCCGGTGAAATCTTTGTCCTTGCCGCTCATGAGGATGGATATGCTTCCGACTTCTGAGGGCTTTCGGCCGGGTATTCTCTCGCTGTTGATTTCAAGGGTGAATGGAAGTCCGCGAAGATCCACGCGCCACCTGACTATATCGCGGAGGGACATTTTATTGCCCAGCCTTGTTCCCGCGACTCTGGGTCCGAATCCGCCTGTATTGTCCTTGTAGGGGTCAAGTGAGAATGAGGGGGTGGCAAGACATACTACGAGGCAGAATACCATCATCGACAATTTCATGAATCTCATAGGTATTCACGCTCCTTATTTAACACTGAGAAAGACGACACCCTTTCAGAAAGGGTAAAAACAGACAAATAGTGAGGTGAGGTGAGGTGAGGTGAGGAATTATAGCACTTAAAGTCACACGTGTCAAGTCCTTTCTTAATTTACAATGATAAAATTTGTTTTAATTTATCACATCATGCGGAAAAGTCAAACGAGATTATGATCTGCCCTCTGCTTATAAAAGCAATATAAGGTAAAATTCTTAGTGTTGCATCTTTACGAAGGAGGAATATAAATGTATCAGATACTAATACGAAACGGAACAGTAATAGACCCGGCCAACAATATACATGACGTTCTCGACGTAGCAATCGACGGCGGGAAAATCTCAGCGGTTGACTTCGGCATTGACGCTGAGGCGGTGAATGAAATCGATGCATCGGGCTGCATCATAACTCCCGGCCTTATCGACCATCACGCGCACGTCTGGCCTCTCGCTAAAATCGGAATCCCAGCCGAGTCCGTGTGTTTCTCGTCAGGTGTAACAACAGTTGTTGACGCAGGAAGCACGGGCGCAATGACTTTCCGTCAGCACAAAGATTTCATCAGCAAGTCAAAACTCACCGTGAAAGCCTACATCAATGTATGTTCGACCGGCCTCGACTCATTACCTCACGAAATGGAGGACGTTGACCCTTCGCACTATGACGAGGGAGAAATCCGTGAACTTTTCGAGGAGGAAGGCGCGAATCTCTTGGGCCTTAAGCTCCGAACAAGCAAGGAGGTAGTGAAGGACTTGGGATATGAACCGCTTCGTCAGACTGTGAGGCTTGCGGAGAAACTGGGGCTTTCTGTAATGGTTCACTGCACGAATCCACCAGCTGAAATGTCAGAGCTCCTCTCATGCCTGAGACCCGGCGACGTAATCACTCACATGTACATGAACAAAGGCAGTACTATTCTCGACAAACTCGGCCATGTCAGCAAAGCAGCGATTGAAGCACGTGAACGCGGAGTGATTTTCGAGGCAGCGGATGCGAGGGCACATTTCGGTTTCAATGTTGCAGAGAGGGCAATACGTGAGGAATTTTTCCCGGACATTCTTGCGACCGACATCACGAAACTCAGCGTATATCTCCGTCCTACAGCCTTCAGCATGGCCAGTCAGCTCGCAAAGTATTCGATGCTCGGAATCCCAGAGGATGAATTATTCCGTCTCTGCACAATAAATCCGGCGAGGCATATGAAGATTGACGCGGGGACTCTAAGCGTCGGGAGTGCTGCTGACGTTGCGATATTCAGGCGCGAGGAGTTTGCAGTTCAATTCGGGGACAGGCCTTATTCGGACGAGACTGCACAGCTAAGATTCGGGGAATATATTTACCGTCCGTTGATTACCGTGAAGAACGGCGAGGTTGTTTTCAGGGATATAGCGTTTTAGATGGGCCGTTGTGATAAAATTTCGTCATGAACAAGCGCAGGATTGACGAAATCGGAATAAGATACGTTGAGAGCCTTAAGCTCTACGAGGAATACGCCGCGAGAATCCGCAATCTCATTCAAGACCTCGTTGAAGTTGAAGGGGTGGAGTTCTATGCTATTGAGGGCTGGGCTGAACCTCCCGCCGAGCTTCTTCAAATGCTGTCGACACTTGAGGAAAAGGACCTTGCTGGTGTTGACCTTGTTACTATACGTGTGCTTTTGCGTTTTCCTGCTGACGTACTGAGGATAGAGTCGCTCATAAAGTCCGAGTTTGACGTTGATCCTTCACGCTCACTGCCGTCAAATTCCCGCGTCCTAAAAGATCCCGGAAGGTTCGGCTATCCTGCAGTAGTCTACATACTCTCGCTCTCACAGTCCCGCTCAACCCTAAAGGAGTGGGAGAAGTACAAAGACCTTAACTTCCGTCTCGAACTACGAACGTTATTGCAGGAAGCATGGGCGACAATTCTCCCGAAAGTAAGCCAGACAGTAGGCAGAGAATCGGAGGAAGAATTTACGCGAGAGTTGTTCCTTCTGGGAGCGATGCTTGAGAAGGCCGACAAGGGATTCCTGACATTGCGGGATGAGATAAAGAGCGAGGCACTTCTAGTTCCGCCGTCAGCAAAGAAGCCCGAACAGGTTACAGCGGAGACGGTTTTCACGGACGAGGAACTCTATCAGCTATTCCGCGACGATCCTTCATTGTTGGGGAAATGGAACGCGAACGCTATCGAGGCAGGATTCCCTGAGTTCACACCTGACGCGCAATATCTCCGTGAAAGTTTCACATATCTCTGCAAAATACTTCATGCATCGGGGATTGATACGTTGTCGGAGTTCAGGAGGTTTCTTTCTGACATGGACAGCGAGGACAAGGGATTACGGCAGCTCAGGACACTTCATGACAGCTTCAGTGATAATCAGAATTGGAGGGTAGACCCGTTCTCGGCATTGTTCCTTCTCGCGCTGAATTTCAGGTGGGACGTACTGAAGGACAAGGATCTGTCTGGACTCGGAATAAAGCGGGGCTCAGACCGCATAAACGGCAAAGACTAAGGAGGAAAATCAAAGTGAGGAGCATAATTTTGTGGGTAATAGTGTCATATCTTATAGGCTCATTTCCGACGGGCTACGTCGTAACAAAGCTCTTCCACAAGGGTGAAGACGGAAAGCGCGACGGTCTCGACATTCGTACTATAGGTTCAGGGGCGATTGGTGCAACGAACGTTGGGAGGGCGATGGGGCCTGTTTGGTCATGGTTCACTGCGATTGTTGACATGCTTAAGGGGGCATTCGCGCTATTACTTGCGGCACATATCGCACCGGCAGAACAGCAGGAAATCATCGCGGCAGTGTCAGCGTTTGCGGTTGTTGTTGGACATAACTATCCTGTCTGGCTGAAGTTCAGGGGCGGAAAGGGAGTTGCTACGACTTACGGGACTCTGTTCTTCATATGGCCGTACTATTCGTTCGCGGCGGTTTTGCTTTGCGGCGGACTGTGGTACATCATAAGGGGGACGACTCACATCGTCTCACTTGCGTCAATGTTATCGCTCGCGGCTATATCTGTGTGCTTTGCGATGTTGGGTGCGCCCGTAACTTTCACGGTTCTTGCAGCAGTACTTGCGTTGCTGTGCGTTTGGAGGCACAGGACTAACATTGTGAGGATCATGAACGGAACGGAGAACAAGTGGCACAAGTAAGTGAGACAGAAATCGAGAATGGCAATGTTCCAAACTAGATGGGGCTGCTGCCATTCTCCGCACATTTAGTATGATATTCTCATCAAGGGCGCGGGTATTCTGCGAATGGGTTACATGACCACGTTGATATATTCGGGAGTTGCGCTCGTGACGGGCTATCAGTTCTTGTACGATTCAAACGGAATGATGACGACGTGGCTGTCTCAGATTTTCCCGCTGATGAACAAACAATGTTTTTCGGGATTCAATGCTGTATTGTTCACGATGACATTTGCCTGCACATCAAACCACGCATTATTCTTGCGGAATGCCATCAGGAATATTGACTACAATACCGTCGAATGGACAAACATCATGACGAACTTGGGCTTCTACTGGGCGGACAATGAGAATGCACCTGTTGAACCGGAACGGCAAAGATATTTTCCGGTAATTTTATCGAGAATCGCAAGAAGAGACTCCCACCTCCATAGGTTGGAGATGAATTGTGCAAGTTAAGTTAACTGGGCTACAATTTTCAACAATGCTCAAGTAAACCAGATATACGGGGCGGCACGTGTAGAAAATATTTGGCCAGAGCAGAAAAATACAAGAGAGCAACAAACCCAATACCACTGAGTCAGCCAGGAAACTCCTGCCTCTATAGGCGGAGTAGTTCACTGACGCATAATCAGACTTATAACGTAGTCCGCCGACTTGATGATTGTTCTTCTTCAACGATGAGAGAATTTTGAGGCTGGACTTGATTCCAGCTATTACTGACTGCCTCATTCGTGAGGAGATATACTGCAAAGGGTTTCGGTCTTTATCCAAGCCGTGAACGGTTACTATTTTAGTGTCGTATTCGTTTATGTCATGGTCTTTCATGAAAGTTAATGCGTCATTGCAGAGCTATTTGGCTTCCACGAAGAGCATCTTCAACTATTCCTTTTGTGCTTCATTTAGGTGAGAGATGTCGATTTTCACTCGGTATACGCGACAAACTTGAGACTTTCGTTTTTCCATGGTCTATTTGTCTTTTTCACGGATTCGGTTATTTTTCTCTAATCTCTGTTCTTCGGTCATATTCAGCACCAAATTTATTATACTTCTAACCTATAGAGGTGGGATTCTTCTTGCAAATTATGATAAAAATGCCCCCTCAGACATAACGCTAAGGGGGTAACGTTTCTCTTTACTTCTTGAACGGTGCAAGCAAATCCTCGTCCCAGCCAACCGGCCTGAAGAACCCGCCGTAAAGCTCCGACAGATGCGCCTTCATCGTCTCACTGTGGTACGCATCGACAATCTTGCCGTAGACTGCCAGCTTCTCCGCGTCCTCAAGGTCAGAAGTCCTCGTCGCGATGAGATTCCAGTACTCTTTCTCGCGTGCCTGGTCAGCAAAGACAGCATCGCTCGCCTTCAGTCCGTAATCGAGCGCGTATGTGTCGTTGATTACGCCCGCAGCAATGTCAGGAAGTGCTGACGGTATTGTGTTGGCCGCAAGCTCCTGAATGGTTATCTTCTTGCTGTAGCCCGCGATGTCCTCTTTCGTCGGGTTGAAGCCTGCTCCCTCACGAAGCGTTATGAGGCCGCTTGTTGCGAGAACTTTTATCGCGCGTCCGCCGTTAGTCGGATCGTTGGGGATTGCGATTACGTCGCCGTCCTTGATTTCGTCGAGGCTCTTGATCTTGATTGAGTAGAGGTTCAGAGGGACGACGAATGTGTTTGCGATGTTCGTCAGCTTGTAGCCCCTGCTTTCAAGCTCGTCGGCGAAGTAAATCCTGTGCTGGAATCCGTTGAGGTCAATGTCTCCGTCAGCAAGCGCACGGTTCGGCGTAACGTAGTCCGTGAACTGTATGACTTCGAGATTGATGCCCTCTTTAGCGAGCATATCCTTGACGGGCTGCCACATCTCATCGTAGACGCTCCCAGTAACTCCGAGCCTGACGGTTACATCAGCTGATGCACTGACTATCAACGCCAGCACTAGAACGAACGACAGTAAAACTTTTCTTGCCATAACTTCATACTTCCTTTCGTTAAATCTTGCGGGATATTTTACAACATAAATCCCACTATGTCAGTGTGTATTTTTTCGGGCCAAGTATTCACCCAGCCACTGAACCACGCTCACACCCGCGACGAGAACGACGACAGTTACCCACGTTATATCCTGCATGTTCCTGTCATGTCCGTAACGTATTGCGAAGTCTCCAAGTCCGCCCGCACCGACAGCACCAGCCATCGCAGTAAGTCCCAAGAGGCTTATGATCGTTATCGTGATTGCGCGGATTATCGGTGCCAAGCTCTCACGCAAGTACACCCTGAATATAACCTCAAACGGGCTTGAACCCATCGACAACGCCGCCTCAACAAGCCCCTTCTCGGTCTGTGCGAGTGCGCTCTCAACCTGCCTCGCAAAGAACGGTGTTGCCCCGAACACTAGCGGAACGATAACGCCCCTGACGTAAATCGCCGTCCCCATTATTGCGCGTGAGAGAGGCATTAACGCAGTCAGCAAAATTATGAACGGTATTGAACGGAAGAGGTTGATGATTTTGTCGAGTATCTGATACAGCGGACGATTCTCCATGATTCCGCCGGGCTTTGTTACTGTGAGTATTATTCCGAGTATAAGCCCTATGACGAAGATTATTGCCCCTGACCAAACTTCCATCAGCAATGTATCACCGCAGGCCTTCCAGAACTCAGGAAGCCTCCTCATGAGGTTAGGCAGTAATTCTTGCATCTTGAATCACCTCCACGCGAATATTTTTGTCCCTGTAATACTTCATGGCCTTGTCGATTCGTTCGGTGCTTCCGCTGAAAATTACTACAGTTCCGCCGACCATAACGCCAGCGACGATCTCAACGTCAGCAAGAACAATGTTAATCTCAATGTCGAACGCCCTCGAAGCATACGAAATCAGAGGCTCTGAAACGTCAGCATGAATATACAGCAATCTCGCCATGACTTGACCCGGTTTGACCTGAACGATTGGCGACTTGTCCTTGATGAGCGTCTCAATCTTTGAGAGGTTGGAAGTTGTGCGGACGAAGTTTCGTGTTACGGGGTGCTTCGGTGATGAGAATATCTCGAAAACGTCCCCCATCTCAATGATTCTTCCTGCGTCCATAACTGCGGCTTTACGGCAGATGTTCTTGACGACCTCCATCTCGTGAGTGATGACTACAATCGTGAGGCCTAGCTTTCGGTTAAGGTCCTTGAGGAGCTGGAGGATTGCGCCTGTGGTCTGAGGGTCTAACGCGCTTGTTGCCTCATCGCAGAGAAGTATCGTCGGGTCATTTGCTAGTGCGCGTGCGATTGCAACCCTCTGTTTCTGACCGCCTGAAAGCTCGGAAGGGTAAGCGTTCTCCTTGTCAGGAATGTCGACGAGTGCCAAAAGTTCACGGACTTTCTGCCTGACTTGATCGCGTGTCATATTACGGAGAGGGTAGGCGACGTTCTGAAGGACGGTGCGCGATGGCATGAGGTTGAACTGCTGGAATATCATGCCGATTTTCGTGCGGGCCTTGTAGAGCTGCTTGGGCTTGAGGGTCATCATTTCAACGCCGTCAATCCTGACACTTCCCGAATCAGGACGCTCAAGGAGATTTATACAACGGACGAGTGTTGACTTCCCTGCGCCTGAGAAGCCTATAATCCCGAAAATATCACCGTCTTCAACCGTTAGAGAGACATCGTTGACCGCGTGGATTGACTTGTCTTTGTCGGCACGGAAGCTCTTTACTATGTGTTCAAGCTCAATCAATGAATGCTGATTCCTCCTGTGTGTGAAATTATTTTGTTAATTATAACGGCTGTCAAAAATTTCGGGTATGTTTTGATAGAAATCAGGATGATTCTTGCGCGTTTTTTGGTAAAATACAATAATCCTAATACTGATAACGGAGGCATATGCAATGAGTAAACTCTATGATTATTCCGTATTCACACCAAAAGGCGAGGAAGTGAAACTCTCAAAGTTCGCGGGGAAAGTCCTCGTGATCGTCAACACAGCAACAGGCTGCGGCTTCACACCACAGTATGAGCAGCTCGAAGGAATGCACAAGAAGTACCACGACAAGGGCCTCGAGATCATCGACATTCCCTGCAACCAGTTCGGCGGACAGGCACCGGGCAGCGATGATGAGATTCACGAGTTCTGCACTCTCCACTTCAACACCGAGTACGACCAGTTCAAGAAGTCCGACGTAAACGGCGCAAACGAACTTCCGCTTTACACGTACCTGAAGAGCCAGAAGGGATTTGAAGGTTTCGGCGAACACAAGCTCACCCCGATCCTTGAGGACATGCTCGGAAAAGCTGACCCCGATTACGCGAAGAAGCCCGACATCAAATGGAACTTCACGAAATTCATCGTTGACCGAAACGGGAACGTCGTCAAACGCTTTGAGCCTACTGCTGACATGGCCGAAGTCGAGTCGTTTGTGGCATCTCTGCTCTAAAGGAGGTGGGGAAAATGGCTGTAAACATCATCAAAGGCGATGACGCCAATATAGTCCTTCTCCGTCAGAAGATCGACCGCAGCAATCGCGGCTTCACGCGCCATCTGAATTCGCGTATACCCGTACATGCCATCCATCATGGAACCGGACTTGTCAATGACGAGCACCAGCGCCGTGTTGGGCATGTCCATCCGGTTGCGGATCATGCAGTCCACCGGCAGCATCTCTTCAAGCCTGCTTCCAAGATATCCGCCCAGGGCATAGCTCTGATCGCCGCCTGTCACCACAAGACCACGGCCCATGGTTTTGACGGCGCCGATGAGCGCTTCCTCCTGGGCATCCAGGAGACTGTCGCGGTCCACATTGCACAGAACCACCGCCTGATAGGCCGCATATCCCTGCTGCGTTTCCGGCATCATGGCGGGCAGCGTGCCCTGAACCACCATACCCGCGGCTTCCAGCATACTCATCATCGGCTCACCCTCGCCACTGCGGCCTTCAACCACAAGGACACTCGGGGCCCCTGAAACCTTCACGACCGCTGCTGCCACATCGTTTGCGCCCCTGGCGTCGCCCTCAGAAACAACCCTCGCCTCCACGGACCTGAGCCCCGTGCTCTCCGCATTCAGTTCAAAAAGCAGTGAGTTGCTGCCCTTCTCAAGCGTCACCTCGCCGCCGTCCTCCCGGAGCAGCTCGAAGATCACCTCGACCACCCGGTTTTCGGCGCGTTCATTTTGGATCTCGGCGGACACCTGCAAATAGGCCGTCTCCGGCGCGCCGTCCGCGGCGTATTCGATCTTCTTCGTAAAGCCGCGCAGGCCGCCGAAGGCGATGTGCAGCTTCGGCGTGTGCACGAGCTCGACGCCCCGGAACAGCCCCGCGCCGGAATACCAGCGGGAGTTGGGCTGATCCGCGTTCCGGGCAATCACGCGGATCTCGTTGGATTCCGCCGGGCGGATGTAAGGGTTCAGGTCCACATAAAAATTC